>JAKBAE010000070.1 GCA_021809325.1 bacterium
CAAATTTTTTCATGAGCGTATTCCTTTGTGTTGATTTTTTCCTGGTCGGAAAAATCACTGAGGATACGCTCCTCTTATCCCTTCATCCACAACTTTCGGTTATATCTCGTTTTCATCTCTTGCTGCGGTGCTAATTGAACCAGTGACGCTCTCCAATGAAGGGAGGGCAATTTTTCAATTTTGGATTGCATGATGGGTTCATTTGTAAGTAGAGATGGGCGAATTTCTCCTTTTTCAATAAGGATTTTTAGAAACTTCGCTTCTTGTTCAGTAAAAGGAAGCAATGTGGCAAGAGCCTGTTTGCACTCTTGAAGTTTGATGTCTTTCCAAGATCGATGATCTTGCTCATTCTTAGTATTGCGAAGGACAGGCAGGAGCTGTTGTCGAAAATCAGCGTCATCGAACAAAAGGGATTCAGATGAGATCTCTTGAGGATTTTTAATTGAACTCATCCCGATATAGAGAACAAAGGCAAGTCGTAGTTGCTCTTGGTTGAACTGTACCTTCGTTAACAGATGATGAGCATCAAATAAATCGCGTGATGCATTTCGAGCAAATAAAGCGGTCAGCTTCCCGGCTGCTAACTCATGAAAATCAAGAATTCGAATCCCATGTATTTGGTGGTGGCCAGTGACTTTAGAGGAACATTTTTGAATATCCCAAAGTGGGATTCTGAACATAAAATTCAAGTCGACTTCCAGATTGCCTTGATTACCAAGAACGCCTTGGTATTTCAGCTGCCACTTTCCACCGGCATGTTTGGCAGGAATACGACGTATCATCAGATTTTCTCTCTGGAAAACAGATTCCATGGCTCTCTCAACAAGAGGACGTTCGTTCATCATTCCTTCTCGATCCGGCATTCCTATATAGTTTAAATCAATATCAACCGATAAACGAGGAAGGTCGAAGATAAAAAGGTTGAGGGCAGTGCCTCCCTTTAACACTAGCCGTTCTTGTAAAAAAGGATGAGCATTAATTCCCTCAAGAACATTCATCAGATGCCAGACTTTTTCTAATATTTCGACACGGAAGCCCGTGCGACTCGATTCTCGAACGAGTAGTTCTTTAGAAATTTTCATGAGGTTCTTCCCAAGTTCTCTGGAGTAATGATTTTGGAACGATAAGATTCCATCTAGAAATAAGCTGATTCGGCTCTTTATTATAACGATCTAAATAGTGTGGATTTTTTAGGATAAATGCATCAAAGGCTGTTAGATCTTTTTCTGAAAGGCCAAGCATTTCACGATGTTGATCAAGAAAGAAAGCTACTCGAGAGGACGTAATTGCATTATCTAGCAATTTTGCATAAGCCAATACTTGTTGAAGATTGAGATATTCAATAGATTCTAAAGAACGCCAAATTTCTTCCCAGGTGCCGGTTAGGGTAGGTCGATGAAGAATATCCACAAAAGTTCGTTCTAAAGTTGTAACATTTACCTTGCATCCCTGATAATCGACAAGTTCAACACCAAGGTTTGGATTAGCTAGAGTTCCTTTAGGGGTAGAAATACCTTTAAAAACGAAATTGCGAAAAATAAAAGGGGGTTTTGATTTTCTCTGCGTAATATAGATAAAATCGGTTCGTAAAGAATGCAATTTCCCATGAAAACCCAAAGACGTATGGTACGCCAAAGTGGAATCAGAGGTCATTTTGCTCGCGATGAGATAAGGATCAATGGGATGAGCCTTTGCATCAGCCCCTTTGGGAATCGTATAGTAAAGTCCCTTCCGAATCCGGGTAATATGCCCTTGTCGAAGATGATACGCTAATAAGTTATCCAGCGTACTATTGCTCTGCTCCATCTCAAGGGCAATCCTCACTTCTTCGATCGTAAAGATCTGATTATTAGCTAGAAATGTTTCCATGTCCATACTTGCAAATTTTCCCCTTAACCACTAATAACCTTAGTGGTTTCAGGGATTTCTTGCAAGTTGGCCTTTTAGAAATGATATATATCTCTAGCTGGAAAGGATTAATTTTGATATCCTCCCTCTCAAAAAAAGAGCCTGAGATGAAACGAATCTTTCCTTTGCTGGCATGTTTACTTCCTCTTGCTTCTTATGCTGTAGAAGCAGAAAGCAGAGAGAATGTTTGTCTTTGTGCCGATTCAGAGGCTTTGCGCAAGGCTGCTGATAAGTACTTAAATTGCATTAACCAAATAAGCCAAGGAATAGATTTCTCTCAAACAGAGATTGCAGAAATAGTTTCTTCAGACTGTAAGAAAGTTTTAAACGGTCAGCTTTTTACTCGGAGTCGGGAAACTTTTTTAATGGATCTGCGCTCTGTTTATGAAAATCAAGGGTCATGGGAAGTATATCCAGAAGATATCATTGTAGCTCCAGCAGCGAACACTGTGGTCTTAAGATTGTTCATTGAGATGGAAAAACTTGATACTCATACAGCTATAGTCATCTTGCGTTTCGATTCAGACTGTTTAATTACAGAAATTAATGAGGTTCTTAATCAAGTAAAAGGCTTCTACGATTTTAAGGATAACAAATGAAACAACGACAATTAGGGAAAAATGGTCCTAAAGTATCAGCCTTAGGACTTGGATGCATGGGAATGACTGGCTTCTATGGCGAAGCAGATGAATCCTTAGCTATCGACGTGATACAAAGGGCTTATGAAGAGGGTATAACTTTCTTTGATACAGCTGATATGTATGGTAACGGAGCCAATGAATTCTTACTTGGAAAAGCAGTTAAAAAATTCAGGAACAAAATCGTTTTAGCCACAAAATGCGCAATCGAATTTGATGGGGAGACATTAAAAATTCATAATTCTCCTGAATATATCTTAAACGCATGCAATGCTAGTTTAAAACGCCTGCAGACTGATGTAATTGATATCTTTTATTTGCATCGTTTTAGTGGAGAAGTGTCTATTGAAAGTTCCATACAAGCTATGATTGAACTTATCAGTAATGGCAAGATTCGCTATGTGGGTTTATCCGAAGTTGATTCCGACACCCTGAAAAAAGCCCATGCTGTATTAGGCGACAAGCTAGTAGCACTTCAATCTGAATTTTCTATACTTAATCACAAAGACGCAGAGGCTATTTTGCCCACTTGTAGAAAGCTTGGAATTTCATTTGTAGCTTTTTCTCCTCTTGGAAGAGGGCTCTTGCCCGGTAAACAGAGAAACGCTGATGTCTTTTTTAACAGTAAAGTCTTAGATGTTAGAGCTTTTTCTCCTCAATTTCAACGAGATACATTTCCTAAGAATCTCCATTTGGTAGATGCATTACAAGCTATAGCTAATAAGAAAAAGTGCACCACATCACAGCTTTCACTTGCTTGGCTTCTTTCTAAAGGAGAGGATATTATCCCAATTCCTGGTACAAAACGTATGGAATATCTGATAGAAAATCTGAAAGCGTTGGACGTATCACTTTCTAGTTCAGATCTTTCGGCTATTGATGATGCGATCAAATCGAATCCAATTCAAGGCGTGCGATTACCTTAACTTTTTGAGCCAAAATTTCTTGATATTTTCTAGCTCAATCCGGGAACTCAATTTTTTTAGATTTTAGAATTTTTTACGCAGCATCGGTTCTATTTCAGTAGAGGAGGATATGAAAATAAGCTCACCCTCTTTCAAGATGCGCTTCTAATCAGCCTACCGCTCTTTTCCCACTGATTTGTGAGGTAGGGCTTGACCTTGATAAGGGGTTCTAGCTCATAGAGAAGCTTCATTCCCTCGAGAAATTGGTTCGAGAACGCTCCGGTGCTGGGCAATTAGTTCAATTTCGCTAAAAATTCCCTTTGATAAAGGTCGTCTTTCTTGGCTTTGTAGCCATTGAGAACTGCGGCAATGCTTCTGTCCAAATCGCCTGACGGTTTTTTTGCAGTAGCAAGCAAATCCCTCAGATCAAGATTTTTTGCTTGCCAAGCATCGAATCCGCCAGCCGCAAGAGCTACCGTCTCTTTTAGGTCTGCATCGCTAAACGACTTTGATGCTTCGCTTGCCTTTTTCATCTTGTCCATTCCAAGAACGATATGCTTTTCCAAAAAATCGCCATCCTCTGCGTAGTGAAGATTGAAGTGGACGATTTTGAATTCATAAGCAAGATCGATCTCGATCAGGGCTCGCTCATCCGGGCTTGCCGCTTGATCAGGTGTTTTGAAGCGCAGCATTGAGAGAGTTCTGATCGCCTGGAGCTGCTTTTCGTCTACAGGAGCGATGAGCGACTTGACGCGCTGAGCCGATAGAGCCTCGCTTTGGTCTTGGCAAAGGGCAGCCAATTCAGCATTTCTCTCTTCCAGAAGACGGGCAGCCATCTTATCGAACTGGCTTGCCAACCCTTTTATCTGCTCATCCGCCTCGCTTACACGGCGCATTTCGGCAAACTCACCAACCCGCCCGCTTGCTTGCAACCGGCCATATTCCTCTTCAAGGCCGTCTAGTAAAGAATTAAATTTGCCTTGCTCATATTCCGACCGAAGAGCCGCCACGCGCCCCTCCCCTGTCATCGGTGCCTGCCTAGAGATCTCTTGAGAAGGTTTTGAATTCTCTTCCAAGGCAAACGCAGACCCGCCTACAGCCAAGGCCAAAGCTAAAACAGCATAAACTTTTTTCACGGTGCAACTCCTAATCAGTTTTATCATCACAATAATATGAATAGGTGGTCTTAATGGCAATCTAATAATAATAGTTCAAAGCCGTGACCCAGCTTGTAAAAGCAATGGAATTGCGGCCGGCAAAGGTAAACCAAACACCGGAGATAGCCCCTAAATTCTCACTCCAGTTGTACTCAAGCGCAGGAGCCAAGCTGTACTGAGCAGAAGAGCCTACGTTTAAATCCGCAGGAAGCCCTGTCAAAACGTCATAGCCGGGAAAGCCATTAAAACGAATGGAGGTGTTATAATTGGCCAAGAAATCGCAGGCAATGGCCCAATTTTGGGTGATGCTATACTCAGCGGCTAAAAAAACTTGAATACTCTCTCCGGGATACACCCATCCGTTCGTATCAAAAGCCCCTCCGTAAGAGCTAAAACCATGCACATGCACTTTAGAAGAAATATCATAGGCGACCACAAATCGAACATAGAGCCAGTGAATATCCGCAGCATGGATGTCCCACCCCATCGCTAAGGCCGCCCGCGTCACGTAGGAACCGGCTCCTGCAATATCCGTGCCAAACAGTTCCGGATCGAGATTTTCAAACCTGCCAACAGGAAACGTCTCAGTTATAATAAGCCTGATTGACGGAACCCAGCTATTGTGTTTTTGCTTCCAGAGTTGAAACCCAAGCGCCGCTGAGCAGTCCCCAAAACTAAATGTTGCAGATCCGTTAGAAACTACATAGACCCAGGAAGGAATTAAAGAGAAGTCCAGCCAAGTCGTCATGCCTACTTGCAGGAAGGGAAGGATACTAATATTCCAAGCGCTTACGGCGTTCGGCACCCTCTTCCAATCTTCATCATAACTAGAGGAAGATTGCGTCGCAAAAACATACGGCTCGATATTGAGGTGTCCCTTCGGAATATTATTCCCCGATGGCGTAAGAAGAGGGCCTGTAGACCAAGGCTCTCTTCCCCGAGAAGGCAAGAGCACTTCCAATGGAACATCGGCAGCATATACAGCCGAGCCGAGTGCTAAAAATCCAAAAAGATAGCGGCGCATAGCCTATCTATAGCGGAAAAAGATTCCTTAAGCAATAATCATTACAATGTTGCAGCAGCTCCTTGCCTTTATTCTACTTTGCGAGTTTACAACAATCCGCTTAAGCGATGAGACGATCCGCGTAGAGTTGGCGCAAACTCACAAAGAGCAGGTCAAAGGACTCAAGGGCCGCACGGAGCTGGCCGAAAATGAGGGGATGCTTTTTGTCTATGAAACTCCCCAAATTCTACCCTTTTGGATGAAGGGGGTAAAAATTCCCTTGAGCATCGGTTTTTTTGATGAAAAACGAGAGCTGATCGGTGTAAAGGAAATGGCCCTATCCCCCATAAAAATCTACTATAGTCCCAACTTAGCGCAATACGCCCTGGAAATGCCCGCCGGCTGGTTCGAGAGGCATAATATTCCCACGGGAACCCGTTTCGAATGGGACGAGCACTCCAGATAAAACTTGTATTCAGAATCTTTCGAAAAAGATAAAATGCACTGAATTTGCAAAGGTGATAGATGAAGAAACAGACAAAACGACCCTGGCTAGTCATTGCAGCAATCCTGTTCGCCATCCTTTTTGGATCTTGGGCCGACCAGGATAAAGGCATCTTCGGCGTCAGCTATTACTCCATAGTCGACATCTTTGGAGAGCTTTTCCTTAAAGCATTGACCCTTATTGTGGTTCCCCTTGTCTCTTCTTCGATAATCACTGGCATAGCCCGCATCGGAAATGAAAAATCATTTGGCCGGATCGGCGGCAAAATGTTCTTTTTTTATTTTATCACCACCCTATCGGCTGTGCTTGTAGGCCTATTCTTTGTCAACTTGCTGCAGCCGGGAGCTGCCCATATCGCTCCGCCGATCAGCGCAGACCAGGAAGCCCAGCTCATCAAACTCGGGCAGCAAGCAAATGCCGGCGGCTTAGGCGCTTTAGCAAAAGTGCTTACCCAAATCATCCCTTCCAATATTGTCCTCGCTTTCTCTAGCGGTCAAATGCTGGGGCTGATCTTCTTTAGTTTGCTTTTTGGCTATGCCCTCTCGAAAATCGACTCGGGACCCGGAAGTATTTTGCAGGGATTCTGGCAGGGTGTGTTCCAAACCATGCTCCAGATTACGCATCTCGTCATGAAGTTTCTTCCATTCGGAGTCTTTTGCCTTGTATCTAAAGTTTTTGCGACCACCGGAATGGAATCGCTCCGCTCGCTTGGGATGTTTACCCTTACAGTACTCCTCGGTTTAGCCTCGTTTATGTTCATCGTTCTCCCCCTCATGTTGAAGTTCATCGGGAATGTCAATCCGTGGCGCCACTTCAGGGCCATGTCTCCTGCGCTAATTACGGCCTTTTCGACGAGCTCAACCTCGGCCACTCTCCCCGTGACAATCGATTGCGTAGAGAAAAGGGCCGGGGTATCCAACCGGATCTGCGGCTTGGTCATTCCTCTAGGGACATCAGTCAATATGGCCGGCTCAGCTCTATACGAGTGCGTCGCTGCGATGTTTGTCGCCCAGGTCTATGGGATAGACCTTTCGTTTGGGACACAATTTCTCGTCGTTGTCTCTGCATTGATCGCATCGGTTGGCGTTGCCGGAATCCCGTCGGGAAGCCTTGTGGCTGTCATCGTCGTTATGGGGATCATCGGCCTTCCGGCCGAAGGAATTGGCCTCTTCATTGCCATCGATAGGCTCATCGACATGTGCCGAACTACGATCAACGTCTTCAGCGACACCTGCTGCGCCGTAATGGTCGCCCGTTTTGAAGGGGAATCCGTCCTGACCCGGGAGCCCGAGCCCTTATGAAGGCCTGTGCATGTTGATCCAGCGGCGCATCTGAAAATAGCTGACAAGAAAGCTGATCAGCCAAATTAGGCCGCCGCCAATTGCAACCCCTCCCGGATTTGGTTGAAAACCAAAGGGAATCATCGCAATCAGGGTAAAAGCGCCAAAGCTAATTATCGCATTCAATACGGCAAGCTTTAGCTTAGTCGGAAAGATCCCGACTAAGATCAAGACCGGAAATACGGAAGCATTAAAAAGCGCTGTGATTGCCGCAAAGAGAAGGTCCGATCCGACGGGGGAAGGTTCGGAATAGGCCGCCGCGATGCCCGGCGCAAATCGAACAAGCCCAAAGACTGCCAAAAAATTGATCGCCAACGCCCATACATAGTTCATGGGAAAATCCTATTATGCTACGGGAGGTTGGCTGGGCGGTTTTGGCATTTTATTGTTCTGAGCATGCTTGAGTTCCATAAAGTTTGTCAGGATGCTGCCCAGAGATACGATGCCAACAGCGATGAAAAAGCTCTCAATCCCGGTTACTTCGATACCCAGAGGAGCAAACTTCATCAATGCGTAAGCAACTAAGTTCATAACGATTGCAACCATGATGATCTTCGGGAGGCTCGCGCCTTGAGGAATTACCTTTAAAATAGGATAAATCAGGGAGTTGGCTACGCCAAGCGCCGCTGCGAAAATCAAATCAGGTCCGACATGAGGCAGTTTATGTTCTCCCGGTTCAATTCCAGGTAAAACGTGATTTGCGAAAAAAACAATCAGAAAATTAAAAAACAGGCTCTTTAAATACGTCATACCGGACTCCTCCCTTTCCCTTACAATAACAAATTTAACATAGATAGCAAGTTCATTATATACATTGCAAACATCTCGTATTGTTGTTATCTTTTTCCGAACATGCGATTTTTTCTTCTTATCTTGCTTTTAACGGGCTGCGCCGCACCTCCAGCTCCAAGACCGGAGAGGCTCAACATCTCATTTCATTCAATGCCCCAAACAGCGGACCCGGGAAAATGCGGAGATTTTCTTTCCGCAACCTTGATCTGCATGATTTTTGAAGGGCTGACTAGATCCGCGTCCGATGGCAGTGTCGACTTTGCTTTGGCAAAGTCTGTAGAAATCTCTGAAGACGGCCTCACATATCTATTTCATTTGCGCCCATCTTTCTGGAGCGATGGCACTTTGGTCACAGCCCATGATTTTGTAAAAAGCTGGAAGAGGGCTATCCATCCCGATTCTCTTTCATCCTATCTATTTTACCCGATCAAAAATGCCGAAAAGGCTTGCAAGGGGGATTGCGGCTATGATGAGATAGGGCTTCGAGCCTTAAGCGACAATGCACTAGAGGTCATCCTCGATCAAAAAACCGACTATTTTCTTTCCCTGACAGCCTTTCCCTCCTATCTTCCTGCGCCATCCCATGCGGCCATCGAGATTAGCAATGAACCTTCCGCCTTCGTTTCAAATGGACCTTTTTTGCTCGACTCGATCAACACGCACTCTCATCTACTCTTAAAGAAAAACAGTCTTTATTGGAACAGCCGAGCCATATCTCTCGATGAGATCCAAATCTCGATCATCAGCAATGAGGCTACTGCCATGCGGATGTTTTCACAAGGCGAGCTAGACTGCCTTGGAGCCAGCATCTCACCCATCCTTCCCGACTCCATTAAATCCCTGAAAGACAAATTCCCCCTGCAAAAATTCCCCATGGGAGCAACCACATTCGTCGCTCTCAAAAACGACCATCCTTATTTAAAATGCCGCCAGTTGCGCCAGGCTTTAGCGCTTGCCGTGAACCGCAGGGAGCTTATCGAAAGGATCACGCAAATGGAAGAAACCCCGGCCGCATCTTTTATCCCCCCCTCCCTTCTTTCCAACCAAATTCGCGAACTCTACCCCCTCTTTGACCCAATAGCCGCAAGAGAGCACTTCGCTCTCGCGCTTCAAGAGCTCCGCATTGCGCCCGAAGAGATCTCATTGACACTCAGCTATAGCGCATCAGAGCTCAATACCCGCCTTGCCCAAGCTCTTCAGACGCACTGGAAAGAGGTCCTTGGCCTCAATATCGAGCTAGATGCAAAAGAGGCTCACTGTTTTAAGGAGCTCCTCTATCACCGTGAGTTTGATCTTGCCCTTGCCTTTTGGATTGCCCAGTTCCTCGACCCGATCAATATTCTCGAAAGACTTGAAGATCCGAAAAATTGGAAAAACTATTCTGGCTGGGACCATGCAGGGTTCCGGGAAAAAATCCGCCTAGTCCGCCAAGGCAACGAACGGATGCGTCAGATCGAAGATGCCGAAGAGATCTTAGCATCGGAGATGCCCCTTATCCCCCTTTACCATTGGAGCAATCTAGTCCTCTGCAATCCTCGCGTTCAAAACCTGCAAGTAAACCCAAATGGGGCCATTCTTTTCGAGAAAGCAACCATACCCCATCCACCTCAATAACATCCACAAGGGCTGAATTGAAAGCCCTTGTGGATGCCATTGAGATGGATTGGGTATTCAAAGAAATTGTAAATTTTCTTTTTAAAAATCTCCTTGCTCCGTGTATCATTCGCTTCCTACGGGATTTGCCATGCTGGCATGAGTTCATACGACCTTGGAAAAAAGACAATGACTTCGGAACCCTGCAGAGCGCCTTTAATCCAAACCTCCTTTCCTTCTGCAAACAATGAAGAACTATCGGTTCTTCTCAGCACAGCGGAAAAGTTGATCCTAGAGATGATTCCCGAGATCGACAGATATACGATGGAGGGCTCCTTTTCCCAGGAATCATTGAGCGCCTCATTTATCCGTTTAAGCAAAGAGATCCCGCTCATCCGCTATTCTGTGATCGCAGGGCAGCCTAGCGGACTGATTTTAAAGATCCTTTGCCAAGGAGACTTCACTGAAGGCGCCTCGAAACACATCTCCGACGTATTCAGCCGCTGGCTGATCCCCGGCAAACGGATTGCAAACGGGGCCGGCATTGGGCTGCAATTCTCTTTTTGCCGGTTTCCTCAAAAGCAATTCTATTTCCGCCAAGAGTTTTTCCAGTTTGAAAAACCAACCGACCTCTCGCTCGCGCTTCGAGGGATCCCCTCTTTGATTGAAGAGACAAGAATCAACATTCTGGCAGCCTATCAAGCCCGCTATTTAGGATCCCTGAAAAGCCTTACTCCCGAGCAGCGCTCTCAGCTCACGAGAGAAAACGCATCAGCCTACTTTAACAATGCGCATGCCTCAATCAAACGCACTGCCACAAGCCGAACGAACTTATTTTTATCCCAACTTTTAGAAGAAGAAAAACTTGGGATCGTAAAAGAAAACATGCACCAATTAATGCATGCGCGGCCGCAAGATTTCGATACGGATATTTTCCGGGAAATGTCTGACTTCACTTCTCGGCTTCGGAATCCTTTCACCTCTACCCGCGATCCGCGCCACATCAGCCGTCTTGTTGCTTTCCATTATCTTTTTAAAAAAACGCTTTTGCAATTGATCCAGGAAGCTCCTAATGAGCGCCATTTGAGCATCAAGCTGGTAAAGGCGCAGCTCAACGCTGCAAATCCCGTCATCGGCATCCTCATTGGGATGAATCTTTTGCGCGAATCAGAGCAGTTCGACCGCAAACATCTTTTGAGTGCAATCCAAAGCTGTCTTCCCCACTCAACCGCTGTGGCTGATTCATATATCGTCGATCGCCAGGAAGAGACACTCAGGATCTTTTATCTTGAGGTCCAAAAGCCGAAGAACTCCCCCTTCACTCTGCAAGAGATCCGGGGTTTGAGGGAACTTCTTCCGGAAAGGCTCAAAAGGCGGGTGCAGAATGTGATCCATCCGATCTTTATGCCACGAAACGAAGAAGAAGTGCTCCGCACGATCGTCATTTTAAGCAAACAGATGAAGTATTTGCGCGATCTGCCGCACCTAACAATCCATTATGAAAAGCAGAGCGACTCGGAGATCACTTTCTTGATTGTCTCTGTCCGCATCTTGAAAGAAACAGACCTTCCTTTCAAAGAGCTTCTGCAAAGCTGCCCTCTTTCTCTTCGCATCCTGATTGATGA
This sequence comes from bacterium, assembly GCA_021809325.1. Lineage (GTDB taxonomy): Bacteria > Chlamydiota > Chlamydiia > Chlamydiales > SM23-39 > JAKBAE01. Next base: position 11,467 of record JAKBAE010000070.1, read on the forward strand.
GATCCGTTCGGCGGGTTCGTTAAAACGGCGCTTTCCGAAAGAGGCTGTCGTCTTTCGTGCAATGCTCGACAAATCCCCTTTCTTCCGAAAGGATTTTTCTCTCGATTTAAAGAGGGCCCGCCAAAAGGTTGCGGCCGAGCTGCGCCTGCTTTTTGGGGATTTCCGCGATTTCAATGGGGGGATGATCCATAAGCAAGATGAGGCTTTGGAGCTGCTTCGCAAGACGATCGGCACCTCTGCCATACACCATGAAATCTTGCTTGAGAACTTTTTCTATTCCCTAAGGCCCGGAATCATGCAGACCATCTTGCCGCCGGAATTATTGCGCTCTCTTTTCAATATGCTCCTCGAAGTGCTTGACGAAGACCTCGCCCAAAAAAGCTTTAGCTTAAAGATTTCCGGGGAGGGGAAATATTTTCTCGCGATGATCGGAGCGGCAGCGCCTACTTTTAAAGAAGAAGTAATGAGCGCTATTTCTCTCTTGCGAATCCCGTCTTACGATCTCACAACCAGTTTTTTACAATCCCAAGAAAACGCAACGCTTGGCTATTGTTTACGCACGGAAAACCTTGAGCGCCGCTCCCAGTTCCAGCAAACGATATTAGATGCGATGCTCAAGTGGAAGATCAACTTCTCCTGCCACGTCAAATGCGGCACGGACTAACAAACTCTTTTACACCGCACAATGTTTTTTAAAATTTGAGGCTTTTTTGGATTATACAGTTAAGTTTTTCATAGATATTATTACAGACATTCAAATCGTCCAGAATAAGATAGATATAGATGACCATCTCTGTACTGGACAAAAAAACAGGATAAAGACGATCGGCGAAGCGCCGACATGATCTGCAGGATAAATTAATCTATCTTGCCTATCCTGCCGCTTGCGATCTTGCGCATCCTGTTCTCTTCTTCA
>JAKBAE010000002.1 GCA_021809325.1 bacterium
TTCACCTTTTTTTTTTTTTTTATTTTTTTTTTTTAAATTTTAAAAACGATTCTCAAAAAAAAAAATTCTCCTTACCCATTCGCATTGGGATCATATTGCGGATGCCCATCTCCTAATCGAAAAGACAGGCGCGGAAATCTACGTGCATCCTTTGGACGCCCCCAACCTGGAGCATCCCGGCTCCGATGGGATCCCTCTCTTTTTCCCGATCCGAGGGGTCCATCCGGATTGTTTTGTTCAAGACGGCGACCGGATTTTTGTCGGAGAGCTTGCGTGCGAGGTTATCCATACCCCGGGTCACTCTCCAGGGAGCGTGTGCTATTTTGTGCGGGAACAAAAACTCCTTTTCTCAGGGGATACTCTCTTCGAAGGATCCATAGGCAATCTGCATCTTCCGACAGCAGAGCCGCTAAAAATGTGGAGCTCTCTCGAAAAGCTGGCGGCGCTATCTCCTGATACCTATGTCGTACCGGGGCATGGAGGGGACACTACAATCGGCAAAGAGAATTGGCTAAAACGGGCCAGACAAATCTTTGAATAAATAGACTGGTTTGTTATTGTTCGTTGAGTTTTTAACCATCATAACTTGTATAAAGGAGTAATTATTATGGCGCTTGTAGGAAAACTAGCCCCTGAATTCAAAGCCAAAGCAGTAATCGGCAGCAAGATCGTCGATGATTTTAGGCTCTCTCAATACAAGGGGAAATACGTTCTCTTTTTTTTCTACCCACTTGATTTTACCTTTGTATGCCCCACGGAGCTGCACGCTTTTCAGGAGCGTTTGGAAGAGTTTGAAAAGAGAGGAGCCCAAGTGATCGGCTGTTCGGTCGACAGCTGGTTTTCCCATGCAGCCTGGCTCGGCATGCCTAAAGCAAAAGGCGGCATTCAAGGGATCACTTATCCGATTGTCTCCGACTTGAATAAGACGATCTCAACAAACTACGAAGTGCTCAAGGAAGATGAAGGGATAGCGTATCGCGGTCTTTTTCTCATCGACCGAGACGGAATTGTCCGCCATCAACTCATCAACGATCTTCCCCTTGGCAGATCTGTTGATGAGGCAATCCGCCTTCTCGATGCTCTGATTTTCCACGAGGAGCATGGGGAAGTTTGTCCTGCGAACTGGAGAACGGGCGCAAAAGCCATGAAGCCGAGCGAAGAAGGTCTCGCAGAATATTTCCGTTAGGTATTTCGCGAAGCGAGCAAAAAACAACTTATCCTGTCTATCATGTCGCCCGAGCGGGTCCCCACGCAGTGGGGCCGGGCGATCCTTCTTTTATACCGTGCGCGGATAGATGCTTAAATTTTAGCGGTCTCAGGGTGATCCAGATTTTGACGATCGAGAGGAGGGCCATATTGCCGCAATATGGCCGACGAGCGATCGTCAAAAGATGGGTCGCCATGATGGCCGCCAAAATTTAAGCATCTATCCGCGCACGGTATATCATGTTCTCTTGGTTATTCATCTATGCAGGAGGCTTTAGAATCCTCCAGGTTGCGTAGTTGAAGAAGAAAACAGGATAAAAAAGATCGCCCGGCCCCACTGCGTGGGGACCCGCTCGGGCGACATGATAGGCAGGATAAGTGTATATTTCTTGCTTCGCAAAAAAATGTTGCCTGTTATTGGCAGCTGATCTTTAAATTAGTCTAAGGGCGCATCCTTGATCTAATGCCTATTTTTGTTGATATTCATCTGGCAGTAGCGTAAGTTTTTTAGTCTTCAAGTTATTCATGAGGATTTATGAAAAAAATATCGCTGCCTGCAGCTGCAGCTTCCGCCCTGCTAATTTTGATGACAAGTTGCGCGAGTTATACGGCTTCGCCACTAAGCAGTCTTTCTTCTGAATTGGGTTTGTTTCAGTCTTCTGATGGAACAATCAAAAATGATCTCTTTATCACAGCTCGGGCATTCAACAGAGCCGACTGCAAACGATTTTTAGATCGAGATGTCATTGCAGAAGGGTATCAGCCCGTACAGCTTTTTATTCATAACAGCTCTGATAAAGAGTTTCTCTTCGCACTCGATCGAGTGGGAGTGTCTCTCGCAAGATCGGAAGAGGTCGCAGATAGAGTGCATACTTCTACTATAGGAAGGGCAGCAGGATACGGCATAGGCGCTCTTTTCTTGTGGCCGCTCGCTATTCCTGCCATTGTTGACTCAATTAAATCTGCAAATGCGAATGATGCCTTGGACATCGACTTTTCAGCGAAAACAGCCCGCGACCAGGTTATTTTCCGTCGATCCAGCTTCAATAAGATTCTTTTTATCCCCACGAACGAATACCAGTCTAATTTTACTCTGACCCTCATTGACCAGGCTTCAAACGAGCCCCAAACGATGAACGTAATGGTAAGAAGTTGATTTCTGCCTGTTCGTAAAAGAAAAGTTTTTATATCCTGCCTCGCCTTTCACAACGAGGTAGGTTATGAGATTCAAGCAGTGGACAGCATCATTTGTTTTCTTGGCAGCGGCAGTCTGGGGAGGGGAAGCATCCGTTTTTGATGCGACGATCCCCGTTCTCGACATGGACGACTATTTTCATCCGGCAACCCATGGCCGGTTTGTGCAAAAGCTCCATTCGGCATTGCACGAAGTTGGTTTTTTTGCGGTTGTCAATACAGGTGTAGATGTAGCCATTCTGGATGCAGCGTATGAGAAGGCAAAAGAGTTTTTCCAACTCCCTTTCGATCAGAAGGTCAACTCGTTCGATCTCAGCACAAACTGCCAGAGAGGATATGTCCCTACAGAGTCTCCTAAAGGGAGGGATGCATGGGATTGCAAAGAATTTTTCCATGTGGGAAGAGAGCTGACACTCGAGCAGCAAAAAAGGCTTGGCTACTGGGAAAATATTTGGCCCGAAGAGATGAGCTTGAAAGAGCCGCTTTGCCAGTTGTTTGATGCGTTAGGCACATACATGGTCCCTCTGCAGGAGGCAATGGCAGAGGCGATCGGAGAGGAAAAGGATCTCTTTTGTGAAATGACAAAGGAAGGGGATGTTCTTTTACGGGCCATTCATTATCCTGCCAATCCCCCTGAGAATCAGATTTGGGCCGGAGAGCATACCGATATCGATCTCTTCACGATCTTGCCCCGTGCGACGGCAGATGGACTTGAATTGCTCAATAAAGAAGGAAACTGGATTTCGATCAAAGTTCCTGAAAACGCCTTTATCGTGAATGGCGGCGATATGCTTGAAAACATCACCAATGGAGAGTTTCATAGTGGCCTTCATCGCGTGAGAGCACTAGAGAAAGATGTAGAGCGCTACTCGATGGTCCTCTTTGTTCATCCTAGAAGAGATGACCGGCTCGATCCATTGCCCGCATGTATTGAGCGAACAGGCGGTGTAAAAAGGTATGCAAATGCCACGCGCATAGAGCTGTTGGAAGAAAGACTTGTCGATTTGGGCCTGGCTTCCGAGGAAATGATGCGTGAGCTTGCGAATAGCGGTTTAATGGAGAGGTTGATTGCGGTTGGCCGCGCATCGCCGAAAGCGATGAAAAAACTCGTCGAAGCAGGTCTTGCAAGCCCGGCAGTTTTAGAAGAACTGCAAAAGATTTCTGAGGAATAAAATTAATTATATTTAAATGGAGTTGTAAGTAACCAGTCTTTATTGCTAAAATCTAGCCGTTTTATGGAATCGGCTGCATTATTTAGAAAGTCAAATCAAAACTTAACATCCCTTGAGCGGGTTGGAATTTGGTTGCATGAGCATTCTGTAACTACGAAGGTTACGGAGATTGCAACTCTCGCTCTTGGGATGGGCTTATTTGTCGGCGCTTGGGCCTATCCGCCTCAGGGATTCAATTTTTTCGCGAGCATTGCTCTTTCTGGGTTTGTCTTATCGGCTTCTGCTACAGCTCGTAGCGTTTTTGATCTTCTCGAGCACTCCGATCGTGTTTACAAGACAGGTGAGTGCGAGGGCGGCGAGCTTTATTATAAAGGCGATGTGCCGATCCTTTCTCTCAATGCCGATGATCCTTTTAAAGCAGGTAAAGCCCATGGATATCTTTGCGGAGAGGCAATTGATCTCTTGGCAAAACGATTTTGTCAGTGTTTACATACTTTGGAAAGACCTTGCGCAGAAAGCCTCTCAAAAATTCTTGCAGCTGTACGCAATACGATTCCACCTGAGTATTTGTCTGAGATGCAGGGGCTGGTAGAAGGGTATAACCAATGGGCAAATGAGCAGTCCAGATGGAAATCTCCAAAGCTTCTTACTTTAGATGATGTTCTCTTATCTCATTTGATGGCAGATTCTTTTCATTTTCAGCCCGAAGGATTTGAGCAGTCACACTCTTTCCGCACTATGGATTGGCCCTCTTTTGGTCTCTTCGAAACTTATAATCTGATCATCAGCCGTTTGCATGAAGATGGACGCCATAGCACTCTCGAGTATTCTGTTCCGGGATTTGTTGGGATCCGCAGGGGGATAAATGACCAAGAATTATCCCTGACAATGAATGTATGCGACGATGAGACGAATACCCTGAGAGGCATGCCTGCTTTGTTTTATAATCGAGCCTGTTTAGAGCACTGTCAAAACGTAAGTGAGGTTGAAGCTTTCGTTCAGAGCAGGTCTCCTCTTGGACCTTATCATTTAACAGTGAGCGATTCTAAAGAAGATCAAACGATTCACTTTTATCAAGCCCCTTCAGGGGGGCATCTAATAGAGCCCACAAAAGAAGATGCTTCTGGTGTCGAGAATTCTGATGATTCTTCTCTCTGTCAAAGAGTTTTTGACGCCTCTAAAGTGATAGGAAGAGCCGCCCTGCCTCTGGTTTTTTCCGGTAATCAGCAGATAGAGAGCGATCGCAAAGCTCAAGCAACCCTTATCAAAACCATTGGACCGGTAGCAGTTGGTGCACTTACAGCACTAACAGCTTTTTGTTTTAGAAAATGCCTTCTTGATAAGACAGGAGTTAGAGATGCACTGACTTCCATCATCCTGTCGACGTTTTCTTCTAGTTTGGATGCTCAAATTGTACTAAAACCGGTTTCTTCAATTTGTAAATACACTTCTTCAAGAATAATTTCACATATAATTGAGGCTGATTTAGTTGGGCCGCTAATTGAAGAGGTGTTCTTTCGTGGGGTTTTACAGAATGGTCTAAAGATAGCGCAAAGAACCGGCCAAAAGATTTTCACTCCGCTGCAAGGAAAAACCGCAGAGTGGATTTTTTCGCCGCAAGCCCGTATTTTGGCTATCAATGCACTTTTCGCTGCTGCCCACTTATCCAATGCTCGAGGGCCCTCATCTACAATTGTAGCTATTCGACAGATTATTTTCTGTGCTCTTTTTTCAACGGAGGCCAGACTCTATGAAACTACCGGAAAACTTCATGTAGCAATCGCATCACACATGACAAATAACCTTTTTGCGAGTCTTTTAACCTGTTTATAAGATACGAAAAAACTACCCTTCAAGCGCCTACAGGTTCTTAACGCGCAGTTAGATAATCGTAGAGATCCTTTTGAGACGTTAACAGAACGCTTTTATGCTTTTCGCAAAGAGGGTTTGCTGCCTCCATAATCTCCAGCGCCCCTACCCCGGGCATGCAGAGGGCATGCAGCTTTTTGACTTTTTCAAGATGCTTGAGGCCAAATAGGTAGTCTCCGGAGCTAAAGCCTTCTTCTTCAACCCGGAAATAGATGAGTTCCCGCCCATATAAGAGTGCTTGGATGGCAAAGTGGATCCCCTGGCTATTTTCCGGAGGATTTCCGAGAGCATCGACGAGCTGCGGCAGCTCCCGCAATACATAGGCCTTTCTAAACTGCCCCTTTTCTGCTTCGCCAAATAGAGCCATCGTTGGACGAATTACCGAACCCATATCTTCACTCCGTAAAATTTAGTAGATAAATTCTTGGAGTATTTTGTTTCAACAGTTAGTTTGTTTTTTGAAGATGTATCTGTGTTGTTGTTTAAGAAATAATATTCTTTTGAACAAATTCAGCAGCCCCTAGCCAATAGCAAAACAAAGAAGCAGGTATGCGCATGATTTTTTCTTGGAGAAGACCTAAATCTTGAGACATTTTTGTAATGACATAGCCACGTTGAATAGAAGGTTTTTGTTTGAAGAAATCAATTAGGCCAATGAGGTCGTTTGATTGCACGATTTGAGATCGGTATTTTACTTCTATGGGAATGAGTTTTTCTCCCGTTTCTACAATTAAGTCGATTTCTTTTTCTTTGGAATTTCTCCAATAGCTAAATCGGGCATGATTGGAGACAGAGTGCGACCAAAGGTGGCCTATAATGGCTGTTTCTACGCAATTTCCCAGTGCATTCGGATCCTCGAGAATGGACTTTCCTCTCATCAGGACAGCAGGTGCGATAGCTGGATCGCCGAGATAGAGCTTGTTTTTCCCGCGAAGAACTTCTTTTCCATAGCCAAAAGGGGGAAGTCTGTAGATTAGGTGTGTAGATTCAAGCAGATCAATAAAATTTTGTACTGTTGGCTTTGCGATTCCGAGTTCTTTTGAAATGGTTTGGGTGTCTTGCATTCCGCCGTCATGCATACACAAATAGATAAACATTTGCTCTAGCTCGAGAATCCTTCTTACCCCGAAAAGAGCCGTCATGTCTCGTTTTAAAACTTTATCGACAATATCTTCTCGCAATAGCTTTTGTGATTGAGTAATGCTCTCAATAAGAGCTGTTTGAGGAAAGCCGCCTCGAATGAGATATTCATGGAAATGTCCGATGAGAAACTTTGCTGATTCAGTCATATGAAAAAGTTCATTTTTAGCAGTGGAAAACAGGTCTTGCAGGGAAGAAATAGTCGGTATGCTGGGAAGTTGGATTTTTTTAATTTGCAGATATTCATAGAAGGAAAGGGTTGATAGTCGCAGTGTATGCCAGCGGCCCACGCCTGACTCTTGGTCTACATGAATGAGAGGGGCGGCAGACCCTGTAAAAACAATTCGTTTCGATTTAAAAAAATCGATTTGGTGTTTGACCCAAGTTCCAATATCTTTGATAAATTGAGCTTCGTCTAAGAAAATGTATTCGGGCCCTTCAGATTTTGGTTCGAGCTCCCGCCATGCTTCAAGAACAGCATCGAGTCCTGCTAGTTTGCAAAGCGGATGGTCGAATGTCGCATAAAGAATGTTTCCGGGAGAAGTGCCGATTTGAAGGAGCTGCTGAATTGCCTGTAAAAGAAGGGTTGTTTTGCCAATTTGCCTAGGTCCGGAAAGGAGGATAGCCCTATGCGTAGGTGGGTTCTCAATCCATTGCATCAGCTCCTGAAACGCCCCTCTTTTCCATTCCGGAAGATCGGAGATTTTTTCCTTGCGCCACCAGGGGTTGAATTGTGAGAGGATGGCAATCAGGTCTTCTTTGGGGATTTTCATGTCTACTTTCCTTATTTGTGGCGAATAAGCAAGGTATACCTTGCTTATTTTGTCATTTTAAGATAGGTAGAGTTGTTTTTCAAGAGGTGTAATAAAAAAAAGCCTATGAGCTTCTTTCCTATAGCTTTCCCTTAAATTCGGCTTTTTTACCGAGCTCTTCTTCGATTTCGAGAAGCCGGTTATATTTAGCGACGCGATCGGACCTCGAGAGCGATCCGGTCTTGATCTGACCGGCTCGGAATGCAACGCTCAAATCAGCGAGGGTCGTATCCTCTGTTTCCCCTGAACGATGGGAAAAGACAACGCCGTATTTGTTTTTTTGCGCCAAACGAACGGCTGCTGCCGTTTCTGTCAGCGTGCCGATCTGGTTGACTTTGATCAGGATCGCATTTGCGACATGGGCGTCGATGCCGCGCTGGAGAAAGCGGGTATTGGTGACAAAAAGATCGTCACCAACTAGCTGGATGCGGGACCCTAGTTTTTCAGTCAGGCTTTTCCAGCCATCCCAGTCATTTTGATCGAGCCCGTCTTCAATGCTATCGATCGGATATTTTTTTGCGAGATCAGATAAATAGGCGACCATCTCTTCAGAAGTGCGTCTTTTTCCCGCTTCCCTCCGTTTTTTTTCCAGATAGGCGCCCTCGCGATAAAATTCAGAAGCGGCCGGGTCGAGGGCAAGAGAGACCTCTTTGCCTGCTTTAAACCCTGCAGCCTCAATGGCAAGGAGAATCAGATCAAGTGCTTGCTCGTTTGTCTCGATCATGGGGGCAAAGCCGCCTTCATCGCCAACCGCCGTGGAGAGGTTTTTGGCTTTGAGAAGCGCTTTGAGGCTGTGGAAGAGTTCCGCTCCCCATTGGATCGCCTCTTTTACATTGGAGGCGCCGCAAGGCCTGACCATGAATTCCTGAAAGTCAAGCAGGTTGTCCGCATGCGCGCCGCCATTGAGAATGTTCATCATCGGACAAGGCAAAAGGGTCGCTTCGCTTCCTCCTAGATAGCGGTAGAGAGGCTCTTTTTTAGAGGCTGCAGCTGCTTTTGCCATAGCCAAAGATACGCTCAAAATTGCATTGGCGCCCAGCTTTCCCTTGTTTTCAGTCCCGTCCAGATCGATCATCTCCCGGTCGTTTGCTTCTTGCTCGAGGACGGATTTATTTTTTAAAAGCTCGAAAATGGGGCCGTTGACATTTTTAACGGCTTGGAGAACTCCCTTGCCGCCGTAGCGCTCTTTGTCGCCGTCGCGCAGCTCAACGGCCTCATGCTCTCCCGTGGACGCTCCTGATGGGACCGCTGCCTGTCCGATCGATCCGTCATCTGTCTGAACTGTGGCTTTTAGAGTGGGGTTTCCTCGAGAGTCGAGGATTTCAAGCGCTCTGATAGAAACGATGCGGCTCATGGTTCTTGCTCCATTTTTCGTTTAGTTCTCTGGTCGAGCCCTTCGATCTCATCGAGAAGGGTTTGATAGGACTCGAACCGGATAGAAGAGAGTTTTTCTTTTGCAAGAGCCTCCTGCACGCCGCAAGATGGTTCGATGAGATGGCTGCAATTGGGATAGCGGCACTTATGGGCATAAGGTTCAAATTCGCGGAAGTGGCGGGTGAGATCTTCTTTTTGCAGGTTCCAAACGCCAAAGCTCCGAATGCCGGGCGTATCGATGCAAAAGCCGCCATCCGGCAATGGCAAAAGCCGCGCCGTTGTCGTTGTGTGCGATCCTTTATAGGTCTTTTGCGTTAAATCGCCAATAGGAAGATCGAATTGAAAGGCGGCGTTGAGGAGCGATGATTTGCCCACCCCGGATTGGCCGGAAAAGACGGAAGCTTTATTTTTCATGATCGAGCGGAGATGATCGATGCCGGTTCCATCGACCGTGCTGATTGAGAGGATTGGGTAGCCCAGCCTCTCATAGGCTTCAAGAAAATCTCTGTAAAGCTGCTTTACTTCTTGAGGGGCTTCATCGAGCTGATCGATCTTATTGATCAAGATAACCGGATGCATGTTGCCTTTTTCCGTTGCGATCAGATAGCGGTCGATCAGGGCCGGCTTTAATAGCGGCTGCAATAAGCTTGAAGTGATCAGTACTTGGTCGATGTTCACGGCAATGAGCTGCTCTTGTTTGCCTGAGATGTCGGTGCGAGAGAGTATGGAAAATCTTTTTTCGATATATGCGATCGACCCCTCGGACTCAGCGGTCGGCAAGACGCGGACAAAATCGCCAACGGCAATGGGATTTTTCAATTGCATCTTCTCTTTTTTCATGAGCCCTTTCAAGGTGCAGAGAAATTCGGTTCCGTCGAGATCGACACGGACCCCCTCGCCGCTGATGGCAGTAACGCGTCCTCGTCGTAGGTTTGGATCGTCCGGCGGCGGTTCATCGTCTTGCTTCATATCGCTTTTTTTGAATTTGGAGCGGTCGGTTTCTTGAGCGTGGCGCCGATCTTTCCGCGACTGCTTGCGGTCGCGGCTGTGAAAATGCTCTTCTTCATGAAAATAGCGCTCATTCATATTCCGGGCCTCATTTCATAGAGAAGGATTGCTCCGGCGCTTGCGACGTTGAGCGACTCCACTTCGTTTTTCATAGGGATAGTAACCTTGTAAGAAATGGGATCGGACCAACTTCGAGGTCCCCCGCCCTCGCTGCCGAGAAGGAGGGCGATGGGGGAAGAGGCTCTTGGGCAGTCGCAAAGAGGCTTTCCCTCTAGGTCTGCCGTATACAAGCGCGCGCCGTATTTTTGCACCCAGCGAGCGATATCTTCTCCGCTGATCCTGTCGAAGGGAAGCCGGAAAGTCGCCCCCTTGGCTGCGCGGAGCGCCTTATCGTTGAATGGATCGACGGTGCCGGGAGTGAGCCAGATCCCTTCCCATCCAAGGGCAAGGGCTGAGCGCCAGAGGGTACCCAGATTGCCCGGGTCGCCAAGACCATCCAGGACCAACAGATGCTGCTTTTTTTCCAAAGACTGGGGTTTTGGCAGAGGGACCCACGCTGCGCAGCCGTCCTTTTCTGCAACCCCGCTGATTTTCTTCAAAACTTCGGGCGAAATGCGAAAAACTTTTTCCGCTCGAAGGTTATTTGGAGGCGTTTTAGTAAAAAAAAGAGTATGGATAGGGTAGAAAGAGGAGAGATCAGTGATCAATTTTTTTCCCAATACAAGGACTAGCCCTTCCTTCTCCCGCTCTTTTTTTTCCTGGCGGAGGCGGACCGAGAGCAAAACGGAGGGGTGCTGTAAACTTGAGATCTCTTTTAAACCCATAGCGAACTACTAAAACTATGGCTGATCGCCAAATAAGGATAAAGAGCTTCTCGAAAAAAGCGGCCGGATCTTTGGCCAGAAGGGTCCTTTATGGGGGGCTGGCCCTCCTTGGCCTGCCTCTTCTCATCCATACACTTTTCCTTTACAAGCGCGAGTATAACCTCAATGTAGCAGACGCATTTGAATCCCTGGGGCTTTTAGCGATGAGCCGGGCGCTCTACATCGATCAGCTCATCCGCAACCAGCAAAATATACTTGAAGCGATTTGGAGCGATTTCCCGTCGCATCAAAATAACATCGATGCGTTCTTGAAGGAAGAAGCCGATTTATTTAAGTCCGTCGATCATTTTGTCTATGCGCCGATTGAAAATGGGACCCTTGTGTGCGATGACCCTCTCTTGTGCAAAGATCTGACCTACCGCCCCTTTTTACAACAGGCCATCGAGACCGATCAGAGCGTGTTTATCAACCCTTTTTCGGAAACAGAAGAAAATTATTTAGTTGTATGCAAAACGCTCCCTTCCGCCTCGGCTCCTGCTGCGCTTCTTTGCGCTGTGTCCGATGCGTCCCAGATGTTGAAGAATTTGATGTTGTTCGAAGACACCGAGTTTCCTTTGCGCCTTTCTTTGATCGATCAAAGCGGACTGATTTTTTTGAGTACGGAAGAAGAGCTGATCGGGAAAAAGCTCGCTGAATCGACGGAAGCGATTGAGTGGATTCCCTATGAAGGCGTCAAAGACGCCTGGTATTTGGAGACGCCCCAAGAGTCCGCTCTCGCAGTAAAAATTGCGATTGAAAAGACCGATTATGTGCTTCTCGTCGATGTGCCGGAAAAGAGTATCACCGACTTACAGTGGAACAGCTATTTTTTTAGGATCGGTTCATTTCTGCTGATTGTTTGCTTGTTTGGCGGGGTAATTCTTTTCTGGTTTACACATCGGGTCTCAAAGCCGCTCATTGCCCTAGGAGAAGTAATGACGCGCGTATCCGAAGGTGCTTTGCATGTCCGCTTCAAGCCGGATCGGATGGGTTTTGAGATCAATGCGATTGGACTGCAGTTGAATGGGATGCTAGACTCTCTTCTTGAGCATCAGCAAGAAGCCGAGCGCGAGCGGATTGCCCGCGAGCGTCTGGCGCAAGAATTGAAGATCGGCCAGGAAATTCAAGCAAGCATGCTGCCGACCCATCTGCCCGATTTTCCTGCTCTAGATATCGCGCCGGGATATCTTGCAGCCCGCGAAGTGAGCGGCGATTTTTACGATCTCTACCCAAGAGATGATGGAAAGTTGTTTCTCGCGATTGCGGATGCTGCGGACAAGGGGATTTCCGCCTGTCTATATTCCTTAAGTTTTCGCAGCATGCTGAGAATGGCTGCAGCAACGATGGATGATCTCGTCTCCATCAGTAAAACGGCCAATCGACTTTTCATGCGAGATGCCCAAGAGTCGAATTTTTTCATCACGGCATGGATCGGCCTTTACGATCCTAAAACACGCCTTTTGCAATATTGCAGCCATGGGCACCCACCTGCGTATTTGCGCTCGGCCAATGGGAAGGTTTCTCTTTTAACGACCGCGGGGATGGCGCTCGGCATTCAAGAGACTGATCCGGAGGTGAAAGAAATCACCCTTCGTGAAGGAGATCTTTTGTTCCTCTATACCGATGGCGTGATTGAAGCCCAAGATTCGAATCACCACCTTTTTGGAAAAGAGAAGCTGCAAGCGTTTCTCAGCCGGGTGCAGTCAAATAGCGCACAAACAGTCGTCGATCAGTTAATGGAAGAGATTCGCCAGTTTTGCAGCGGCGCTCATCAATCAGATGATTTAACACTCATCGCCATTATTCAAAAATAGTTTTGCGAAAAAAAAACATTCATGCAATTGAATCAAGAAAGCGTTGCCATCTATCGTAAGGAGGAAAAATGGCTAAGAGAAAAGCAAAAGCAGCTCCTGCTCGCAAAACAAAAGCTGCACCGAAAAAAAGAAAAACCGCAGTGCGTAAAACAGCGGCAAAAAAGAAAAAAACCACAGTGCGTAAAACAGCGGCAAAAAAAAGAAAAACAGCTCCTGCTCGCAAAACAAAAACGGCAAGAAAAAAAACATGCAAGCCTTGCGGCGGCATGAAAAAGGGCAAAGTGTGCGGCGAGACAATGGGCACAGAGGGTTAATGTTAACTCATCGCGCGGAAAAGGGGGGCAGCGAAATATAGATTCCCGTCTTGCGCGATGAGGATTTTTTCTTTAATCAGCAGATCAAGCGTTTTACTTTTCTTATATTTTACTACCGGGGCTTGAAACAATGTCTTGGCACAAGACGTCCCGGCAAGGGAACTGATTTTGTCAAACAGCCTTTTTAAGAAAAGCGCCTGCTTTTTGATCCGAGTTGCTTGAAGGATCACTCCTTTTAAAAAAAAGACAATCCAGTCTTCCCAATCTTCATTCACAGTAAGATGGTAGAGTTTTTGGAAATAATCTGTTCTTTCTTTTTCGAAATAAGCGCTCAGTAGAAGGGTTGGGTGGGAAAGAAGTCCCCGTTTCATGGCGTAAATAGGAATAAAAATCCGGGCTGCTCTGCCGTTGCCATCCATAAATGGGTGGATGATAAGGAACTGGGCAAACGCAATCGCAGCCTGCACGAGCGGGTCTGTTTGTTTCGATTCAAGATATTCGCTGAGGTTGCGGAAAAGAAAATCTACACGAGAGGCTCGGGGAGGATAGAAATACGCATCTTCAATCTTGCACCCCTTGGATCCGATCCAATTTTGCCTGTTTCGAAAAGAGCCGATATCTTCCGGACGGGGGCAGTCTTGTTTAATCCGTGCCTGGATATGGCAAAAAAAACGCTTTCCTAGACGGCTATTTTTGCCCCAAGAAAGAGCATCATCTAACGCTTGCCTTGTGAATACGATTTTTTGCAAAAAGGGATTTTCATTCTCTTCTTCCAGGAATCCAAGCACATGGAGGAACACTGTTTTTAAGCTTGTGTGAGACTGCAGTGAGGCGGCAGCTTCCTTCCAAAGAAAGAGATCCGTCAAATACTTGTTTCCCTTAACTTCCCCGTCAAGCCGGGCAACGGCCTCTCTTGCATCCCCTAAATAGGGAATGATCCGTTCCCATGTTAGTTTTTTAAGAGGCAGCAGAGTAGGGGAACAAGGTTTAACTGAAGCCATAATTTTTTATTACTCCAATTGACATTTAAATAAAATGGTAGCTATGGGGAAGGAATGGCGATTTCACAAAAAACTCCCCAGACGTTCATTCTTCTGTTTTTGTTTTCATTTAGCAATTTCTTGGGGCTTATGTACTCAGCGGCCCTTCCTGATCTGACAAGCTATTTTAATATCTCCGAAGGCGCGGCACAGCAGACGATTGCTCTTTATCTTGCAGGTTTTGGGCTGGGCCAGCTCATCTACGGGCCAATCTCACTTGCAATTGGAAGAAAGAAGGCCATCTATATCGGATGCGGGATTGCCACATTGGGGTCGTTGCTTTGCATTATTGCAATTGAAGAAAACTTGTTTGTCCTTCTTTTAATTGCACGGCTCATGACGGCTTTAGGAGCCGCTTGCGGCTTGAGTATGACATTTACCATGATCAACGATGCTTTTACTCCTGTGGAAGGAAGAAAAAAGATCTCAGTTCTGCTGGGAGGATTTGCCTTTTTTCCGGCAATTGGAATTTACATCGGGGGGATTTTAACAGAATACTATTCTTGGAAAGCTTGTTTCTATTTTCTGATTCTCTATTCGGTTTTCATTTTCGCACTCTCATTTTTTTTGCCTGAAACGCTGCAAGAAAGAGATGTCGGACATCTGAATCCCATTCGGATTCTCCGTACCTATTTCAGCCACTTCAAACATACGCTATTTTTGTTTTGTTCATTGATTTTAGGTGTAAGCGGAGGGGTGGTTTATATTTTTGCTGCCGAAGCGCCTTACATTGCAACCAATGATCTCAATATCTCACCTAATCTCTATGGCCTCCTTAATTTAATTCCGTTTTTCGGGCTCTTCTTGGGCGGATTTTTTTCTAGCCACATCAGCAACAAGCTTCAGCCTAAAACGTTGATTTTGACGGGATCTTTGATCTATTGCGGTGCCTCTCTTCTCATGCTCATTGCTTTTGGTCTGGGGCTGGTCAATCCAAGCTCTCTTTTCTTGTTTCCTTTTGTGATCTTTTTTTCATTCCCTATGATTTTTTCAAGCAGTTCCATGTTGGGAATTTCTCTATCTTCCCAGAAGTCTTACGCAGCTTCCTTGATCAATTTCTTGCAAATCCTAATCGGCGTTTTGATTATGGAGATGGTCTTTTTTTTCCCGATAGAATCTGCGGCCATACTGCCGCTTGTCTATTCAACGGTGGGAGCGGTTTTACTCGTTCTTTGGACAATTTTAAACTTCTTGCCAGCTAAGGATGAATCATAAGAGCTGCTTCGGCATCGCTGAGAACCTCCGGCAGATGGCTGTATTGCATCTCGGCTACTTGGGGGTTGAAGGGCCGCTCTTGAGCTTTGGTGTAGTGGATTCCAATGAATTCGATTTGAAGAGGCTGAAGGGCTTTTTCCATCTCTTCAAGATGAAGCCTTCCATCGTCGACGCAGATCACGCGTTTGGGAGGATTAGAGACAGCTGCTAACATGCGGGCAAATGTTTCTCCTTTAGAGAGAAAGCCGGTGATAAACCAAATGCCGTTTCGATAGAGTGTCTCTCCCCATTCGAACCCGATTGGCAGGGTGGGGGCTGTTTTTGATAAGTCGATGTGTAATTTCTGCAGCTGTTCCACACTCAGAGAAGCGATGGGAGGGTGGCGGGATGTTAATCCCATGACGCATTGGGCCATTTCTTGGGCTTTTGCAACAACTCCTGCCGAATTAGGCTCGACGGTCCGGACGGGACAAAGGATCTGGGAGAGGATCCATTGGGGATAAAAGCTTTTTTGAGCGATCTCGCAGTCTGCTCCTTGGCGCATCAGCTTTTGGATTTCATAGTTGTACCACTTTGCCCTGCCCAGCTGATTTTCCCCTTCTAAGAGCGTATCGTCGAGGTCAAGCAAGAGCCAAGACGATCTGTCCAAAAAGGCCAGGGCATCTGCGAGTTTATTTGTCTGGATGATTTTCCCCTCAAGACACGAGAGTGCTGCTAGAAAGATCAGAATTAGGCGCATAGGTAGGCGATTCTAAAGAACTTCCGAATTATTCGGAAGGCCAAAGCGGCAATTTGCGCAGGCGCTCGAGGATGAGGGCGGCATCGTAAATCTGCTCGTTGCAAGAGAGGCGCTCGGCTTCTTTGAGGAGATGCCCCATTGCAGGGCCGGGCTTTATGCCGGCTTTTTGCAAATCGATCGCTTTGATTACGGGATCGCGCCGTACGATGCGCTCGATCGCTTCTTGCAGCTTGGCTTTTCTCTCTTCATGGCGCTGCAAAAAGGGAGCTCTCTCGACTGCATTGAGATGAGCGGATAGGATTTGGAGGCAGAGGGGACAAAAGGGATTTGCATAAAGCTGCGCCCATTCATAGTCGTCTTTCGCCGCTTGGCGAAGACGGAAAAGAAAGGAAGCAAACTGCACGTTTTGGTTGGGAAGTTTGAGCGATTTGCAGAGATCGATTTGCTTAGGAAGCGAATAGTGGGGGAAAAGGGGCAAGAGGAAAGCGATCAGGGGCGCTTTCTTGGGATAGGTTGCGATTGGGTCAATGCGCGCTGCAAGCTCTTGGAGTGAAAGAGCTTCTAGTTCGGGAAAAATCGCGGAGAGAAGGCCATAGGCATGGAGCCCTTTAAGCATAGCCTGCAGATGGCCGAATATGTGGCCTTTTTCCAACTCCTGCACTACGCGCTCTACTGCAACGGCAGGAAAGAGCTCCTTAGCATGCGCTCGAATGGCTTCTTGTGTTTTCACTTCAATCTCAAGATCGAAGCGGCAGGCCATCCGGATGGCGCGGATCATGCGAAGGCGGTCCTCTTTGATCCGGTCATGGGGATTTCCTATCGCGCGAAGAATTTTTGCTTTGAGATCGGCGCGGCCCCCGACATAATCGAGCACCTCTTCCCGGAGAGGGTCAAAAAACATGCCGTTAATGGTAAAATCCCGCCGTTTGGCGTCTTCTTCGGCAGTGGAAAAGGCGACCCTTGTAGGACGGCGCCCATCGTGATAGTCGAAATCTTGGCGGAAGGTGGCCACTTCATATTGATGCTCGCCCATGACGACGAGAACGATGCCGAATGCAATGCCGATGGGGACTGTATGGGGAAAGAGCGCCTGAATGGTCTCAGGTGAGGCGTTCGTAGCGATGTCGATGTCATCAGATGGGTGCTTGAGTAAATAATCGCGTACCCAGCCCCCGGCATAATAGGCGACAAAGCCGGCCCGGCTGAGGGTCTCTACGATAAAACGGGCTTGAGGGTGCTCTTCCATATCAAATGGCTGAGCTTACTAGATGTTTAAGAAACGTATCTATATCTTTTTCTTTTGTAGACGCATGCAGGCAAACTCTTAGCCGGTTCTTGCGTTGGGTAATATAAATTTGATGTTCTAGCAGCTTGTTGTTAATTTCTTCCGCCTTTGGATGATCAAAGGCGATGATACCTGATGCAGCTTTTTGAGAGGCGGGGAAAAAACCGAGATGCTCTAGTTCTTTTTGCATTCTTTCTGCAAGAGATTCGACTCTTGAATAAATTTTTTGCCAACCAATCTGCTTCATCGTTTCGATCGCTGCGGCTAATCCTGCGAATGCAGGGATGTGAAGATAGCTCGGCTCAAATCGCCTTGCTCCATTGACAAATTGAAATTTCGAGGTAAAA
The DNA here is from genome assembly GCA_021809325.1 of bacterium. Classification (GTDB taxonomy): domain Bacteria; phylum Chlamydiota; class Chlamydiia; order Chlamydiales; family SM23-39; genus JAKBAE01. The sequence goes on from JAKBAE010000002.1 coordinate 17,393, forward strand.
AAATCCGAAAGAGGTTGGATATTCGCCCAACCTACTTGGGGAACGGAAAGAGCGGGGATCAGATCCCGCTTGATGTAGACAAATCCTGTGCCGATGGGACCGAAAAGCCATTTTTGCCCTCCGGATGCTAAAAAATCGCAGCCCCACTTTTTTACATCGACCGGGATGGCCCCTACGGCTTGGATTGCATCGACGCACAGCAAAATCTTATGAGCTCGGCAAATTTGGGCAATCCTTTCGATATCGTGCCTTCTTCCATCCCAAAATGAGACGGCGGAAACCGCGACAAGGCGCACCCGCGTTAAGTCCATTTTTTCAAGCTGCTCGGAAAAGGAGACTTCTTGGAGAGGCTCGATTGCTTTCGTCTCCACCCCATGCTCTTTCAAGTTATCCCAGACAAACCGATTAGAAGGGTATTCATCGGCCGGATAAAGTATCCTATCTTCCTTCTGCCAGCGAATGCTGGAAGCGACGAGGGAAAGACCGCTTGATGTGCTCGAGACGAAGGCAATTTCTTCGCTTGAGGCGCCGATCAGTTCGGCAACTGTTTTTCTAGATTGGTCGAAATCGTCAAACCACTTATCTCGATGAAACTGCAAAGGAGCTTTTGCTTCATCAATGAAATGATGCATTCTTTTGGCCGCCGAGTCCAATAGAGGGCCCGTCCGTCCATAATTCAAATATGTAATGGGATCAAGGGCTGGGAGCTGGTCTCGAAGTTCTTTCATTGATTGCCTATTGATAATGCATTCTTAGATAGGAAACAACTTACTTCTTGTCTCCAATAAGCAAGCCGTTCAGGGCGATTGCACGATAACTTGCTTGAAAAGAAAAACAGGATCCGCTTCGCGGGAGGATCGCGCATGATATGCATGATGCAGGGAAGCCCTGCAACCCAAAAATAATCCTGCTTATCATGCCGCTTGCGATCATGCTCATCCTGTCCTTCTCTATGAACAAGGCATGTCAAGAAATTCTTCGTGCAATCGCCCTGGCAAGCCGTTCGCCTTGAGGAAACATTTCATTTGGGAAATCTACTCTTTCGATATGCGATTCCATGAACCTATCCAAATAAAATTTTCAGCCAAGCGAAGATCAGTCCGAGGGTAGCAAATCCATTCCATTTCTTGCTTTTTTTGCCGCTCTCATCTTTGGGAAGACACTATACCGTGCGCGGATAGATGCTTGAATTTTGGCGGTCTCAGAGTGATCCAGATTTTGACGATCGAGAGGAGGGCCATATTGCAGCAATATGGCCGACGAACGATCGTCAAAAGATGGATCGCCATGATGGCCGCCAAAATTTAAGCAGCTACCCGCGCACGGTATAGCAGAAGTCATGATTTCACCATTGCTTATAGGTTCCAGCCCCCATTACAGAGCCAGTAAAGTGATAATCCAAAACATATCCAAACCTGAACGTGTAAAATAACATGAAGGGTGTTTGGGACAACGTTATCTCCTCTTGAAGGCAGGAATGAGTGAGTATTACGATACTCTTCAAAACCCGCTTTATTGCCATGTATCCAATATCCGCCACCAAAATAGGGAATCCACCAAGCGGTAATTGTTCCAAAAGTAATAAGGCCATAAATAACTATAAAAAGAAGACGAGCCCAAAGGGGCAATAGAGATGTATAGTAAATGAATGTCACTAAAAGAGGAATCAAGACAAGTCCAGCATTTACTGCAGACCCAATCAGTCGAAATTTCAGAGAATGAGCTTTTTTTAGAGCTGGTAAATTAGTGAAAGGAGGGAAATCAATCCAATCGTGTAACGCCATGAAGAACAATAAAATGAATTGAAGAACTACAAAGAAATAAATCATTATTTGAATCCTTGTTGTATTCTAAAATACGGCCTGGGTGGAGAACATATAGGCGAATTCATTGACGACGCGTCTTTCCAGAGTAAAGATAAACTTACTGGTCAGGCTCAGCGTACAGCCATAGAAATAGCCCAGGCTCTTTTCGTTGCGGTAGGTTAAAGCCGTTGTATCGGGCCCCGATTGGATCTTTAACTTGGTGTTGAGATAGCTGATCCCGGCATAAGGAGTGATGATCCAAAAACGAGACGAGAGGGCGGCGGAGCCTTCCCATTCTCGCAGATAGAACTCCTGCTCCCCTTCTTGCAGGTTCAAATTCAGCCGGTTGAGAAACTTGAAAAACGCTTTGTGAGAAGACGGAACGGCAAAATAACTCCCCTCTACGCTAAAAAATGTTTGCCCCCATTGCAACAGAATCACCCTCAATCCCGTTGCCCAGGAAAAATGATAGGTTGTCTGGAGCTCAAAGAGCGAAGAATAAAATGGCGATTCAGGCTCGTTGTGCCATTTGAGATGCTCCTTTGTGCCCCCCAAGAGCCCATAGGCTTCGAGACGCTGCAATAGGACAAGCGAGAATGAGGCCATCTGCGAATGGAGGCCGTAACGGGAAAAGGTTTTGTCGGGATCTAGGGCCGCAGTATCACTGCTTCCGCTAGCAAGCTCAAGGCGAAGGTCGGAGACATAATCGGCCAAGTAGCCCGTTGTCGCCTTGACCCATGGATTGGAGGCGCTAAATAGGCCGCTGTTCATCAGCCCCGGATTGCAGGGATTGCCGATGGGCGCTGCTGCTAAAGGAGAAAGAAAAAAGCAAAAAAAGAAAGCAATGCGCTGGAACATATCGAATCTAGTGAGATGGAAGGGAGTATACAAGGAAAGGCGATTTTCTCCCTTGGAAAAATTGGCCTTCTAGTATCCTTAGAGTTGTATGGCTCGAAAAATTGCTCTTTTATCGGATGAGGCGATCAATCAAATCGCTGCAGGAGAAGTTGTTGAAAACCCCGCGTCGGTTATTAAGGAACTTCTAGACAATGCGTTGGATGCAGGGGCGGCTGCTATTTCCATCGAAATTCAAGCCGGCGGGCATCAGTCGATTGTCGTCGAAGACGACGGCTGCGGCATGTCCCGCGAAGATGTAGAACTGTGTCTTCTCCGCCATGCCACTTCCAAAATTCGCGAAGCGTCCGATTTAGAGAGGCTCTCGACGATGGGATTTCGAGGAGAGGCCCTTGCTGCGATTGCTTCCGTATCCAAACTTGAAATTCGTACTTCTGATGCAGGGGAGGCAAGCCGCCTCTATGTGGAGGGGGGCCGGATTTCAACCCTCGAGCCGTGTGCGCGCAACCGAGGAACTACAGTCTCGGTCTCCTCTCTATTTTACAATGCTCCGGCCCGAAGAAAATTCCAAAAAAGCCCCCAGGCGAGCACGGCCGCCATCGTCCGCATCGCCGAGTCTTTAGCTATCGCTCATCCGGCCGTTGCCTTTTCCCTTCGCTCGCAAGGCCAGCTCCTTTTGGATGTGAGACCGACGGGGTGGAGGGAGCGGGTGCTCGAGATCTTGGGGGCGGAATATGCTCGGGGATCTTGGTTTGAAGAGGATGATCTTAAGGGGTTTCTTGGAGTCCCTGAAGAGGCAAAAGCAACGCGCTCAGGCCAGCTCTTTCTTTTGAACAGGCGTCCGATTTTCTCTCCTCTTCTCTCGAGGGCCTTAAAAGATGGATATGGGACGCGAATCGCAAGCAATGCCCACCCGGCTGCAGTGCTCCTTTTTGAGCTTGATCCGGCAGAGTTTGATGTAAACGTCCATCCGCAAAAGCGGGAGGTCCGTTTTCGCCGCGAAAGCGCTCTTTTTGCAAAAACGGTGAAAACGGTGCAGCGGGCGTTTTTACCCGAGTGCCAACCGGTTTCCCCATTTGTGTTTTCAGAGCGAATTGCGCCTGCCTTTTTCACCTCTCGCGAAGAGCCCCTTTTTTTTGAACCGCCGCCTGTTGAAAAACAAATCGATTTTCTTCCTCAAGAACCCGCCGGACGGCCTTTGGCTGTTCTCGGACCCTTTCTTCTCTTTGAGCAGCAGGGAAACCTTTACGTAGCAGATCTCGGGGCTGTATGTGAAGAAAGGGCTCTTGAAACCGAAGAAAAGCAGGCCCTTCTGATACCAATCGAATGCCCCCTTTCTTTGGAGGAATCCCAAATGGCAGGCGAGCTGATGGACCATTTGGAAAAGGCCGGTCTAGACGCCCGTTTGCTCGGGCCGAAGCGCTTTTGCATCGACGCGGTTCCCGAGTGGCTCGATCCGGGCAAGCTAGAGCCATTAATGCGGGCTTTGAAAGAAGACCTGCTCAAAGGAATCCCTGTTGAAGCGACGCTCAGGAGAGTGGCGAGGAGCGGTTTTTCGAAGAACTTTACCCTTGAAGAAGCTGCAGCTCTTTGGCGGCAAGGAAAAGCTATTCGCCAAATTTGTCTGGAGCCAACTGATTTAGAGAGGTTTTTTATAAAACAATGAATAGAATTGCCCGCTTGCAAGATAGACTTCTCCATTGGCATCTCGATGCGCTCCTCATCGAAAATCCCATCGACCTTCTGTATCTCACAGGTTTGACCCTTTCTAGAGGCAGGCTGCTCGTTTTTGCGGACCGGGCCGAGCTTTGGGTGGATGGGCGCTATTTTACCTATGCTTCTGAAAAAGAGACTGTCCCTGTGCGGCTTTGGGACAGCCAAGTTTCGCTTCCTGCAGGCAAGATCGGGTTTGACAGTTCTTTTACCAGCGTAGAAGCGAGAGCGCAGCTTGGCCGCGAGCAGCCTCAAGCAGCTTGGCAGGCAATTGCAAAGCCCCTAAAAGAGATCCGAAGTGTGAAAGGGAAAGATGAGATCGGAGCCCTTCAGCGAGCAGCCGATCTGACTTGGAGAGGCATCCTGCACATGAAGAGCTCTCTTCGAGTCGGAGTAAGCGAGAAAGAAGTTGCTTGGGAGTTCGAGCAGTTTGTTCGAATGCATGGCGCATCTGCCCTTTCATTTGCTCCCATCGTCGCTTTTGGTGAAAATAGCGCTCTTCCCCACCACCGAGCTTCGCTTTCTCGTTTGGAGAAGGATCAGATCGTCCTTTTTGATGTGGGGGCCGTTGTCGATGATTACTGTGGCGATGCCACCCGGGTTTACTTTTTTGGCTCTCCCGATCCGGAGCTTAAGAAATTGTATGCGTGGGTTCGGGAGGCTCATCTCGCCGCACGGAGGCAAGTGCGTCCCGGCGCGAAAATCCAAGAAATCGATCAGGCTGCGAGAAAGGTGTTTATAAGAGAAGGGGTAGAAAATCTCTTTATTCATAGCTTGGGACATGGTATCGGGTTGGAAACGCATGAGTTTCCTCTTCTTCGCAAAGATGGCTCCGACGCCGAGCTTGCTTTGCAAAAAGGGATGGTGTTTACAATTGAGCCCGGACTCTATTTGCCGAAAAGAGGCGGGGTTCGGCTTGAGGATACGGGATTCGTAGACGAGACGCAGTTTTGCTCGTTTTATCCCGAGTTGGAAGAAAATCCTTCGATAGGATAGCGAAATGTTGGGTTATCGAAAGAAAATCTTGCTTAGCGATTTGGTCCTCTTTCTGATTTTTATTTCTATTCTATTTCCTTTTATTCGCAACACTGTGGGAGGCATTGTCCAACACTCCATTGCACAGAGAGCGAACGAGCTGATCTCGCGTCTTAAAAAAGAGCCGGATGCTTCTGCTATGGTCAGCTATCTCGAGCAGGAAAACAAATATGTCTTTTACAGGGCTACGCTTTTCGATCGCAATGGCGAAGTTCTTTACGATACACATCTTGAAAGCTCTGATCAGGAAATGCTTGTAGAGACCGGCAAAACCCCTGAAGTTGAAAACGCAATCAAATACGGCCAAGGATATAGCGAGCGCTTTACAGCCTTATTTAACCAAGTCATTGCATACGCGGCCTTTTCTTTCGAAGCAGATCACGAGGAATACATTCTTCGGATCGGATTCCCTTTCACGGAACTTAAAGAGCTGACTAATAATTTCGAGATCGGTTTCCTCATCCTCGGCGGAGTGATCCTTTTACTCTATAGCATGATGACATGGGCGATTATGCATCGCTTAAGCTTGCCTATCCAGCAGATCATTACCGCAATCGAGCCCTATCAGGCGGGAAAACAGGAATATCTTCCCCGAATCGAGATCGATACCAATATGCAAGGAAATGACGAGTTTTTCAAACTGGCGCATACTCTCAACTCGCTCAATTCGCGTATCCAAAAGCAGTTTGAACACCTTGAGCGCCAAAATGAAGAGACGGAAGCGATTCTCGAATCGCTTGGAGAAGGGGTGATCGCCGTCGATATAGAAGGGGTTGTGGTGTTTGCAAATCAAGTCGCAACCAAAATGCTCCAGACGCCTAGGGAAGAGATCCTGCATCGAAAATTCAGCGAGATCAAAGCCCAGCGCCATGAGCTGGTGCAAGAGTGCAGTGAAATAATTAAAGCAGCGCAAGAACGTGCAGAGATTGTAGTTCAGACATTTACTATTGAAGAGGGCCAGCGTTTTTATTTCGATTTGATCGCGTCTCCTGTGAAGCAGCATAGCGGGAGTATTCTTGTCTTGCAGGATAAGACGTCTGATTACCGCATCGTTGAAATGGGAAAAGATTTCATTGCAAATGCCTCGCATGAGCTGCGTACGCCGATAACAATCATCCGCGGCTTTGCAGAAACACTGAACGACTTGCCTGACCTTTCCCAAGAGATGCTAAAAGAAATTACAGAAAAAATCGTGAGGACTTGCCATAGGCTCGACTCTCTCGTAAAAAGCTTGTTGACTTTGACCGATATTGAAAATTTAAGTGACGAACGGCTTCTTCCCGTTGATGTGGTTCTTATTTGCGATAATTGCAAGCATATCATTTTAACTGCGCACCCAAATGCAAAGGTGAATTTGCATAAAGGGATTGAAAAAGGGGTGGTCTTAGCAGATCCTGACCTATTGGAGATGGCTGTCATAAATCTATTGCAAAACGCAGTGAAATACTCGCCGGCGCCGGCTCAAATCGATCTTTCCGTCAACGCCCAAGGAAAGCAGATCATCATCCGGGTTGAAGATCATGGGATCGGCATTCCGGAAGCGGACCTTCCGCATATTTTCAATCGGTTTTATACGGTAGATAAAGCCCGATCTAGAAAGTTCGGGGGAACAGGGCTGGGGCTTTCAATTGTTAAAACGATTGTGCAAAAGCATAAAGGGACCATACAAGTGGCCTCCCAGTTAGGACACGGTACAACGTTTACCATCTCCCTTCCGGTAGAACATTAAGTTTTAGGAAGAAAAACCTGCTTTCTCAAACGGACGTCTCCCTCCTCTCCAACAAGGATTTTCTTGCCGGACAGGCTGTGGCGCGCCGTTTTCAGATCGAGCAATTCAAAAAAATCATCGCTGATGCTTGTTAAACCCGATAGGCTGCAGATTTCTAGGATCCTCTCTTTGGAAAGGGGGTTTTTGTTCTTATGTAGCTCTTCATATAAAAGAACTCCTGCTTTTGGATTGAACAAAGCAGAAAGCATTGCCGGGGAAGCATGCTTGAGACATAAGGGGGACGGATTGCGCTCAATCGAAATAAAATCGGACAAACACGGGTATCCTTTTCCTGTTTTCAGTTTTGTCCCCTTCAACATGCGGTAATAGATCGTTTGCAGCGGGTAAAGCCGCTTTACATTTTTATCCTTCAAAAGGAGTTTTTCAAGCGCCGGCGGAGAGTTCTGATTCTCCTCGCATTGGCAGGCTAAGAGCATAGCGTCGAGAAGGGCGTACTCCAGCCGGCCCTCTATGCCAAAGAGTGGTTTTTGATAGAGCGAGCGTAAGATCTGTGCCGCAGTTTCGTATAAAAAGGGATGTTTGTTTTTCCCCTCGAGGATAAGAGGCCAGAGATTGAGGCGGGAACATTCTCCGTTCAAAGGCAACGGGTTTTCTTTTTTTTTAGTTTGAGCGGCGGAGCGGTTTTGTTCTTTGGGTTTAGAATCCTTTTTTTTAGACTTAGATCTTAAAGATTTGTAGCATTCCGATTCGTAGGAATTAAGAATTTTCCGCGTAGCTTTCAAATGGTTTTGGCAGGAGATTTCTACGGGTTTTCCGAGAAGAATTTTTTGCAAGGAGAGAGAAAACGTACAAGCGCAGATGAGCAGGATAGTGAAAATCAACCCCAAAATGTTCATGTTTCTTTCCTCTCATACGTAATTGGCTGTGAAAAGGGGAGCGAAAAAGCGAATGAGAGATCTTCATTTTCTGTTTTTGCGATGAGACGAATGATCGAAGGTGTATCCCACCGGTTTTTTGGCCAGGATGCCAGCCAATCGAAAGAGGCGTTTCCCTTGGATGAGTCCTCATTTTTTTTTGATAAGAACTGAAATTTCAGAGTTTGAACATTTTGCAGCAGCAGCTCTTTGCGGCAAGCCTTTTTTGGGGACTCTGACAGGGGACGCACAGATAAAAAAAGATTTTTTTCTCCATCAAGAGCAATCTCTCCTTGAACGGTTCCGCTGAAGCGGGGGTCCGGATCGATTCCATTGTCGAAGATCGCTGCAAGGCCCGGGAACTCGCCCTCTAGGGTGTAAAGAGAAGGGGCGGAGGTGTCGGGAAGGGTTGATCGAGGGAGAATGGAGGAAAAAAAGTGCAGAAGCCTGATTTGAAGATGCTCCCTGGCAAAAGCTTCTTTTCGCACCGCGTCGATTTTTCGATCCATTTGCAAGGTATTGCTAAAGAATCTAAGCAATAGAGAGAGCATTGTTCCAATAAGAAGAAGGGCGATCAACAGTTCCATCAGAATGATCGGTCGCTTTGATCGGTCGCAATGCATAAAATCCCACCGAATTAGGGAGTGTGCCTAAATGATTGCTTCGTCGATTTTCGGGATTATACCAATCGTAAGAAATAAAGGCGCACTCCTTAGGCTGCAATTATAGCATTCTAGCAAGGAAATGACCAATTATCTTTGGCGATAGGAGGCAAAAAAGGTCAATGCGCCGCTAAAGAGGATAAAGAAGAGAAGGCTGAGCGAGTCGGGAAGAAGTGCCTCAGTGTGAAGGGGGATAACTTGCGAGATGGTCAAAAGGGCCACCAAAATGCCGGTGAAAGCATCTCCGCCGATCAGTCCGGAAGAGAGGAGGATCCCTCTTTCTTGAGCGGCTTCGCTCGAGCGTCTGCGGTTGACAAACGCTCTAGCGAGGCCGCCTAGAACGGTTGCGGTTGTAATAGAGAGTGGGAGGTATAGCCCAAGTGCAAAGGGCAGAATGGGAATTTGTAAGATAATCAGAGCGATTCCGATGAGAACGCCGATGCCGACGAGCGCGTAAGGGAGATTCCCTCCAATAACGCCTTCCACGATGATCGCCATCAAAGTTGCCTGCGGAGCGGGCATTTCCGGAGAGCCGATCTTATAGGCAGCATTCAGGATATAGAGCGTATAACCGAGTACGATAGCCGGGACGATGATGCCGATGATCTCCGCGATCTGCTGATGCTGGGGTGTGGCGCCAAGAATATAGCCCGTCTTTAAATCTTGCGAGGTCGTTCCGGCCAGGGTAATTGCAACGCAAGAGACGCATCCCATCGTGATGGCCGAGATCATATAGATCCTTTCCGTCCAACCCAAAAGGACGAAAATGATGCAGGTTAGAAACATCGTGGTAATGACCATTCCGGAGACGGGATTTGCTGAAGTGCCGACAAGGCCTACCGTAAAGGAAGTGACTGCTACAAAGAAAAAGCTGAGGATCGTCAAGAGGACGATGGTGAAAAAGTTCATGGGCATTCCCGGGAAAAGCCAGAGGGTCAGGATAACTGCAACGGAGCCGAAGGTCAGCCAGGTTAGGGGGATGTCTTTATCTGTTCTGTTTTTATGAAGTTTGACAGCCTCGCCGGTAAAGAGCTCTTTGAGGGTCAAGTGCACTGTTTTAAAGATGAGGGGCAGGACGCGGAACAGACCGAGCAAGCCTCCCACCGTAAGAGTTCCGGCGCCAATATAGCGTACGTAGCCGCTCCAGATCTCATTTGCCGTCATTTCAGAAACAGGGATAGAAGAAGGATAGATTGAAGTAATTCCGAGGCCGAAAATCTTGATCAAGGGAATGATGACCCACCAGGCTGTTATCCCGCCGGCAAACATCATCCCCGAAATTCTCGGGCCGATGATATATCCGACGCCGAGAAGCGCCGGCGTTGTATCGATGCTGAATACCGCTTTGCGAAAAAATGAGACAGTCCAGCTCGGAGTTTCGTTCCAAAGAAAAAGGGCGTTGCTGCAAATTTTATAGAGTCCTGCCGCAAGCGCTCCCCAAAGGGCCATGATGGCGGAGCTTATATTTTTTTCTCCTGCTTTTAAAATCTCAGCGCAAGCGACCCCTTCCGGAAAAGGAAGCTTGCCGTGCTCTTCAACGATGATGAAGCGGCGCATGGGGATCATAAAAAGGATGCCGAGAATGCCGCCGAGCAAGGAGAGTAGAAAAATTCTTCCGACGGACGGTTCTTCATTAAAAAAGAAGAGGGCGGGAATGGTAAATGCGATCCCGGCTGCCAAAGTCTCTCCAATTGTAGAGATCGTCTGAACGGTATTATGCTCCAAAATGGAGGCTTTGCGGGTAAAGATCTTCATGATCCCCATGGACATAAGCGCTGCCGGAATAGAGGCTGAAACGGTTTGTCCAATTTTAAGGGCGAGATAGGCATTTGCCACTGCAAAAAGAAAGCCGAAGAAGATCCCTAAAATAATTGCGCGAAGGGTAAGCTCGTTCGGGTTCCTTCTTGCGGGAATATGCGGGTGGAATGGCTCCTTCATTACAAGTTTTTATGAATGATAGGTTGATTTTAAGCAATATCAGACGAGTTGGATCAAAAGCAGATACTCATAGAGCGAATCCTCTATACGTATTTTGAGTTTATAGAGGCGGAAAATCTCGCCTTGATTTCCCTCCTTTTCACCCTTGCACTTTAAGGTAAACGAACGGTTGATGGTTTTGGGTTTAAGCCCCCGAAGGTGCAGCTTAGTATCTGAAAGGGGAAATGTTTTGGTGCCCTTTTCCTTTTCGGGAAGCGCTTTCCAAGGGATCGATTGCCGTAAAAGCGTTTCCTTGATCTCTGAATAGGTCCAGTCTGCGATACGTTGTTTTTCCAATTTTTCAAAATATTCGACTTGAGCTTTGTAATGGTGGATTGGCAGACGCATCAGCAAGGGTGCAAATACGATAAGTATCGAAATGGCGATCAGTGCTTCGAGGAGAAGAAATGAAAATTTTTTTTGTTTCATAACTACGCTCAGCCATTTTATGCTCTTGGTTTATTTTAATAAAATGTTTTGCGAAAAATAGTTCGAATTGGGCATCATACGTTATGTAATGGAATTGCAGACAAAAGCACTATACAATCTTTTACGGCTCAATTATGCACAGGACCCATCTCTGCCATGCGAAGAATGGCAGGTTGAAGATCTGCGGCCGGTTCCTATAGATGCCCTCTTTAAGAGGCTCAAGGATGCAGGGCTTCTGATGGATTTGGCAGCTTTTCATCGCTATGCTGAAGAGAGCGATTCTCCGGAGAGCTTGGCGGAGCTGCTTTTAGTTGATCTCGAAGAGCCTGAAATTTACGATCGTCTCTATTTGGTCCTCTTTGAGATCTGGAGGCGGCTTCTTCCTGAAAAGCAATCCTTATCCATTTTTTGCGATGAGCTGGACCATCAGATTTGGCTCTTTGATGCCGGCAAATTAGATAGCGACGAGCCGATTCAAGACGCTTTGGCCAATTTGATTGAAATTCTAGAGGAAAATGTCGACGCAGGAGCAAAACCTGTTGAGGTTTTTGCAACAATGGGGAGCTATTCCTCACAAGATCTATTTAGTTTTTTAGTGGACTACATTTCCGAGCTCCTCGATGGCGATAACGAGCTTTATGCGGCCGAGTTGATCGAACATTTTTCTCCTTATGTTCTCGACGATGGGTGGTTTGCTCTTCTGCGCATTCGGCTCCTGGCCTTTACCGATCCCGTCAAAGCGAACCAGCAGCTGGCAGCTCTTTTTGAAAAAAAAGATCTGAGCCTCGATCTTTTGCTTGAAGCGCTCCGTTTCATTGTAGTGTTTGGGGAAAAGCCGCTGTTTTTGACGGCGATCCGTTTGTCTTTGCCCTTATTAGAGACGCGGGAAGAGTTTGAGGAGCTGCTTACCTTTTGTGCTGATTATTTCCGCAGGCGCGATCGAGAGGACCTCGAACTTGAGACATCCAAGCTTCTAAAGAGGGCCTCCCCGTTTTCATTGAATGAAGCGCAAAAATTTGAAAAGCTTCTGCAAGTCCAGTTAAAATAGTAAAATAGGTTTAAAGCGGAGATAGTCGGCCGAGGCCAAGACATAGCGTACTCCTCTAGCTTCGCCAAAAAGGGAAATGCCGGCTTTGATATTATGCAGGTGCCCAAAGACGCAGATCCCCACGCCGTGCTTTTCCAAGATTTGAGAGGCGCGCGAGGGTTCAAGGTTTGATCCGATTGGGGGATAGTGGGTCATTGCGATCCGCACCTTAACGTCCGTGGGAAACTGGGACAGGCTCATCTCAAGGCGAAGCAGCTCTCTTTCAAAGATTTTTTCGCTTAAATCTTCTTGCGCCGCATCTTCGGGCCCGCTCTTTTTTTGCCGGGGGTTTTCCCGAAATTCGATAAACGAGTTAAAGGAATACTCTTCCGAATCCCAGAGACGGGTCCCGCCAATCGCCACGTCTTTCCATCGAAAGACGTTGTTTTGGACCAGGTGGAGCGAGGGAGGAAGAAGAGTTGCGATTTTTTTTAGCGAGCCCCACCAAAAATCGTGATTTCCCTTGAGCAGCACCTTTGTCCCTGGAAGCTTCTCAATCCATTCCAGATCGGGAAGCGCCTCTTCAGGGCGCATGGCCCAAGAGATATCTCCGGGGATTAGGACAAGATCTTCTGCATGGATCAGCGATTTCCAAGACTCTGCAATTTGGTCGGCGTGCTTTTCCCACTCGGGTCCAAATACGTCCATGCTTTTATTCGGTGTGCCAAAACTCAAATGCAAATCGGCGATAGCCCAAATTCTCATAATGTGAAACGATCCTGCAATATTGTGGCGGCAGTCACAATGATGATGCCGTCCCGGATAAAGACCCCATCCCCGTCAAAATTTTGCCTGCCCGATGAGTTTATCAATATAACATTGTTTCCAATGTGCACATTTTCATCAATGATCGCCCCCTCAATTCGGCAGCTTTCGCCGCACTCGGAGTGGCCAAGAAAAAGGGTGTTTCGAAGGACCGTCCCCTTCCTAATCTCAGATCGCATGCCGATGACGCAGCGCTCAATTTCGGCGGCATCAATGCGGCATCCGTCGCAGAGAATCGAGTTGCGGATGGCGGCAGCTTTGATTTGAGGGCCGGGAAGAAAGGATTGCTTAGTATAGATCGGTTTTTCTTCATCATAGAGATCGACGCCGCCTTTGGATGTAAGGAGAAGGTTTGCCTGGTAGTAGGATTCAACGGTGCCGATATCTTCCCAATACCCGTTATAGATATAGGAAGCGGTTTTCCATTTTTGCAAGGCATTAGCAAGGAGGTGGCGGCCAAAATCCGTTCTCGGATCGCTTTCTAATAGCTTTTTGAGGACATCTCTTTTGAAAAGGTAGATCCCCATGTTTGCCAAGAGATGCGGCTCTTTCGGGACTGCCTGTCCGATGCGCTGAAAAAAAATCTCAGGAAGATGGAGATGATGCAAATCCGGCCCCTGCTTCGGTTTCTCAATGAACTCTTTTACTAAGCTTTGCTCATCCACTCGGAGGATGCCGAAGCGCTCCGAAGTGGAGTGGTGGACTGGAGTTGCTGCGATTGTAATATCTGCCTCCATCTCTTCTGCAAAGGCTGCCATTTTACCGAAATCGATATGATAGAGTTGATCTCCCGATAGGATGAGAAAATAAAAAGCATCTGTTTTGAAAAGAGTTGGGAGGGTTTTTCGCACGGCATCGGCTGTCCCCTCAAACCAGATTTTTTCCCCTTTTTCATTTTCTTCCGGAGTCAAAACGTCGATCGATCCGCTTTGGAACATGCCAAGGCGATAGGTTTGGCTGATATGGTGCTGCAATTCGCTTGAGAGATATTGGGCCAGGATATGGATCTGCGTAAAATTGGCATGGATTGAATTGGAGATGGGAACATCGATCAGCCGGTAGCGGCCGCCAAAAGAGATGGCAGGCTTGCTATGATGCAAAGTGAGGGGCCGAAGGCGGGTGCCTTTCCCTCCGGCGAGGATGACGGTTGCAACTTGTGAGGGGTCCATTGATTTGCAACATAGAAATAGACAGTATTATTTTCGATGAAATCTTCATGTCGACACAATCGCTTGTTTGCCAGGTACAAAAAGATTGGCATTGTAACTCGATCTGACAAAAGGTCCTGAATACATATGGCGCACGCCAAGAGAGAGGCCGTATTCTTCAAATGCTTTAAACTGCTCGGGAGTGACGAATTCTTTGACGCGTAGTTTGCGCTGGCTGGCTTGCAGGTACTGGCCAAGGGTAATGACATCGCATCCTGCATCAAATAGATCGCGGATCGTCTCTTTTACCTCTTCTTCTTGCTCTCCAAAACCGAGCATCATTCCCGATTTCACATAGAGCGCTTGTCCGGATTGTTTGGCGATGCGAAGAACCGAAAGGGATCTGTCGTATTGCGCTTTGTGGCGGATGCGTCCGGTGAGGGAGCGGACGGTTTCGATGTTGTGGTTAAAGATCTCGGGTTTTTCTTTCAAAATAATATCTAAAAGCCAAGGATGCCCCGAAAAGTCGGAAGTGAGCAGCTCGACGGTTGTGTCAGGGTTTTCCTGGCGTACAGCGCGGACGATTGCTGCAATGTGCGAGGCGCCCTGATCGGGCAAATCGTCTCTTGCGACCATGGTGATGACGACGTGTTTGAGTCCCAGGTCTTTGACGGAAAGGGCGATTCGGTTTGGCTCATCGGCTTGGGGGGCGCGTGGGGTTTTTGAGAAATCGATATCGCAAAAGCCGCAATTGCGCGTACAGCTTTTGCCGAGCGCTAAAAAGGTCGCCGTCCGTTTGGAGTAGCATTCGAGGCGGTTTGGACATTTCGCCTCTTCGCAGACGGTGCTGAGGCCGTGCTTAGCCAGAATTTTGTTTGTCCGAAAGATCTCGCCTCCCTGCGGCAGTTTGCGATGGAGCCAGGAAGGAAAGCGGCCCGCCCCTACAGCCTTGCCTGGCGATGGCTTTTCGGGAGATGGGGGGAGGATGTTGAGCTTATTCATTTTTTGATCCTTGGAGGGAAGTGGATCGGCGAATCGTTTGCGATCAGCGCCGCCTCTAGCCAGCTTTCTGCGAGAGTAGGATGGGCATGGATCGTCTCTATAATGCACTCTAGCGTCAGCTCGTTTTGGATTGCAAGGGCCATCTCTGCGATCAAATTCGAAGCCTCATGGCCGATAGCCTGGGCGCCGAGGATTTGCTTTGTTTTTCGATCGGAGATGATTTGGGTAAATCCCTCGGTATGCATCTCGGCCTGCGCCTTTCCAAGGGCTTGGAAAGGGTATTGGCCGACAACCGGGTCGAAGCCGGCAGCTTTGGCCGCTTCTTGCGTCAGGCCGACGGTGGCGATTTCAGGGGAGGTGAAGACGACGGCGGGAACCGCTTCATAGTGGATTTGCAGTGGCGCTCCGGCTGCATTTGAAGCGGCGACGATACCTTGATGGGAAGCTACGTGTGCGAGCATCCACTTTCCCGTTACATCGCCAATGGCGTAAATGTCCGGCACCTGCGTTTGCATGCGGCTGTTTGTTTCGATAGCGCCCTTGTCATTTACTGAGAGGCCGGCCTTGTCTAGGCCGAGGTGTTCGGTGTAAATTTTGCGCCCGACAGAGACGAGAGCTAGGTCCGCGTCGAATTGATGGCCGTCTCCCAATGTCACCTGGACATGGGTCTTTTTATTTTCGATTGTTTTCACGGCGACGTTTGTTTTGATTTCAATGCCCCGCGCTTGGAGGGCCTTTGTCATAAACGTTGCGATTTGCGCTCCTTGCGCAGTTAGGATCGTGGGCAGCGCTTCGAGGATGGTGACTTTCACACCGAGTTCGGCGAAAAGAGAAGCGAACTCGCATCCGATGTAGCCTCCACCGACAATGGCCAAGCTTTTAGGCAGCCGGGTGATCTCCAAGATAGAGGTGGAGTTAAGGATCCGGTCGTGATCGCATGGAAACGCCTTGATGTCGAGAGGGACGGATCCCGTGGCGATGATGATCTTTTCTGAGGAGAGGAAGAGGTTGTCTTCTCCTGCGATTTTCAGCTCGTAGGGGGATTGGAAAGATGCTGCGCCCCGGTAGATTGTGATTCGGTTGCTTTTGATCAGTCCTTCGAGAGAGGAGCGGATTTTAGAGACGACAGCGTCTTTGCGCTCTTTCATCTGGGCGTAGTCGAAAGAGACATTCCCGACAGAGATGCCAAAATCTTTTGCGTGGCGGATTCGATCCAAGATGCCTGCGTTTGCCAAAAGAGTTTTCGTCGGGATGCAGCCGACGTTGAGGCAGCACCCGCCGAGAGGCCCCTTGTCGATGAGGGCAACTGATTTCCCCATTTGGGCAGCCTTGATCGCGGCGACATAGCCCCCGGGCCCTGCTCCGATTACAGCAATATCGTGTTTTTTCCTGTCGGTCATAATGGGCTCCCAAAAAAAATCTTTTAATAGATATTCATTTTACCCTAAACGAGAAAATCTTTCAGCCTGAAAACTTTTCTTCCATTTGTAGGTGATTCTTGAATCTCGCAAGTGGCAGGTGTATACTCGCGATCATGAAGCTAAAAAAGCGTCAAAAGCTCTGCTCGAATTGCGAAGGGGATATCGATCTCGATGTCATTGTTTGCCCTTATTGCGCTGCCGACCTCAGGGAAGAGAGGCCGGAAAGGGAGCCTCCCATGCGGCAAATGTCCCAATCTCTCTATCCGTCGCCCTACCCCATCAAAAATGAGAAAATTGAGTCCCCCGCTGTAGAAGAGGACCCTATTTTGCCCAAGGAAGAGGGTGCTGAGCCCAAAGAGCGCATTATCGCCACTCTTGTGCCGATCCTTCTCTTTGCTTTGGGGGCTATGCTGGCCCTTTTAGGGGTTTTCCTTCTTGTTTTTTCTCATGGCGGCCAGGTCATCTTGAAGTGGGATGCCCGTTTTTGGTTACTCTATCTTTTCGCCTCGGTGCCCTTTCTCGTCTTTGGGTATCGCGCCATCTCCAAGCTATAAAGATTGTTTTTATTTTGTCGATTTGATACCATACAAAGCCATGAGCCAAGATAGCAGCTACTATAGCTTCATCCTTCTTTCCGGCCTCCTTCTGCGCCCAGCGGCGCAATAACACCTATTTTTCACTTTTAATTCTTATTAGGCGCCACAAAGAGTGGTAGGGTTTTTGTTATAAAAAGGAGTATATGAACTCGTCTTTTCCAATTTCACGCAAGATAGCCTGGGCAATCTGGTTGATCGCCTCGGTTTTCTATGCATACCAGTATGTTTTAAGAGTTATGCCGAGCATTTTGTTCGGCGAGATTATGAGTCAATTTCACATCGATGCTGCTACTTTTGGCCAATTTGCGGGGATCTATTATATCGGGTATTCCATCATGCATTTGCCAATCGGAATTTTATTGGATCGCTATGGTCCCAGAAAAATCATGACCATCTGCATTCTCTTGACTGTCCTTGGGATGGCACCTCTAATTTTTGCAACTCATTGGTCGTTTCTTATTTTGGGCAGGCTTTTGATCGGAATGGGGTCATCTGCGGCAATTCTGGGTGTTTTTAAGGTCATCCGTTTAGCGTTTCGCGAAGAGAGGTTTTCAAGGATCTTGAGTTTGTCTGTGACAATTGGCCTGATCGGAGCGATTTATGGAGGAGGGCCGGTAGATTCTATGTACAGATCTTTTGGATATCAAGCTGTCATCTACTCGTTTGCAGCGGTGGGAGTTGGATTGGCGCTGGCGACTTACTGGATTGCCCCAAATCGGAAAGAGCCATCAGAGGCGCGGGCAATATCAAATATTAGAGAAGTGTTTGGCAACTCGAAGGTGCTGATGGCTTGTCTTTGTGCAGGGCTCATGGTGGGGCCTTTGGAGGGATTTGCGGATGTCTGGGGAACAGAGTTTCTAAAGCAAGTTTGGGATTTTGACGGCCCCGCTGCGGCCAAATTGCCTTCTCTCATTTATACTGGGATGTGTTTTGGCGCCCTCATACTCAATTTCATCTCTGAAAAGATTGGCAGTGATCTCCTCACAATCATTGGCGCGGGAGTAGCGATGGCAATTGCATTCATCTTACTTCTCTCTGCTCTGCCAACCCTAGTACTCAGCTTCAACTTTGTAATGATTGGCATTTGTTCGGCCTATCAGATTCTGGCGATCTATAAAGCATCTACTTATGTCCGGGCCCAGATAGCCGGTCTGACTACCGCGATTGCCAATATGATCATCATGATCTTCGGGTTCATTTTTCATGTGGTTATTGGAAAAGTCGTAGAGGCTTTTGGAGGAGCCGGCTCTTCGGAAGCTCTTTTGCTTGGCATTGCGGTTATTCCTATAGCTCTCATGTTAGGAGTCAGCGGGTTTGCATTTTTGGCTTTTAAAGAACGAAAGGAATCAATTTTATCTAGGAGGAAAATATGACAACACCGTTTTCAAATAAGTTAGTCGCTGTAATGAACGAAAAAATTGAACCGGGGATTATTATGAATGCCCTCGCCCATATGTGCATTGGATTCGGCTCCGAAGTTGGAAAAGAGCCTCTTCGCTTGTCAAACTATATCGATGCGGATGAAGGAAGCCATCCACATATTTCAGAGATGCCTTTCATGATTTTGAAGGCCAATTCGAATAAAATCCGGGGTTTAAGGCTTGCGGCTCAGGAAAGGGGCATTCGGTTTGTTAATTTTACAAATACGATGACGATTGGCACCTATGTAGAACAGCTAGAGAGGATGAAACAGACTAAGGAAGCTGATCTGATCTATTATGGCATCGTACTCTTTGGCGACTGGGAGATTGTGTCTGAGCTAACCAGAAAATTTTCACTTTGGAAATGATCTAATAGGCCGTAACAAAAATTCTTGGAGTAATTTCGTTGTCAAAGCCCCCCGGGATCAACGAAAAAATAGGAGCCAATAGTAACTGCAATATAGGCTCCTTCTTTTTTTCTTTAAAATAATATCTGTGGTAAATATTATCGCATTTTTTAAAACAAATGATAATTATGAGGAAAAAAATGCTTATTGGAAAGCCTGACTATAATCCAGTTTTACTTATTACTAACTTTGAGGGCTATGGAGATCTGTTGTGCCACACTCCATCGATTCGCATTCTTTCTCAAATCGCTCCAAATCTCGATGTCTGGTGCAAGCGGCCCGAACCCTTTTTTCTCAATCCCTGTATAAAAAATTTGTCTGTGTATAGCGAACGCGAACTCGTTATTCCCAGCAAATATGAAGATCGCGTTATCTTAATCTCTGTTGATTCACAAGGTCATTTTCCTCATTGCACCATTCACAACGTAGATCTGTTTTCAATCAAGGCGATGCGCAAGATCCTGCGCTATAGAGAAAAAACGGTTGAAGCCTACTGGTCTTTGCAGGACAAGCAACGCGTTCAGAAACTTTTACAGCAACATCGAGTCGCAGATGACCGATTTGTCGTGATCACACCGGCGATTACCTGGCCTTCTAGAACGCTGCCTTTGCCTTTTTATCAGGAACTGATTGTAGGAATTCAACGGCGAGGCTATCAAGTGGTGCTGGTAGGAAAAGAGATTTCCTACACAAGAGATGCCAATGAGATGAATAAAACTCTTTATGACGCCGCTCATTTCCCCGGCGCGATCTCTCTTTACAACCAGTTATCCTTCGCAGAATTATGCGCCCTCTACTCAATCACCCCGATCGCGATCAACTCACAAAACGGAAATACTTGGGCCTCTTGTACCAACGACTTTTGTTGGAATCTATTCATTCCAACCCTCTCAGCTCCGGAATACTCTCTTCCTTTTAGACACGGCTCTCAATTTTATAAAGCTGCGGCTGTTGGCAATGCAGCCGACTATTATCCTGCATCCGTCTACTCTAAGCATGACTACGAAACTTATTTAGATATGCCAATCCTTCTTCCGCCTGTACAGGAAGTTTTGACAGCATTTGAGTCTATATTAACATGCATTCACTTGAAGAAAAACTCGCTTTGAAACATTTTAATGAGGCCTTTTTACAAACCGCTCTTCAACTGTTTTCCAATTGAGGTTGGCAAAAAAGGCGTTAATATAGGCTGCCCGATCAAGTCCATATTGAGGCATGTAGGCATGCTCAAAAACATCCATCACCAAAATCGGATTGGCCCCGGCCAGGTGGCCTGTATCGTGCTCTTCGATCCAAGCGTTATAAAGAAGGCCCGTTTGAGGATCGCGGTAAAGGACAACCCAGCCGATCCCTCGCATTGAGCCCGTTTTGATAAAGTCCGCTTTCCATTTGTCAAAGCTGCCCCATTGTTTTGTAAGTGTCTGGAAAAGGGGGCTTTTTTGATCAGACTGGCCATTGCCGCCCAGATTGTCAAAGTAATACTCATGCAGGCGCATCCCATCGAACTCCCATCCTAAGCGTCGTTTTAGGGCTCCATATTCCAGGGGCGTAAGGCTTGTAGATTGAAGCTGTCCGATGAGATCGTTCGTATTTTTGACGTACCCTTCGTAGAGCTTGAAGTGCATCGTCAAGAGCTGATCGGAAAATCCTTTCATGCCGATGAGATGTTGATAGTCTTTTACAGTGTATGGCGCCGCAGCTAGAAAAAGGGAAGCGAGTGCAATGGCAAAGGTTGACATCATGAGAAAAAGGGCCCTGTTATAAAGTAGATGAGATAGAGAATAAATGTCGGCAAGGCCGCTGCATAGAAGAGCTTCAAGGGTGAGATGCCATCCGGAAAGTGTTTGCCTAAAAGGACGTATCCTGCCGGGTTCGGCGCATTGGCGATCACGGTCAGCCCGCCTCCAGCGACAACTCCGGTAAAGACCGCATATTTATAGGCGTCGCCCCAATACGGGACCAGAGTGGCGAGATAAGAGATTCCGGTATTGTCCGTAAATCCCGTTAAAAGGATAGAGACGCCCAGCACTCCAAGCGGCGTTAGGCTTCGCAAAAGATGGACGACCCACCAGCCCTGCAAACCTCCATGGATCACGAGGCCTGCAAGGAAGAGTCCGACCAGCAGAGGCCTAGATAGACGGATGGGATATTGATGATGGCGGGTGGCTTGGTGGAATCCCAAAAAGAAGAGGAAGCTTCCAATGAAAACTGCCGGAAAGTGGGAGATAAATACGATCCAGACGATCACGAGAACATGGATGGCTGTGATCCAGAGCGGGATGGGGGTGTCCGAGTCTTCCGGATTGGGAGTTTGCACGTTGCTCATCACAGCTCTACGCTGGCCTAACTCGCTGAGTTCCTTACGGAAAAAGAGCCAATAGAGCGCATTAGAAAAGAAGATTCCCAAAACCGCTTTCCAGCCAAAATTGAAGAGCATAAATGCCGTATTCCACTCCCAGCAATGCGCTAAGACTAAAACGGCCGGCGAAGCAAAGTCAGTTAATACGCCGCCGACAGATATGTTGACAAAGAGGAGGCCGATCGTTGCATAACAGAGCTTGCCGCTGGGTTTGAAGGCGTAAAATTGCCTAGAAAGGAGAAGGGCGCAAAGGGCCATGGCTCCGGTTTCCGTGATGAACGAGCCGAGAAGGGGGCCTAAGGTCAGAAGAGTATACCACCAAGCGGAAAGAGAGTTTCCTAAGCATTTAGCGATAGAACGGAGCACGATCTCAGCTAAATGGACGATCGGCCTTGTCGAGGTAAGCGCCATGATCACGACGACAAAAAGCGGTTCGGTAAAGTCGCGCGTATTTAAGTACTCTAGAGCCGTATTCCAGCCATGCATGACGGCGATGATCAAGAAGAGAGGGATTGCCCAGAGGGCAAAGACGATTTCGACTTCAGCAAAAAAATAGAGAAACTGAATCCGAATCGCCCGGCGGACGCTTGTCTGCTCATTTTTAGGGGTTTTAAGCTCAATTTTTCTGGCAAACCGGCGGATGGCGTTCGTGGAAAAGGTGTGGATGATCGCAATGATAAATAAAATGAGCGCTAGAAGATGGAAAATGCTAAAGTCGAAACTCTCTAGTCCTAAGACATCTATTGTCTTGAGGCAGTCGAATTTCGCGGCCCGTTTGGTCAAAGCCTCTTCGGCAATAAAATAGTGCATTGATTGTAGCTGCTTTTTTTGCAGCGTATCAAAGCACTAATTAATTTCCAGCGAGTTTTGCGATTTGCTCTTTGTTTTTTGTTTTGCGCTGAAGCTGAGAGAGGGTTTGCTTGAGCTGCTCTTGGGGATGCTGTTGAGGCATCATCTCAAAGCGGAACAAATCGCGCGCGATTGCTTTGCGCAGGCGCTGAGAGAGAGCTTCAAAGAGAGCAAAGGCTTCGTGTTTAAACTCTAAGAGAGGATCTTTCTGTCCAACCGTACGCATATGGACATCGGTTCGGAGATGGTCGATGGCGAGCAGGTGCTCTATCCAGAGCTGGTCGATCTTTCGGATCATCAGGTTGCGGATCACTTCTTGAAGAACCGACTGCGCTTTTTCTTCTTCGTGCATATCGGGTCTGAGGAAAGCGAGAATCTCGCGCTGGTATTGCAGCTTCAGCTCGAAAGAAGCGATGATTTTATCCGCCGTCTTCTTCGCTAAATCGCCGGTTGGTTCAAGGGTCTTTTCCTCCCAATGAATCGGGAAGATCTCTTGCAGCTCTTGAACGAGGCGTGCTGTATTTGCGCTGTGTTCTTCTACAATGTGAAGACATACGGTTTCAATTACCTCAGCCGCTAAGATGAGGGGCTTTTCGACAAAAAGAAGCTCGTTGCGGAACGCATAGACCTCTTGTCTTTGCTTGTTCATCACATCGTCGTATTCTAGAGTGTGCTTGCGCATTGTGTAATTGCGCTGCTCGACCCTTTTTTGCGCTGTTTCGATCGACTTGTTCAGCACCTTGGCTGAGATCGGCTCTCCTTCCGGCGGGCGGAACCTTTGCAAAAGCGATGTCATACGGGGAGAGGCGAAAAGACGCATCAACGAATCTTCAAACGAAACGTAAAACTTAGAGGACCCGGGGTCGCCAAGACGGCCCGATCGTCCGCGCAGCTGGCGGTCAATACGCCTCGACTGGTGGCGGGTGGTGCCGATCACATGCAAACCGCCAAGCGCAGGCACGCCTTCTTTCAGTTTAATGTCTGTTCCTCGTCCTGCCATATTGGTCGCAAGGGTAATTGCCCCTTTCATGCCGGCTTCTGCGATGATCTCGGCTTCTTTTGCGTGGTTTTTCGCATTGAGGATTGTATGATCGAGCTTATTTTGCTTGAGGATGCGCGAGAGCTTTTCCGATACTTCGACAGATTCGGTCCCGATCAAGATCGGCCGGCCCTTTTCATTTACATCTTTGATCTCTTTAAGGATTGCGTTGTACTTTTCGCGCTCCGTCATGTAGATCTCGTCGTCGGAATCTTTGCGCTGGCAGCGGCGATGGGTCGGGATTTCCAGGACCTCCAGCTTGTAAATCTCTTTGAACTCATTTGCCTCGGTCATCGCCGTTCCTGTCATTCCGGAAAGGCGCCCATACATGCGGAAATAGTTTTGCAGGGTGATCGTCGCATAGGTTTGCGTCTCTCCCTGGATATCGACGTTTTCTTTCGCTTCAATTGCCTGATGGAGCCCATCGGAAAAGCGGCGGCCGGGCTGGGGGCGTCCTGTGTTTTCATCGATGATGACGATTTTCCCTTCATGGATGATGTAGTCGATGTCCTTTTCCATCAGGAGCTGGGCCCGCAGCATTTGCCGGAGATTGTGCGAGCGCTCTTTTCTTTTCGCATCGTCTTCGCGCAAGAGGACTTTCTCTTGCAGCTTTTCTTGCTCAGAGAGAGCTTCTTTCGATTCGATGAGCGAATATTCATGGCCGAGATCGAGCATGACGAAATCATCCGCCCCCTGGCCACCTTCGCCCCATTCGCGGATTCCCCTGTCTGTCAGTTCATACTCGTTATTGCGCTCATCGACGACGATGTAGAGTTCGGCCAAAGCTTCGAACTTCTCTTCTTTGTTCTGTTCTCCGAAGAAATAGGTTTCCCATTTCTCGATCTGCGCGCGCAGGTCGGGATTTTCTTTGATCCGCTTGAGGATTTTATTGCGTGGCGTTCCTTTGCCGACGAGCCAGAGTTTTTTAAAGGACTCTTTTTTCTGCTCTTCTTCCTCTTTCGAGAGCTTTCTTGGCGCTGTGGATTCTTCAATTACGCCAAGCGCGTCTAAAGACCGGCGCGCATCTGTCGCCAGCTTGTTGCATAGATCCCTTTGGACGCGGACGAGATGGGCTACGCCTTCTTTCAGCTCGTCGTACATTTGCCGGCTCTCCGGAACGGGACCGGAGATAATAAGAGGGGTTCTCGCTTCGTCGATGAGGATCGAGTCGATCTCGTCGATCATTGCGAAATAGTGCCCCCGCTGCACCTGCTCGTTTTTGTGCATAGACATCGAATTGTCGCGTAAATAATCAAAGCCGAACTCCGATGCTGTGCCGTACACGATATCGTTGGCATAGACTTCTTTTCGCTTATGGGGAGGGACGTCATTGGTCAAGGATGCAACGCTTAACCCCAGGCGGCGGAAGATCGTCCCGATCCATTCGCAGTCGCGCCTTGCTAAGTAATCATTGACCGTGATGAGGTGGACGGGCTTTCCGCTTAAGGCATGGAGGTAAAGAGGCAGCGAAGCCGTGAGCGTTTTCCCTTCGCCCGTCTGCATTTCAGCGATCGAGCCGTGAAACATCGCAATAGCGCCGAGAAGCTGCACATCATAGGGGACCATGTCCCATTTCTGATTGTAGCCCGAGACATGGACCTCCGATCCGCACATCCGGCGGCACACATTCTTGACTGCGCCGAAAGCTTCAGGGAGGAGAGACTCAAGCGTCTCGCCTTTTGCGATTCTTTCCTTGAACTCAAGGGTCTTATGGCTCAGTTCGTCATCGGAGAGAGCTTGAAAGCGCTCTTCCCAGGAATTGATCTGGGGGACGAGCTTGGCGTATTTTTTGAGGATGCGCGATTGGGCGGTGCCGAAGAGTTTTTTTAAGAATCTGAACATGTTTCCGTCTTGAAGCTATTCTTAAAGAATTTTAGACGGAATGAGGATTTTCTACAAGGATTTACTCCTTTTTTTTAGAAATTACAGTTATTTTGTTTTTTACTTGTTTTGAGTTTCTATCTAAATAGGAATGTACCCTAAAATCAAAATCCTTGCAAAAAACACTTTACATCGTGCTACTCTCTTATTTCATGGATGACATTCGCTATATTGAGCGCTCCAGTGGAGAGCTCTCCACGGAAAAAGTGTATGGCCATCGGGCCCTTTCTTTAATGTACGGCACGTCCTTTACGTCCCGTCTTTTTGCTTTTTTCTTTTTGCCCCTTTTGGCCCGCGTCCCTCTCTTTTCCCATCTCTACGGACTCATGCAAAAGAGCGCAGCTTCGCGCAAGAAGATTGAGCCTTTTATCCAGACCTATCAAGTCGATGTTTCCGAATTTGCCGATCCCGTATCTTCATTTCGTTCTTTCAACGATTTTTTTATCCGCAAATTAAAGCCTGAGTGCAGGCCGATCGATCCCGATCCCGGCGTGGCCGTTCTTCCTGCAGACGGACGCTATCTCGTCTTTCCCAAGGTTGGGCGGGCAGAGGGGTTTTATATAAAGGGGCAGAAGTTCGATCTCGGCACATTTTTAAAAGAAGAGGCTTTAGGCCGCAGATATGAAGAGGGGTCGATGGTCATTGCCCGTCTTTGTCCAACCGATTACCATCGCTTCCATTTCCCGGTTGACGGGCTTGCATCCGCATCGAAACTCATTATGGGGTCTCTTTATTCCGTCAATCCCGTAGCGCTTGTAAAACGATTGCCGATTCTCTGGGAAAATAAGAGGTCCATTACCGAAATCGAATCGGAGCATTTTGGAACCGTTTCGATGGTTGAAGTGGGGGCTACTTGCGTAGGGACCATTCATCAAACCTATTCTTTAGAAAGCAGAGTGCAAAAAGGGGATGAGAAGGGTTACTTTTCGTTCGGCGGCTCTTGCATCGTTTTGCTCTTTGAAAAAAACCGGATCGAATTCGAAAAAGATCTGATCGAAAACTCCGCGCGCTATTTTGAGACGAAAGGGCTCTTTGGCACTCCTCTTGGAAAAAAGATGTAAAGCTGTTTTACATCAACTTTAGAGCTCTTTGCAGATCGGGCACTTTTCCTTTTTATGTCCACGCGCGGGGCAGAATTTTCTAGCAAAGAGAATGATCTGCAGGTGCACTTTCGCCCAAGACTCTTTCGGGAAGAGCGCTTTGAGATCCTTTTCTGTCTGCAATACGGTCGTCCCTTTGCTCAGACCCCATCGTTTAGCGCAGCGATGGATGTGGGTATCCACCGGAAACGCCGGTTTGTGGAAAGCCTGTATGAGGACGACAGACGCAGTTTTGTGTCCAATCCCCGGCAGCTTTTCCAGCTCCTCGAGAGAATCGGGCACTTTTCCCATATGATCTGAGAGGATCTTGGCAGAGAGCTTGACGATCGCTTGCGATTTTGTGGGTGCAAGACCGCAGGGGCGGATGATCTCTTCAACCTCTTTTGGATCAAGCCTAGCCATGCCTTCCGGAGTATCGGCTAACGCAAAGAGCTTGGGGGTGATCCGATTGACCCGCTCGTCAGTGCATTGGGCAGAGAGAAGGACGGCGATGAGGAGAGTGAAAGGGCTGCTATGCCGAAGAGGAATTTGCGGATCGGGAAAGGTTTCGTTTAGGATTTTTTGGATCTCTTTTGCTTTTTCTTGACGTTTCATCATTTGCCTAGACAAAATTGGGAGAAGATGGAGCTAAGGATATCTTCCGATACGTTCGTTCCAAGAATCGAGGCTAGATGATGCAGGCACATTCTCATATCGAAGGCAATAAACTCTGGCGATATATTATTCCGCAAACCCTGGATGACTGTTTCGCAAAAGACGATGGCCTCTGTAAGGGCTTGAAAATGGCGGAGCGAAGATAATACCACCTCATCTTTTGATGGGGGGCCGTCTTTCCAGATCATGTGATGAAGCGCGCTTCGTAGCTGTTCAAGACCGGTTCCTGCTTTTGCGGAAAGACGGATAGAATTCTTCCAGGAAATGGTTTCCGGGGGAGCGGCAAGGTCGATTTTATTCCAAACCAAAATGGTTTTTTCTTGCGGGGCCAAAGAGAGCAGCTCCCGGTCGCCTTCATTGAGCGGGCGGCTTGCGTCAAGGAGAAGAAGGATCAAGTCTGCTTGCTGCATCGCAAGCCGCGAGCGGCGGATCCCTTCTTTTTCGATTTTTTCTTCCGTATCCCGAATGCCTGCGGTATCGATGAGTTTGAAAGAAAGGCCCGATAGGCGAAGGTCGTCTTCGATCAAGTCCCGCGTCGTGCCGGCGACCTCCGTAACGATGGCCCGCTCTTTGCCCAAAAGGGCGTTCATTAAGGACGATTTACCGACATTGGGCGAGCCGAGGAGACAAAGAGAGAGTCCTTGATGAATGATTTTCCCGTCTTCAAAGGTCTCGTGCAGCCGCCGCATCCGCTGACAAGTCTCTTCCAGAGAGCCGACGATCTCGTCCATGGTGGCAAACTCCAGCCCTTCTTCCGGGAAATCGACCCACGCTTCTAAAATTGCTGCGATCTTTGTCAGCTCTTCTTGGAATTGTCGGATCCTTTTTGAGAGGGCCCCTTCCAACTGCCGGCTTGAGGATTCTCTCGCCAAGTCGCTCTTTGAGGCGATGAGCTGCTGCACCGCTTCCGCTTGCGCCAGATCGAGCTTGCCATTCAAAAACGCCTGAAAAGTAAACTCTCCTGGAAGGGCTGCTTGAGCCCCCGCCTCCAGCACTCTCTCGAGAACCCTTCTCGTAACAAGCGATCCTCCGTGGCAATGAAGCTCGACCGTTTCTTCCCCCGTATAGGAGCGCGGAGCGCGGAAAACAAGTAAAAGGACATGATCAATTACCTCTCCCTGCCTGCCTACTATCCGGCCATAATGCGCCGTATGGCTTTTATAGGACGTAACCGCGCCTGAAAAAATCTTTTCGCTAATCAAAATCGCCTCGGGACCGGAAATCCGGATGACCGAAATAGCCCCTTCCCCAAGGGGAGTGGCGATGGCAGTAATCGTAGAACCTTTTTTATACTGTTGAATTTGCATTGGTCTCTATTTATTATACAGAAAGGAGGGTTTCTTATGGATCTTGGATTACAAGGCAAGAGAGCGGCTGTCCAAGGCGCCTCCTCCGGCCTCGGCTTTGCTATCGCAAAAGTTCTTGCTTCTGAAGGGGCTAACGTAGTGATCTGCTCCAGGGACTTTGCCCGGATTCAAGCAGCCGCCAACTCCATCCCCAACACCCACCCTCTTGCCTTGGACCTGGATCAGCCGGGAAAGGGGGTGGAATTTGTTCAAAAAACAGTTGAGATCCTCGGCGGCATCGACATCCTGGTGACCAATTCGGGAGGGCCGCCCAAAGGCGATTTTGAGGGCCTTTCCCTGAAAGACTGGGAAGCCGGCTACCGTCGCCTGTGGCAAAGCGCCATTGAGTCGATCCGAGAGGCGATCCCCCTCATGAAGGCCCAAAAATCGGGCCGGATTCTCCTCTCCACCTCCACAGCCGCCAAAGAGCCCATCCCTCATCTCACGATCTCCAACGCCTACCGCTCAGGTCTCCTCGGCCTCATGAAATCGCTCAGTCTCGAACTGGCCTCCTCCTACATCACCGTTAATGCGCTTCTCCCAGGATTTACCCGTACCAAACGGATGGAAGATTGGGGAGTCCCTCTCGATCAGATCGCACAAGGAGTTCCCATGGGCCGCCTCGCAGAACCTGAGGAGTTCGGAGCCCTTGCAGCATTTCTTGCCTCAACGCACGCCTCATACATCACAGGCCAAGCCATCGCCTGCGATGGGGGGCTTCTCAAAGGAATTTAAAGACTCCGCCCTTTAAAATCCGGTTTCTGAAACAAGGCACACTAGACTTTTAGTCGAAGAATAGCTAAAATTTTACGCCCAATGAAGATTAATTCTTATTCGCTTTCGCAGTCTTGGATGCAAGGGCAAACAGCCCGCATAGCTTGGGATCAGCTGGAAAATAAAATTTTCTGGATGGCTAAAAAGGTGTGCCCGCGGTTTTTCCAAGCTTCAGAGCCTGGAGATTTTTGGAAACTTCTCTTTATGGAAAGAGAAAAACTTTCGAGAGGAAGGGATGTCTATGAAAGTGAAGAACCTGGCTATTTGCTTGGGATGTACAAAGGATATCTTCATATGTTGCAGACAATTAACGATCCTCTGACGCCGGCGCTCTATCGGGAACTTCATGACGTTGTTTCAGAGGGCGTTTATTCCAACGAAGAAGGATCTAATATTCCTTTAGGATTTAGGAGTGTCTCCGATGGGGCTGAAGCATTTCGAGTGATTTGGGGGGAGACTCTGTCTCGAGCTGGTTATGATGAGCTTTTGCAACGATACAAAACGTATCACTATGTTGATCCCATGACAGGCGATTTGTTTTATTTCCTTAAAGAAGCCATGGAATCCCCTCAAAATACAATCGATCTTTCCGGAAAGCGGCCCTCGTTCCTCCGTTTGAAGCCAACACGTCCGGAAACGGCTGAAATCAATGTAGGCGCCTGTATTCATTTTTTTGAGCAAAGGCCGAAAAGAACCGAAGCAGAAAAACTATCTGCCATTGTGCGTCTATGCCAAGACTTGGATCAGCTTCATGTCTTTGTGGACGGCAATATACGAACAACAGGAATCCTTCTTCTGAACCGCCTTTTGATCCAGCAGGACCTATCTCCGTGTATCTTGGAAGACGTCAACGTCCTTGACTGCCTTTCTGAGCGAGAGCTTGTTGAAAAAATCTGGGAAGGGCAAGCCATTTTTCAAAGAATCTTTAACTGATTTCTCCTGCTTTTGAGTGCTCATTTGAGTAATTCAAAATATGTGTTTTGTTGAATATATTTTTCTATTTTATTATAATAGGCCTGATATATGTATATTAATTAATAAGGAGATTTATGGCTTCAGAAGTAAGGTTAACTCATTCGAATGACTCTGTAAACACCAGAGCAGAAACATCGGCAAAAGACACAACATCTGAAAAAGCAGCAGCTGCTTTTCAAGATAGAAAAGTTTTTAATGGAGCTGGCGCCGGCGGCTCAGATACCAAGTTGCTCAGTAACAAAGTTTCTCTCAATCAGGAAGAATCCTCGTTAAGTTCTGACTTCTCGTTCACCAATTTATCTGATTTCAGCACTACTGAAGACTTTTCTTCAGGTTCTTCCGAATCCTCGCCCGAAAGTTATTTAACTCCTCTCTCGCCCAGAGATACGTCAAGCGAGATCAAAACATACTTTATAAAAGAAATTCGTACAAAACTAAGCTTAGATATTTTTCAACAAATTCCTCCTAATAAATTGCATTGTCTTTTCATAGACGCCAAGCGATGGGAAGAGGCGTTTAAGAACCCTTTGCTTTTTGACGTAAAAGAACCCGGTTACTTGGAAGGGATGTACGCAGGTTATCTCCACATGTTGCAGACTATGGACAAGCCTTTGACTTCGGGGCTCTATCGGGAGTTTCACGATTTAGTTTCAAAGGGAACTTATTCCAATGAACAAGATGAAATTCCTTCGGGTTTTAGGACTCATAAGGATGGAATAGAGGCATTTCAAGTTATTATTGGAGATACCCTATCTCAAGAGGGCTATGATGAGCTTTTAGAGCGATTCAACACGTATCAGTTTAGCGATTCTGAGACGGGCGATGTACATTATTTCCTTAAGGAAGCTATGTTCGATCCTCGAAAAACGATCGATTTTTCCGGAGAGAGACTCTCGTTCATCCGTTTGAAGCCAACACGTCCCGAAACGGCTGCAGCTAATGTGGCAGCTTGTATTCGAATTTTCCAAGAAAAACCGAAAGAAACTGAAGAACAAAAGTTACTTGCCATCGCAGGCTTATGCCAGGATTTGGATCAGCTTCACGTCTTTGTAGACGGCAATATACGAACGGCAGGAATTCTTCTTCTCAATAGATTGCTTATCGAGGAAGGTCTTACTCCATGCTGTTTGACAGACCCAAATTGCCTCGACGGCCTCAGCCGCGCCCAATTAGTGGAAAAAATCAGAGAAGGACAAGAAAATTTTCTATCTCTGCGCCATTTGAAGGGCGGACTGAAAGTTTAAACAAAACGCAAGGCTGCCGTGATCAGGCGGCCTAAGTCTTCCTCTTTTGCGTGGTCTTTAAGCGCTTTTTGCACGGCTTTGTCTGCATCCATTGCGTGATAGCCCAGATGGATAAGCGCGTTGATTGCATCGCTTGCAAGCCCTTCTTGAGGCAGCTCAAGGGGAGAGGAAGCCTTTTTTGATCCCTTAAACTTATCGCGCATCTCGATCACAAGCCGCTCGGCTGTTTTCTTTCCAATCCCGGGAAGTTTGGACAAGAGGCGCGTATTGGCGGAGGCAATTGCACTTTGGAAGGAGGCCAGGTCCATATGTCCGATGATTCCTGCAGCCGTTTTCGGCCCGATCCCCGAGATGCTGATGAGCACTTCAAAGAGGTTGCGCTCTTCTTTGAGATAAAAGGCATAGAGCATATGAGCGTCTTCGCGGATAATTTGGCTTAAGAAAAGCTGGATAGGAGAGCCGATAGACGGCAGGCGCGTGTAGGTGCTGAGCGGGATTGATAGGCGGTATGCAAGGCCTCCGCAGTCTACAATCGCAAGGGTCGGTTCTTTTTCTTGGAGAGTGCCTCGGATCGATTCAAACATAGTCTTGTTCCTTCTGATTGGAGGTGGCAGATAGCAAGGGCCAGAGCGTCAGCGGCATCTTCCGGCTCGGGTAATGCAGGCAAGCGCAATAAAGTTTGGATCATTTTTTGCACCTGCCATTTACTCGCCCTTCCGGTTCCTGAAACAGCGAGTTTGGCTTTTGAGGGAGGGTATTCAAAAATCGGGATCGAGCGGCGCGATGCCGCCAAGATGGCCATTCCTTTTGCCATCCCGAGTTTGAGTGCGCTTTGCGCATTTTTCAAGACAAATTGGGATTCAACCGAGAGCGCATCCGGACGGTTGCGCTCGATCAGCGTCTCAAGCGATTCAAAAAGGATCCGGTAGCGCTCAGGAAGCGGTAAATTGGGAGGAGGCCGGATGCATCCGTAGTCCAGCGGCTGCAATAGGGAGCCGTTTTTACAAACTAACCCGTAGCCGGTGATTCGCGTGCCCGGGTCGATGCCTAAAACGATCATGAAATTCTCCTCTTATCCAACATACTTTAAATGGCGGAAAAGAGGAGAGAAAATTATACGTTTCTCGTGTATTGCAGAGGCTCGATTTTCGGGCCCTGGAGCGTACTATCTTGTAAGGAATATGAAAATGACACTGTAAAGGTGCCTCTTCCAGCATCTTGGCTCATTAGATCGGATGTAACCAAAGCTCCTTGATATGTGTGCTTGATTTGAATAGGCCCTTTCTTCGGCATTGTGACATCAATCTGTAAGGATTGGCACCCCTTTTTCCCGATGGCATGCATTGTGTTTCCTAGAGTCTGTTGCAGAGCTATTGTTGAGGTTGGGATAAGTGGAGAGAAGGAAACGGCGCGCTGCAGCCCAATGCGGCCTTCTTCAGGAAAGCAGGAGAGTTCCTTGCAAAAAGCTGCTTTGTCAAAAGCAGGATTGAGAGGGGCGCTTTGACCATCTGAATAATGAAAGATGACTTTATATGAATCAGAAGGGTTGTCTCTATTCAAAGAGGTTAAAAAAGCAATAGGCGAGCCTTCTACCTCGACATTTTCCGTCTTCGATTCAGAACACAAAAAGAACATATCTTTGGCTAGCCACTAAAATCTTTATGTGGCATCGTATTTCCCTCATTTTAGCTGAAGGAGATGATGGGTAAATTTACAGGACTGAACGAT
>JAKBAE010000071.1 GCA_021809325.1 bacterium
CTATGCTTTTTAATTCTGCGAATCGCTCATGCGATTCGCAGAATGGATACGGGGTTTCCAAAGGGCTTGCCCTTTGGCGGGATTTTTAAGGGCGGAGCCCTTAAATCGCTGCGAAGAGGAGCTTGACAGCAAGCGCGATGGCGGTGGGGACCCGGATGGTTTTCCAGCCGAATGTCTTGTAGGCGATGCTGAAGAGGGTCATGACGATGAGGGCGGGGTAGATGCTGGCGAGGATGGGTCCGATGAACTTCATGATGCCGGAGAATTCGAGTGTGGAGATGAAGAAGCCGATGGCGAGGGTGGTTAGGATGGCAAGGGCCGGGGGGATTTTCTCTTTGGCGACATCTTTTCTGAGGAACTCGGAGAAGAGGGAGGTGAGGACGATGGCGGTGGTCATGCAGGCGAGGACGACGGCTGCGCAGACGATGGGCGCTGCGTAGGGGCCGAGGGCGAGCTGGGCGACGTGTCCGAGCATCTGTTCCGGGGGGAGGTTGGCTAGGCTGGGTGCGTAGCTGGCCCCGAGGATGACGAGGACGACGTAGACGATGGAGAGGAGTCCGGCGCCGATGAGGGACGACTTGAGAAAGGCGGTGAGAGTAGTTTCGGAGCAGCGGTTCTGCTTGAGGTGGTTGATGACGAAGGTGGAGAAGAAGAAGGCCGCGAGGAGGTCCATTGTTTGATAGCCTTGGAAGATCCCTTCTTTAAACGCATTCCAGGCGCCGGCGTCGGGGGCGGAGATTGAGGGCATGGAGGCTAGGCCGAAGACGGCGATGGCGGCGAGGGAGATGAGGAGGAGGGGGGTTAGGATGGTGCCGAGCATCGAGACGATGCGCCGTTTGCGGATGGTGAGGAGGAAGAGAAGTGCGCAGGCGGAGAGGCTGAAGAGCCAGAGAGGCGTTCCGGGGAAGAGGAGGCAATAGGCTCCGTGCGCTACCGTGATGCAGCGGGCGAGGACGCCGAAGGGGCCCATGATCGCTAGGGCAAAAAGGGAAAACCAGAATGTAGCCGGTTTTCCAAGGCGCGAGAAAAATTGGTTGGTATCTCCGTTGAAGAGCAGCATCGCCAAAATGCCGAGAAATGGAACTAAAACGCCAGTGAGTAAAATGCCGAAAGAGGAGAGGATAGTGTGGCCTTCGCTGAGCTGCCCGACGAGGAGGGGGAATACAAGATTGCCCGATCCGAAAAACATCGAAAACATGGCTAATCCCGCAGATAGAACGCTGGTTTTGGCTTTCATGACGTACTCTTTAATTTGGAATAACAAGGAATATTACGTTTGTAGCTCTTAATAAGCAAGGAATACTAATCGGATTTTGGGAGGTGAAGCAAAATTTTTCTTGTTCCTTATGTCGGGTCTCCGATAAGATTGCCGCCCCATAAAAGGTGGAGTTTATACTCATGATACGAACCAATTTTTTTTCCATAGCAATCGGACTCGTCGTTGTTTCGCCGGTGTTTGGGTCTTCCCAAGCCGAGCGCGCAGAAAAGGTGTTAGAGGGGTTTGATGAGATCGTTCGAACCGGGATGAAGGAGTTTCAGGTTCCGGGTTTGTCGATCGGGATTGTCGCAGATGGAGAGGTTGTCTATGTTAAGGCGTTTGGGGAGAGGGAAAAGGAGAACGCTCTTCCTGCGACCATTGATACGCTTTTTCCTGTCGGATCTTGCACCAAGGCGTTTGCGTCGTTTGCGGTAGGAGGATTGGTTGAAGAGGGCTTGCTTGATTGGGACCAGCGGGTGATCGATATCCTGCATGAATTCCGCCTTTGGGATCCGTACGCCACGCAGAACTTGACAGTCCGAGATCTTCTTTGCCATCGGTCCGGGCTTCCTCGCCATGAGACGATGTGGTATAACTCTGATTTTACGACCCAAGAAATTCTTTCGAGACTGCGCTATCTCGAGCCTACTTGCGCGATCCGCGAACGGTTCAATTACAATAACCTGATGTATGTTGTCCTTGGAATGGCGATGGAGAGGTCGGCTCAGATGAGCTGGGAAGAGCTGATCCGCTCTAAAATCTTGCTTCCGCTTGGTATGGCGAATACCTGCTTTTCTACTCGGGAGATGGAGACGAAGTCAGATTATGCTTTGCCTTATTTGGGGAAAGGGGATGGTTTAGTCCGGATGCCGTTGAAGGACATGGCGCTGATCGGTCCTGCGGGGTCGATCTGTTCCTCGGCAAGGGATATGTGCAATTGGCTAAAGCTGCAGATCGATGGGGGCGTTTGGCAAGGAGAGCCTTTGATTGGGGTTTCGACTCTGAAGGAGATGCACTCTCCCCAGGTTGTCGTTTCAGGGTATCCGGAGAGCAAAGAGGCGCGTGTGAGTGCCTACGGCCTTGGCTGGTGCGTGCAAACGTATCGGGGCTCATATAATGTGAGCCATGACGGAGGCCCCCCCGGCTATACCTCTCTGGTTTCGATTTTGCCGCAAGAGCGCTTAGGAGTCGTGATCCTCAGCAACAAAAATCTCACTCCGCTGCCGCGCATTTTAAGTATGCATGCTCTCGATCTGCTGCTCGATTTACCCCAAGTCGATTGGCTCGAAGAGGGGATTGAGGGAATTAAGAAAAACCAAGATGCCTTGCAAGAGGAAAAGAAATCAGAGGACTTGAGCCGTAAAAAGGGGACAGTTCCTTCGCATCCTCTCGAAGAGTTTGAGGGGGTCTATGAGCATCCCGGCTATGGGCATTTGGAAGTGAGCCTCGAAGAGGGAAAGCTGCAGGCGAAGTTCCATCACATTACGTACCACCTTTCGCATTGGCATTACGACGTTTTTTCAGTCGATAGCCTTTCGGAAGAGATGATCTTGTCGCGAGAAGGGCTGAAGTTCAGCTTCTTTTCCAATCTCAACGGGGACATCGATACTCTATCCATCCCTTTTGAGTCGAATGCGCCTGATATTGTCTTCAAAAAAAAGCCCGAGGCGCGACATGAGTCGCTTGCCTATTTGAGGCAGTTTCAGGGGACGTATGAGATCTACGGCTACTCGTTTGATATCGTTGTCAAAAACCACACTCTGTTTTCAATCATTCCCGGACAGCCTGTGTATGAACTTGCCCCCGGGGCGGAAAACGAGTTTACGGTCAAATCGCAAACGGGCTATCTGGTCCGTTTTGTGACGAGCCTTGCAGGAGAGATCGACGAGGTGCTCTTGATCCAACCCTACGGCATCGTCTACTCTGCAAAGAAAAAACGACCCTAGAAATCAAAAGTAAAGCGGGTTGTGAGGCCTTGGAGGGCAAGCATGCTGGTGCTCATCCAAGTCTCTTTAGCCTCTGACGGAGATCCGCTGCTGGAGCGGCGGATTTCTTGTAAGTTAAACCAACCGTTGATTTCATAGCCCGCAAAGATTTCAAACCGCTTGCATCCGATATTTTTTTGGTAGGCGGGGCCGATAGAAAACTGCAGGGCGCAAGAAGGGCGGGTATCTTGAAGATAGCTGTCTCGTACGGGAAGGGCTGCGTCAGAGCCTACAGGTTGTACAGTCGTAGTTTGCTTGGCTAAGTTCTTGTAGCTTCCCATATAGAGGGCGGCATATGAGCTGGCCATAAGATAGACGTTATTGCCCCAGTACCAGTCAGCAGAGATGCCAGTGCGCAGTCCTCCTGCTAAATATTGCCATCGGTTGCGAATCGTTGTATCTCCGCCGCCGCCGTCAAAATACTGTACCTTCCAATCTTGCTGTATCCAGGCAAGAGAAGCTCCGCCGATCACTTTCATCCGAAGATGGGGGTTTGGGAAGAAGACGCGGTCAATGAGCAGATCGAAAAGGTTGTAGTCAAAAAAGATTTTGCTGTGCGCATGTGCTAAAGGGGATGTGGTAATCTGGGGCCAAGTTCCTGTGAGATACTCCGCTGCAGCCCGAGGCTTTTCTGCACGGTTTTTTCCGGTGCTGATGAGATGGGTGTACTGTGCTTGTACGATCCAGTATTTTGGAGCGTTGAAATAGCCTGCAGAGATCCTCACGCCCGGGCAGATATCATAGGTTGCGGATTCCACGGAGCCGGAGGCGTAAGAGGCTGTCGGGCTCCAAGCCGGCTGCTTCATCCTCTCGGCGTAATCGAGGGCCCCCTCATCGACAGTCCAGTAGAGGAATTCGCCTGAAAAAAAGCAGACCTCAATGTCTTTATGATACAGGTCATAGTCGTATCTGGAGCCCGGAGGCGGGGCGCAGTTGTTTGTACTTGGACAGGTGGTTTGTGTTGTAATTGCTTGAGCTGCTAGTGGATATAAGAGTGCTGCCAAACATCTGCGCATGAGGGGGCTCCTTTAAAGCCACAGAGTAAAAAATATCCTAGTCAATTTCAAGAAAAATCTATGTTCTTTTTGGTGGTTATTTTATTTGATTATTATATATCGATTTGATACTATTATATAACTAACTAAATAAAAAAACGGCGGTTTATTATGTCTGGAGAGATTTCAGTTTCTAAAACTTTGCTTGAGTGGACTCCGAATGAGGGGCCAAATAAGGAACTTCTTTATGTCGACGGTCAGGAGCTCAAAATTTGGAAGCCCGCTGATGGTGGACTAAAGCGATTTGTCCTTTGGATTACAGGAAGTTTTGATAGAGAGTCGATCGCACAGGCGATCAGTAGGGGTTTAGAAAATCCAGAAATCGATAAATTAAACGATGTAGTTCAAAAAGTAGAGGTATTAAAAAATAAGTATAATACAACAGAAGGTGATTCCTGGTTTTTTGGTTTGTTTACAAAAGGAAAGGAAGGACAAGTATACGTTCTAGAGGAACTTCTAAAAAAATTGAAAGCGAAGAATGTTCAGCAGGAGAATGCATCACCAAAGTCAGATGAGGTTTCTCAAAATACTCCAGAGAGACTTTCGGGTTCTTCTTCGGATGAAAAGAAAATTAGTGCACTTAATAGTCTTTATGAAATTCGCAAACCAATTTGGAATGGAAATCACGGTTTCTATAATTGGGATGTGGTTCGAAATAATGATTTCGAGCTTTCTGTATTTAAAAAAGGAATTCCATTTTTTGGGCAAAACGATAATTCTATCGCAGTTCAAACATACTGGGATGAGAGGGCTGCAAAATTAGTTGAGTGTCATAAGGAATATAAGGGGATGATTCCAAATGATCTTATCTCTAAAGAAGATCGTAAAGCACTTGATGCAAAGTTTGAAGAAATACTTCCTGACCTTTTGAACGATGGAGATGAAAAGCGCATTACTAATTTGGTGGCGAAGGAGTTAGAAGGTCCTGTAAATGACTTATTTGATAAGAAATTAAAAGAATTTCAGAATAAATATGGAAAGAATTTGCGTCTAGAAACGGTTCAGCAAAATCTAAAAAGCGATATCGTGCGATTGATAAATGGTGCATCTCTTGAAACGATTTATTCCGAGTGGGAAAAAACAGCTCAAAATGAATGTGTTGAGAATCTTTTTCAAGTTTACAAGAGTAAGTATAGTGAACTAGATCTAAGTCTGATTGAAAATAGCTTAGATAGATATTCTGACTACTTCGTTAAGTTTGGTGATGCAGAGAATCGAATTAAAGAGAATTGGAATGGCCTAGTAGATTCAGTAGCAGAGAAGAGAAATAAAGATATTTGGGTAAAAGAACTTTTTCCGAAATATTCTGCGCAATATCCTCATTTGAAGTTGAAAGTGGACGATTTTCCTGACGTTGATTTTAAAAATGTCAAAGAAGCGAAATTTAAAACTGCTGTAGACGATTGGATGAAAAAGAAACATATTGAAGCTATCGGTCTAGGACAAGCTATTCAAGATCAAATGAAAGCGCCCTATCAAGAATTTTGGAAAGTGCTTAGTGTTTCAACGGGTACTACTCCAGCTCACTTGTTAGCTCTGGATGCAAATGAATTGGATACTCTTCATCGTGAAAGTTTGCTTCGAGCGGCATCGGATAAATTTGTTTCTGAATATGGACTGGCTATAGCTATTCATCCTGATGTATCGGGAATAAATAGCTTTGAAGGCATGGGTTATGCAGTCAATCAGAGCATTTTAGAAGCTCTCTTTATGAAGCATTCAGGAGAGATTGACGAAAAAGTAGGGAGGAAGAAGATGACTGATTCCAATCCTGAAGAGCGTCGTATGATATTTGATCGTGCTATAGAGGAAATGGCGGAGAAAAACAAGTTAGATCCCGCTAAAGTGAAGAGTGGTGAAGTTCGCTTGACTGGATATTTAGAGAAAGACATGAGTTATTACATCTCAAAAGCAGTCATCATGGAGCACGGCACGTTCCTTGAAAAAGCACAGTGTTTGGTTGCCGGTTAAAATTTCAACTAGCTTGGGGCTCCCCATCCAGGAAAGAGCCCCAAAGCTCCATTTGCAAGAGTCTGAATTGCGATCGCGGCCAGGATCAACCCGCCAATGCGGTTGAAGATGTTGATGCCGGACTGGCCGATCATTTTTTCCAAGTTAGCTGAAAAGTAGAGGACAAGGCCAAGCGTTAGCGTGACCAAGATAGCCACCAAGGACAAGAGCAGCTGCTCGACGAGTCCCGGGTTGTGGCTGACGTTGACGATGATGGAGCTAATGGCTCCGGGGCCTGCAATGATCGGAATGGCAAGGGGCACGATAGCGCCGCTGTCTTTGGCGATCTTTTCTTTTTGTTCTTCCGGCGTTTGTTTGATAGAGCTCTCCGTCGCTTGCAGCATGGAAAAGGCGATAGTGAGAAGAACGAAGCCTCCTGCGACCTGAAATGAGGGGATGCTGATGCCGAGGATGGCAAGAAGAGGCGTTCCAATCCAGGTGGAGAGAAGCAAGATAATCCCGATAGACAAGGTTGTGATCAGAGCCGTGTGCTCTTTTTGCGCCGTCGTTTGGTTTCGGGTGATGCGCAAGATCGCAGGCAAGGCGGAGAGGGGATTTGTGATCACCAGCAAAGAAACGAAGTAGTTAGCAAACTCACTCAGAGTCATCGATACAATCCAAGGCTTACACCTTTAGTGTACTTCGAAAAGATCCCCCTTGTCAATTCAGGGACTCGTCCGTCGCGCCTAACTTTTTAAAGCTAAAGGGAAGAGGCGCTATAAAGCTGAGAAGTTGGCCCGTAAACGGATGAATAAAGGCCAGTTTTCGAGCATGCAGGGCAAGGCGCCGGATCGGATTTTCCTCTGAGCCGTACCGTTTATCTCCAAGAATTGGGTAGCCGGCCTGTTGGCAATGAACACGGATCTGGTGTTTTCGGCCCGTCTCGAGCAAGCAGCTCAGATAGCTGTATTTAGCTGAGCGGCGGAGCACCTGAAAATGGGTGATCGCTTCTTTTCCCTCATCGGAATTGGCGACAATGACATCGTAGCTCGGCAGTTCTTTCAGATTGCATTTCCAATGCCCTTCTTCTTCGGGAATCCGCCCTTCTACGATGGCAAAGTACTCACGGTGCAAGTCATGCAGTTCGAAAAGCTCTTTGAGCTTTTCCATGGCATCGAGTCCTTTGGCAAAGACGAGGACACCGGACGATTGCCGGTCCAGCCGATGGACCGCAAAGATCTGATCGCTTTTTGCCCTTGCCCGAAGAAGGGAGAGTGCGTTGGGTTTTCCGCTTGGCTCATCTAAGGGGACGCTCAAAAGGCCTGCGGGCTTATCTATGAAAATCAAGGATTTGTCTTCATATAGAATATTTAACGGCCCTTCGGATCTGGGACGGAAGGCTTCAATGGCCCGGAGGGTTTGCCCGGTTTCTAGGATTTCGTTGTCTTTTTCCAGAGGACGGCTGTCGAGAGTAAACCTGCCCCCTTTGATCCACTGCTGCAGCGTCCTTCTAGAGCTTTGTGGATAAAGTTGCTTGAGAGCCTGAAGCGCAGGCATAGGGCTTGGAACCTGATATTCCATAAAATGCTATTCCGTTTTGTTGCGAATAGTATACCCGACGGAACAATGAACGTAAATTTCAAAAAAAGATTGTCTCGATTTTGTACCATTTAGACCGAGAGTTCGGTAAGCAATTGGTTCGGGTGGCCTTATATTTTTGCAGACTGGCCTGAGAAGCGCTGGTTGCAAAAATATAAAGCCGCATGGGCCAGTTGCTTGAAGAGATCGGGGGTCCAAAAGGTACAAAGTCGAGATTATTCGGAAGGGGGGCGCCGGCAAGCTTTGGTCTCAGAGCGCTTTCGCTTGTCGGCTACTAATTTTTCCTTTTGCTTGCGGCTGCGCCTCCGCTTTTGTCTCCGGATTTTGGCAATTTCTTGTTGTTTTTCGCTTTTGGCTTTGAAAAGCTTGCGTTCCATTTTTTCGCACAGCTCGCGGCGGGCGAGAAAGCGGTTCAACTCCCTTGAGCGCTCTTGCTGGCATTTTACTTCCAGACCAGTGGGGATATGCTTTAAATAGACGCAGGTGGAGCTCTTATTGACTTTTTGCCCCCCTTTGCCGGAGCCGAGGATGAACTTTTCGATCAAATCTTCTTCGAGAATCCCGCATTTCTCCATGCGGACACGGAGCTCTTCAAGTTTTTCTTTTGTAATTGCCATTCTTGCATGATATCAAAACTGCATTTTAAGTTTAGAGCGGTTTTGAGAAACAAGAGCTTTAAACTGTAAAACAGGGTCTTCTTTTCGGGTAAGGGCAATGTTGACAGGCGTAATCAGAATCTCGGCAGTCAAAGAAACAGTGCCATGGACAAGATGGCCCGAGATCGTGTTGAATGCGCTGTCTCCCAGGCAGACATGGGAGTGGACCAAAGGCTCGTCGAGTCCCTGGCTGATGTTCCCCATCAGCGAGATGATCTCATAGTCATGAGGGAAAATTTTCCGTTCGTATCTGCGCTCATTGACCCGATAAAAGGCCAGTTCGACATTGGCTAGCGTTCCTATGCCTTGATAAAATCCGCCCTTCAATTCGAGGCTTACTGCAAACTGGCGCAACGCTTCCTGAATTTCCTCGCCTGATTCGAGACGTAAGACATAACCATTGGAGCATTCTGAATAATACATACTATCTTTCGTGTAGTTTGGTAAATTATTGCCCATATTGTGCAATCTCTTCAAGGTTAAAGTCATTTTCTCATCGTTAATCCGTTCATTGTCAGTAAGATAGAGAAAATGCTTTGAGGGCATTGGAGGGGTGTGATAAGATTAGAGTCCTAGAGGCAAACTTAAAGATAGCTGCCTCTGGGAACAAACGATGAAGATTTCTCTTGACTAGGCCCTTCCGTGAAATTCCAGCAATACAGGTGTTTCTTTGAGTAGCCGTAGCTCGGTTGTCTTCGCTTATTTTTTTATTTTCAGGAGTTTAAAGGAATGAATCCACAAAACCAGAAGCTTTACGTTGGAAATTTGAATTTTGACGCAACAGAAGATCAAGTTCGTGAGCTTTTCACCAATTATGGCGATGTCGCCGAAGTCAAAATCATTATGGACCGATTTTCGGGGCGCTCCCGAGGATTCGCGTTCGTTCGCTTCAACACTTCCGACGAAGCAGGAAAAGCGAAGGAAGCTCTCCAGGGGCAGCCGTTTCAAGGAAAAGCACTCGTCATCGACTGGGCGCGTACTGAACAACGCGATCGTCCGATGGGAGAGCGCCGTGAGCGTCCAATGGGCGCAGGCGGAGAATTCCGTCCTCGCCGCGAGTGGGGCGACCGACCGGATCGTCGCGAAAACCGCGGCAACGATCGCTTCTATCGATAAGCAGCGATAAAGGGGGGATCTACCTCCCTTTTTTCTTGTTTAGTAAATTTGCATGCATATAATGTGTTTGCATATCAATGGAGGTGGACATGTTGATCATAGAACATACCGTAGAAACGAATGCCGAGCCGGAACGTATCTGGGCTGTCTGGCAAGATGTTGAGAATTGGAACCTATGGGACTCTGGTTTGGAGTTTAGCTTGCTCAATGGTCCGT
Source organism: bacterium (assembly GCA_021809325.1). Classification (GTDB taxonomy): domain Bacteria; phylum Chlamydiota; class Chlamydiia; order Chlamydiales; family SM23-39; genus JAKBAE01. Next base: position 9,836 of record JAKBAE010000071.1, read on the forward strand.
TTCAAAGTGGGACAACAGGGAAACTGAAGCCGCGCGGAGGGCCTGTTCTCAGAACGCGTTTAACTTTGGTGGAACCGATGAGCCGCTTTGTCGATGAAGCGAGGCTTCCTTTTGCTCGGATAGTTGTGAGCCATTCTTTGAGGAGATTCGGCGATAAAACACAGGTGACGCATCGCATCGAAATGCTCGGAGTGTTATCCTGGCTCTTTGCTATTTTAATTGGGCGGGAGATGAAGAAAAACCTTCCCCATGAAATGCAAGAGATGGTCAAAAGAGCGGAGATGTGAAAAAATTCGAGTGGGATCAAATCAGCCAATTTAAAGGGCCTGAAGAGAGCCCGGGCTTTCTTCTTTGGCAAGTGACCATGAAGTGGAGGCGTCTTTTGGAGGCGGCTCTCAATGGGATAGGCTTGACTCATCCCCAATTCGTCTTGTTAGCTAGTTTAGGTTGGTTGAATCAAAGAGAACTGGTCAGCCAGATTGAACTCGCACGCCATTGTAAGATGGATGTCGCTATGACATCGCAAATTCTACGAACGCTGGAAAAGAAAAGGTTCATTGTAAGAGAGCTAAAAGAAGGAAACGAGCGCTCAAAATTTCCAGTTGTAACTGAGATGGGGGCTAAAATGATAGCCGAGGCCATTCCTCTAGTTGAAGCGCTTGACCGGCAGTTCTTCGAGAAACTTGAAGCAACTCAATGCGTTGAAATCTTTCGGAAGCTTTTGTCGTAATCTTGTTGCAAGAAGCTTTGTTACTCTATAGGCTACTCTCTCATTTTTAGCTTAGGAGACAAAGTTATGAATAATGTATATCGATCTCACCACTCTCAAATCTCTTGGTTGTGGAATTCTAGTTCTTTCCCGGCTGATTTGCAAGAAGCATTGGAGAAAACGCCTTCTGATGAACTCATCGTCCATGTTTTTAATGCCGCTAAAGATCACATTACAGAAGAAAACCGCATTAACAAACCGATTGAATATCGAGAGGGTTCTCTAGGCCCAACCTTGCATCTCAAATCTACGTCTGAGAAGAGCAGGGTGCTATGGCAATGTTCTCATCTAGGGGATTTATATCTTTTCATGGCCACCAAATTCCAGGGGAATGAAGTGCCTTATTACTCGGCGTTTTTTTATCGCCCACAAATAGGAAAAACTGTGTGTTATAAGATAAATCCTTCACCTTTTTCTTTAGAAAGAAACGATCCGGAGGTGGTCAAGGGGAATCTTTGCACCGTATTCAGCCCGGGTGGAGGCTTTGTTTTTGGGAAAGGGTTTAACCAACATTGTACCCTGAGCGATCACTTTTAGCTTATGGCTCCGGCTCATGCACAAGAAATTGCCATTTCTTGTGCATGAAGATCTCGAAAGATTGTTTTACGAAAGATATTGGTTTGCAAATCCTTCCATGGCCTCAGCCATATAGGCTGAAAGCCGAGGATGGAAGCAGTTGAGTTGCTTTTGAAACTCCGGCTGCTCTCTGTAGAGCTGGGCCATTGCTAAGTACACCTCTTTTTTCGCATCATGAATCTCATTTGCAAAAGCATGATGTCTCTTGATGATCTTTTGTACTTCATCTGCTATTGGGTCGAGATCCTTTTCGATGCAGCAAACTAGTTCTTTAAATAGTGCATGGGCTGTTTTGACGATGTCGTCATAGTAAACTTTGCCACGTTTCGTTACGTCCTCAGTGTTTTTGGTCGGATTCCTGACACTTTCAGCGACGAGCTTTAGAGCTGAAGAATAACTTTGGCCTTCTTTAGCTTGGATCAATGTGATGTTGAACCCATCGAACATCTCTTTGTCTTGCATTTTCTTTTTTCCTTTTAAGTGGTTGATTGTCTTATCGATGGTTTTTACTAGCAGTCCAATTTTTTCCAATTGCGCAAGAAGCGCTCTTTTATGGTTGTGAAGTGCTGCGAGCTGATCAAAATCGCTTTTCCCCACGACTTTTTGAATCTGTTTGAGCGAAAATCCCAGCTCCTTAAAGAAGAGGATTTGCTGGAGCTGTAAGAGCTCCTTTTCTTCGTAATACCGATACCCATTGGATCCGTAGTAAGCAGGTTTTAGAAGATGGATCTCTTCGTAAAAATGGAGGGTTCGAACCGTTACCCCGGAAAGTTCGCTCAGCTTTTTCACAGTATAAACCATCGATTTTTCTCCTTTATTATCCCTTTGATTTTAAAGGATGCACCCATTCTATGGAATCACGTATGCGTTAGCAGGGCGATTGCACGAAGAATTTCTTGACATGCCTTGTTCATAGAGAAGGACAGGATGAGCATGATCGCAAGCGGCATGATAAGCAGGATTATTTTTGGGTTGCAGGGCT
>JAKBAE010000003.1 GCA_021809325.1 bacterium
GTAGGAAGAAAAATTAAAGACGAGTTTGAACCGGTAGTCGGGAAGGAGGAGGTCTTCTTTAGTCCGGTAATAGATCTGTTCATCCGATTCGATAAGAGGGGTATGCGCATACGCTGCAGGCGCAAGGAGAAAAAGAAAGTTGGAAGAGTAGATCTCTTTAAAGGTTTTCAGGTGGGGCAAAATTTCTTCGAAGGCTTTTTTTTTATCCGGCAGGATGACGCAGATGCTGTCGTAGCGAAATGGTTTGTAGAGAATTTGCGGCGTCTGCTGTTTCCAGCGGTTATGCTGCCAGAGCCATTCGCCGGGAGCTTCTTTGATGCTGTTTTGCAGCAAGGTCAAAGAGAGATCCATCATCCGAACAACCTCGGCCTCTGCGCCCTCTTTCTGGTTTGGCCAGATCGGGTCGGAGTAGCGGATCCGGTATCCGCATTTTGTCCGGCGCGTTGTGGCGACGATGATCGGCGAGTTCGTTTTGTAAGCGAGAAGGGCTGGCGCCGTTGATGTCCAGGCGCGTCTGCCGAGAAAGGGAAACGAGTAGCCGCTGTCAGGCATTCCCTGGTCGCCGACGATCCCGATGAAGATCCCTTGCCGAAGTGCGCGCAGCCCCTCTTTTACAGCGTTTCTCGGAGCGATGATGCGCCCTCCGTTTTTCTCCCGGATAGAAAGGATCCATCGGTAGAGCCGTTTGTTTTTGATCGATTTTCCGATAGCAATCCCTTTCATGCGCCGGGTGCCGTCAAGAAAGAGCGCCTCCCAGTTCGATTGATGTCCGCAGAAGAAGATGATCCCTTGCCCCTTTTGATAGAGCTCATCCGCCAGTTCCGGGTTTTCGCAGGTGATGACGCAAGAAAAGTTGTCTTCAGCGTCAAATCGAGGATATTCAAGAACATTGATCGCCAAATTTTCAAACGACTGCTTTGCCGTTTCGATCAACTCCTTTTGAGATGTAAATGAGAGATCGTCTGCAAGGGCGAGGTTGCTGAGGGTCCTTTTGCGATAGTCGGTCATGAACAAAAAGGCGAGGCGGCCAAGGAGGCGGCCAAGAAAGCGGATCCAGGAGTAAGGCATAAAACGGATCGGCCAGGTAAGGGCGCGGATTAAAAAGTAGAGAAGAGCCTCTTTATTCAACATAGCGAAGCGTCAATCAAAAAGGGCATTTGATGGGAAAAGTCGAGGTGCCGCACCGACTCTCGGATCTGCCTTGCGCTCTCGGTCGTTTTCGGGCGCATCCATGCAGTTTCAAGCGTTGCTGCAAGAGCGTCGGCGTCAGTCAACTCTTCAATGACGGCCCCATTGTTTTGGGTTAAAATTTCGTGGCCTCCGTTTGTTTTCGAGGAGATGGTGAAAAGCCCCATCGCCAAAGCTTCAATCGTCACATTAGCGAACGGGTCGTAAAAAGAAGGGATGACTAAGGCATCGGCCATCTGATAAAACGGCCGGGTCTCTTTTTGGGGCCCGAAAAAAACGACTTGATCTTTCAAGTGGAGCCGATCTGCCAAAGCGCGGTACTCCTCCCAGTGGGTGTCTTTACCAACGACGCTCAAGGTAAAGTCTTTGCTTTTTAGCCTCGCGAGCGCTTTCAAGAGCTGGCCGAGTCCTTTCCGTAGATAGCCATTGCCTATGAAAAGAAAATGGAAACGGAATGGGTCGAGGCCGAGGCGTTTGGCAATGAGGGGTTTTTCCATTTCCCAAGCATCGAAACCGCTTTGCATCTCATGCCATTCCACTCCGTTATGGACAACTTCAATTTTTGAAGAAGGGGTGGAGTAACGCTCTAGGATTTGCCGCTTGACCATGTGGGAGTTGGTGAAAAGTTTTTGGAGCCGCGGATTTTCGAAAGCATCCTTTTCAAGTTCCAAAATTTTCCGATGGAGCGGGTTAGCCTGGCAGATGAGCCATTTCAAACGTCCCTCGGTGAGGATGCGGCTTTGCAAAAATGCTGCATGGACGCCGTTTCCGGCCCTGAGGTGGGTCTGCATCCGGTTTCGATCCATCCCAAAGATAAGATCAGCCCGATTGCCGTTGAGCCACTGGTTGACGAACCGGTCGTATTGTTCCATGCGGATAAAGGCCGGCCAGCTCCATGTTTTAGCTGCAAAGACGCGGATCGAATCGATAACCGGGGCTGCTCCTTGGGTTATGAGGGTCACATTGCACCCCTTTTTTAGGAAACAGTCTGCGATGCGAGAGGCGTATTTCTCCAGTCCGCCTCTGTTCGAGACGCACGATTTGAGCAGTACGACCTGTTTATGCGGCGCCATCAAAGATCTTGCGGCTGAACGGTGATCGTGTTTGCTTGCAGCTCGATCTTCAGATTGAGCTTCTGGTTTTTCGCAGTATAAAGACGAAAACGGTTCATGTAGTTGCGGAAGCGGTTTCGCAGATGCTCTTCGCGGGCGTATGGCTGCACTTCGCCTCCGTCTTCATGGCACTCCGACATGACTTTAGCGACATAGCGGTCTTCGAGTTCATGGGGGTAGGCGAATTGGCAATTCCAAAGAAGCGTTTCTCTCTCATTTTTTGGGGCTGCGATCAAAAAAATGTGCAGCATATCTTTGACAATATCGACGAAGAGCTTGCTTACGCCTTGGGCATAAAGAGGTTGGGTGATCACTTTGATGCCGTTTTTCTTGACGACGAACTGATTGGTTGCAAGAGTATAGGTGTCCGGATTGAGCGTCTGGCTGCTTTTGGGCGGGAAGTAGATCGAAATGGGGATCGGCACGCCGATAGGGATCAGGTCTTGATGGGAAAAGTCGATTCGAAGATCCTTTGCTTGCGGATCGTCGATCTCGACAGGAGTGTCGGAGAGGATCGGCAGGCTGATCTTTTTCCAAGAGTTGGGTACAAAAAAACTCACTTCGTCGGAGTTCTCTTTTCGATTGTTAGTCAAAAGAGCGTCCAGCTCGCTGCGGGTTAGATCGGAAAGGTTGAATGTCAGCTTTTGGCCTCTTGCCTTGAGCCTTTTGACCGTCTCTTCCGGGCCGGTGACGGTAACATGAAGGCGATAAGGATAGATTCCAATGTATTGGTACCCTTTCGGCGCCTCGCCGATGGGCTGTGAAACGAGGATCGGGATTTTATCCGTGATCAGCTTGCTCTGCTTGATGATGAGGTCGTATGGGACGACGCGGCTGATGGCTTTGTTGATGTCGATATCGGAGTTGAGGCTGACGAGGTTTTTTTTGTTGATCGTCGCGATCCATTGATCGGGCTTTCCTCTCGCATCAATGACGACCTCGAGATCTTTTCCCGTCAACTCGTCCATGACGCTTTTGTTCGCAGTGATTGTCAAAGTGATCCGTTTGTTCAAGATCCCATTGACCTGCATGTTTTCGATCGTCTTTTCAATCGGCAAGTTCTCCACACGGACGGGAATATTGTGGATATGCTTGGTCACCGTCATCTGATGGTTGATGATGAGCCAGATGATCACGGCCAAGATGAGAGAGAGCAGCTTGCGGTGCCAGTGTTCTAAAAATAAACGGCGAAGGAGGGTTTTCATGTTTTAAGCCACTCGAAAAAGTTGAATTTCGACTGCAGCTTCATCCGGGGCGGGGGATTGAAGATGCTGCGGATGATTCCTTTAAAGCGGTCGATCTTGACGCCCCGCGTCATAATTCCCTCCCTTGCGATCGACACTTTGCCGGTCTCTTCGGACACAATGATGACAAGGGCATCCGTCATATGGCTCAAGCCAAGGCCTGCCCGATGGCGGGTTCCCATTGATTTTGCCAGCTGGGAGCTGTCTTCTGCAAGAGGCAAGATGACTGCTGCTGCAAGGAGCGTCCGATCCCTCAAAATGACCGCGCCGTCGTGGAGCGGGGTATTCGTTGCGAAGATCGTCTCGAGAAGCTCCGGCGAAAAGTCCGCATTGAGAAGGACTGCTTTGAGCGCATACTCTTCTAAAGAATCTTCGTTCTCCAAGGCGATGAGGGAGCCGATCCTTTTTTCAGACATCCGGTAGACTGAATTGGCCAAATGGTCGAGAAACTTATCAAATTCTGTGATCTCGCGAAAACGGCGGCTTTTGAGGCTAAGCTTCGAAAGAGCTACGCGCAGCTCGGGCTGAAAGATGATCAAGAGTCCGATTACGGCAACATTTCCGACGAGGATCATGATTTTGTGCAAGACAGGCAAGTTGAACCAGCTCGATGCAGCCATAATGAGAAGGAATGCGAACAGCCCAAGAACTAGGTCCATCGACTTGGTGTTCCAAAAAAACGAGAGCAAATAGTTGAGGATGATCGCGATGATCGAAATCTCGATGAAGGGAGTGATTGCGTGGAAGAGTTCCATCTTTGATAAGTGTATTATTTTTGTAAGAGCTATATCCTTAAAGAATTACGCTAAATAGCATAAGCCTTTAATCCCCGGATGCCATTTTAGCTGCTTTGCTTCTTGTTCGCAATGGTCATTCCATCCGCGACAGTCCTTTTGCGCGGCTTTTTTCAAACATCAGGCGAAATAGTACAATCGAGAGTGCAAGATAAGCTAGGTTCAGGGCGATGCTGATCCAAAATGTCCGAATTGGAAAGACTCCTCGGATCAGAATTTCGCGCATTCCTTCGAAGATATAGGTGGTAGGAAGGGATAAGGAGATGATCTGCGCCCATTTTGGCAGCACGGAGACCGGATAGAAAACTGCACTAAAAGGTGCAAAGAGGGGCGCCACCATCCAGGCAAACATCTCCACTCTATGTCCCCAGAGGATGATACAGCTAGAAGCGAGAAAGCTGAGCGTCCAGCCGAAAATGATCAGGGAAACGGCGTAAGGAAGAAAGGCCCATCCAACGACAAAGACGTTGAGCGAGTAGAGGATATAGACGATAAACGCTCCAAACGCGATGGTGATGACGAGCTTGCAAAGGCAAAGAAGGAGCATCCCTGCGATCCACTCGGAAAATTTAAGCGGAGTGGAAAAGAGGTTGACGAGGTTTCTATGCCAAAACTCCTGCAGAAGAGAGACCGAGATATCTACCGAGCCGCGCCAAGTGATTTGCCAAAAGATTAGGCCGGTCAAGAGGATGAGAGGCAGATCGGGAAGATCGCTTTGTGAGCGGATCCAAAAAGATGTAAGGCCCCAAAGGAGGATATCGATGAGGGGCCAATAAAAAAGGTCGCTGAGCTGATGGACGCCCTTCAAAAGAACATAAAGATAGCGGAGGAATACGCCGTAGATGCGTCCAAAGTTCACGATCGGTTCTCCAAAAAAAAAGTTTCGAGGGAAGGCTCTTTGATCTGGATGCTTGAGTAGATCACGCCCTCTTTCGCAAGCCGGGTCAAAAGGAGGGGGATTGTCTCTTCGTCGAGAGACAGGTGGATGACCCGATGTTCCAGGGTGTGGGGGACGCTCCACTCTTTTGCAATGGCCTGCGTTCTTTTCATGCCGTCTGCAATGGTGAGCCTTAGCTCGAAACGGGATACGCTCCTCGCTAGGTTTTTGGGAGTGTCGTCTGCAATGATGCGCCCCTTTTTAAGGAAGATCACCCGGTCGCAAAGTTCTGAGACCTCATCCATTTTGTGCGAAGTAAAGAGGATGGAAAGGCCTGTTTTGTCTCTTTGTTCCATTAGAAAATTGCAGACGTCGGCAGATACGTCTGGATCGAGCGAGGCGGTTGGTTCGTCGAGAAGAACGATTTTTGGATCTGTAAAAAACGCTTTGACGAGCATGAGCCGTGTGATCTGTCCTGCGGAAAGAGACGAGACGGGCTTTTTTTTCTTCTCGAGGATGCCGAAGCGCTCCAACAAGGGGGCTGCTTTTTCTTGGATCTTTTTTACGCCGTAGAGCCTTCCGAAAAATTCGAGGTTCTCTTCAATGGTTAGAATATAAGGCAAGCTTGTATAGGTGCTGGCAAATGAGATCTCGCGCAAGATTTCAGAGCGGTGCTTGGCAAAAGATTTGCCGAAATAGCGGATCGAGCCGCTCGTTGGCGTTAAGGTATTGAGAAGCATCTGGATCGTCGTCGTTTTTCCCGAGCCGTTAGGTCCGAGGAGGCCGAGGATTTCTCCTCTTTTCAATTGAAACGAAATCGTATCGACAGCCAAAAACGAGCCATAGGCTTTCACTAGACTTTCAATTTGAAGCACATTTTCTTGCATAGATAAAAATTCTACAGCTTGCGCTTTTTTTTACAGACGAAAATCAGCAAAAATTGACATCCTAAGATTTTTTTGAAAGCAGGTTGTACATGGATGCACTTATACTCTCGAGAATACAGTTTGCAATCAATAGCTGTTTCCACTTTCTCTATCCTCCGATCAGCATCGGCCTTGGCCTGATGCTTGTGATTATGGAAGGGCTTTATCTGAAGACCAAGGACCACCGGTATAAAGAGATCACGAATTTTTGGATCAAGATCTTTGCACTGACCTTCGCCCTTGGTGTTGCGACAGGGCTTGTGCAAACATTTGCCTTTGGAACGAACTGGGCCCGGTTTTCACGATTTGTCGGGGATGTGTTTGGCAGCGCCCTTGCAACGGAAGGAATTTTTGCTTTCTTCTTAGAGGCAGGGTTTCTTGGCATCCTTCTTTTCGGTTGGGATCGAGTAGGGCCGAAGCTCCACTATTTTGCGACGATATGCGTTGCCGCAGGCGCTCACTTCAGCGCGATTTGGATTTTAGTTGCCAACTCCTGGATGCAGACGCCTGCTTCTTTCCACATTGAAGAGACGCCGATCGGGCCGAGGGCTGTCATCGATAGTTTTTGGGGAATGGTCTTTAATCCTTCGACCATAGACCGCCTCTGCCATGTGACGCTTGCCTGCTGGCTTACAGGCTCATTTTTTGTGATTTCCGTCGCAGCCTATTATCTCTTAAAAAGGCGGCACCAGGATCTCGCTTTGCCAATGATGAAAATTGGGCTGGCCGTTGCTTTTCCCGTTCTGATTTTGCAGTTTGCATCCGGAGACAGCAATGCCAAGATGATTGGCAAGTATCAGCCGGCCAAACTCGCTGCTTTTGAAGGGATCTATAAAACGGAAGAGTCAACTCCGATCTCCGTCATAGGCTGGGTCGATGCGGAAAAAAAAGAGGTCCATTCGTTAAAGATCCCCGGGGGGCTTAGCTTTTTAATGTATGGAAATCCGGACAAGCCGGTGGCGGGGTTGGACCAGGTCCCGCGCGATGAATGGCCGAATGTCCCTGTCGTATTTCAGACCTATCACTGGATGGTGGTGATGTGGGGGCTCATGTTTCTCGTTGCCATTTTCGGCGTCTGGTATTGGAGAAAGGGGACGCTTGAAAAGAAGCCTTGGCTTCTCTGGTCAATGATCTTTTCGGTTCTCTTCCCTCAGATTGGCAATCAGCTCGGATGGATCTCTGCGGAAATGGGGCGGCAGCCCTGGGTAGTTTGGAAGGTGCTGCGCACAAGCGAAGGGGTCTCTACGGTAATTACCGCAGGGCAGGTCAGCGGCTCGATCACAATGTTTCTTGCCATATATATTCTGCTCCTCGCTCTCTTTCTTTTCCTTCTCAACCACAAGATCCAGCATGGGCCCGAGGAGATTGCTGCTAAACCGGATGAACTGATCTATCGCAATGTCTATCCAAATCAGGGGGGATGAACAATGGATTTACAGACCGCATGGTATCTTGTTATGGGCGTCTCCGTCCTGATGTACACCGTCCTAGACGGCTTCGATTTGGGAGTAGGGGCTTTGCATCTTTGCGCCAAAACGGATGAACAGCGCAGGATCTTTCTCAACGCCATCGGGCCTGTTTGGGACGGGAACGAAGTTTGGATTGTCATCGTCATGGGAGGACTTTTTGCCGGCTTTCCCAATGCGTATGCGACGGTTTTTTCGGGGTTTTATACCTTGCTCATGTTTCTCATTGCAGGGCTGATGTTCCGCGCAGCAGCCATTGAATTTCGGAGCAAGACCGCTTCATCTTCTTGGAGGCAGATCTGGGATGCGATTTTTTGCGTTTCGAGCGTTCTCGTCTCTTTCGTCATTGGCGTGATTCTCGGCAATTTGATCCTTGGAGTACCGATCGATGCAAACCAAGATTTCGTAGGGACCTTCGCCGATTTCTTCCGTCCTTATGCAGTCCTTGTCGGCTTGTTCGCTATGGCCCTTTTTGCAATGCACGGGGCGATCTATCTCTATATGAAAACAGATGGGCAGGCGCATGCTACTGTGAGACGATGGATTAATCCTGCGATCGCTGTTTTTGTCTTTTTCTTTGTAGTTACCTCGATTGTGACCCTCATCTATTTGCCCGATATGTTCCAGCCGCATATCAATCAGCCATTCCTTTGGCTTTTGCCCTTATTTGCACTGGCTGCAATCGCCAATATCCCGATCCAAGTGCGAAAAGACCGCGGGGGATGGGCCTTTGCCTCTTCTTGTGTGAGTATTTTTCTTCTTCTTTGCCTCTTTCATATCGGCACGTTTCCCTACATCGTTCATTCGACGGTGGACCCTGCCTATAGCTTGACGATTTATAATAGCGCTTCATCCCCTAAAACTCTTGGCATCCTGCTGATCGTTGTGGCGCTAGGGGTGCCGCTCGTACTGGCTTACGGCTTTTGGATCTACAGGATTTTTAGAGGGAAAGTGCGGCTTGATTCCTCCTCCTATTAAGTTATTCTTCAAATTCAAATATCTCTCTCTTGCATATCTCGTTGAGAATGAGTTTTAATTCATCATCCAATGGGATATGCGCTTCCTTGTGGATTTTTATCGCTGTTTGGAGCAGTTTATTCTGCCGCATGATCTGTACATCTTCACTGTGAAAGAAACCGTTTGCCTCGTCGACAAGATATTGTTTGGCCAGCTGATAGAAGCCTCGGGTTTCAAGACTGAGTTCTCTTTTGTGGTCAAATGCATACCGGGCTAGGGGGTGGGTGATCTGAAATTCGATTAAACCATATTGGGGAAGATAAACATGGACAAGCTGTACGATGTCCCCCCATTTGCCATGTTCATTGATGCATTGCCCCCATCGGCTTTTGCCTTGTACATGAACCAGCCCCCCTTCATTTTCCGCGATCTTCCGGATGTGCTCGATGGCGGCTGGAATTCCATCAAGGTTCCAGAAGGGGATGCTATAGGATAAAAAGTCATTGATGACAGTGAAGAATCCGGTATTCTTCTCGAGCCGTTCCTTATGCTTGTTGAGCACATGCTGTAAATCCAGAGGCGCTTTATGCGAAGAATAGAAATAATAGTTCAGAAAATGCTCTCGTTTCAGATGGTGAACTGCATCTTCGATCGGCATGTGGGAAAGTCTGAAATCCATCTTAATTTGCTGAAAAATATGATCCATATTTGGGGGTGGGGGTGGCTGACCCTCTTCTATTAATTGAAAAAGCCCGGCGACTTCGCCTATTTTAAAATGGACAGAGTTGAGATATTCTTGTGTAACCAGCGGCACTAACTCTGACCACTTATGTGAGTCCCAGTTTTCTTCTCCTAGGCCTAGATCTTTAACTGTTGCATAGAGCTTATTTTGGAAAGTCTCAATAGCTGAACTCACAGCGAAAACAGGGCTGGATTGACCTACTCGTAGATGTGCTGCCATTATTTGCCTCCTAGAAGATTGCTTGAGGAGGAAAAAATTTAATTGTCAGGTGGATTCATTGCAATGAGGAAATCCTACGACCGCCCGGTAGCAGAGGAGAAGATGCTCCACCCCGTTCATAGCGCGATGCGGCTTTTCTTCGAGAGGGAGCTTGTAGTACGAGGCGATTGTGTCTTTTGAGAGGCCTATCTCCCAGGGCATCGGCACGCCTCCCCCCTTTGCCTTTTCCATAGAAAGAGCCCAGAACATGGAGGCCAGATCGAGCCAATGGTAGGGCCAGCTCAAAAGCTCTTGCGTATCCGCATCAATAAGCTGCGAAAAAAAGACCCTGTCGAAAGAGGGGTTTTGACAGATGAAGAGCGCCTTTTTACGCCGGATGTTCCACTGGGCGAACAAGTCGATGATCTGCTGGGACGCGTGGCGGGCTGAGCTGCCGCCTTTCACCTCTTCCCAAGTAAAGCCATTGATCTTGAGGCTCTCATGGTCGCTTTTTTCCCATGCTTCAACGGGTTGCGCTATGAGGGACTGAAAATGTTCCTTAACATCGCCCGTTTTCAGATCGACGATTTTGAAGGCGATCTCCAGGATTTTATGGATTTGCGGATTAAGACCGTTGGTTTCGGTATCGAGAAAAATGCCGAGCACAGCACCACCTGTATGTAATTTACAAAGGATAGCAATCGCCTTTGATCGATTCAAGAGAAGTTTATGCTTTTCTCCTTGTGCGTCCTGTGTTAGAATCTTCGCGCTAGGAGAAAACTATGTCCCTTCCGCCGCAGAAATTTCGTGAAATGGTTTTTCAAATGCTTTTTTGCTGTGAATTTTCAGGCAGCGAGGAGAAGGATGTCGCCGCTATGCTGATGCATGAGCTGAAAGTGACAAAAAAAATGGCGCTTTCGGCCTATGTTCGTGTAAGCCAAATTTTGGAAAAGCTGCCGGAGATCGATGCCAAGATCGCTATGGCGTCTTCTGAATATCAATTTGAGAGAATTTCTCGAATTGAAAAAAACATTTTGCGTCTGGGGCTTTTCGAGTTATTCTTTGATGAGAGCCTTCCTTGGAAGGTATCGATTGCGGAAGCGATCCGCCTCTGCCGTAAGTTTGGCACGCCGGAGAGTTCCCATTTTGTAAATGCGATCCTGGACTCCATCTATAAGGCGAGCTCTCTATGCACATCCAGCGAGGCAAGCTCTTAAGCGAACTTTCGACCTTTGGGATCGGCGGTCCTGCCAGGTACTATATTGAGGCGAAAGAACCCAATACTGCAAGAGAGGCAATGCAATGGGCCCTTTCTCAACAGATTCCCGTCTTCATCCTCGGCAAAGGATCAAACTCTCTTTTCGACGATCGGGGATATGACGGGTTGATCCTCCATAACAAAATTGATTTTTGCGAAATTGCTCAAGACTCGGTATATGCCGGGGCAGGCTATAGCTTTTCGCTTCTTGGCGTGCAGACGGCAAGGAAGGGATTTTCCGGGCTCGAATTTGCTTCGGGCATTCCCGGGACAGTGGGAGGGGCCGTCTTCATGAACGCAGGGGCCAATGGGCAAGAGGTAAAAGACGCTTTGCTTGAGGCGCTCTACCTCGGGCTCGATGGGGAGGAAAGGCTCTTTTTAAGGAGCGATCTGGAGTTTTCTTATCGCTTTTCTTCATTCCAAAAATTGCGGGGTTGTATTTTGGCTGCTCGATTCGAGCTAAAAGAGAATAAAGAGGCTAGACAGTCCCAATTGAAGATTGTTGAGTACCGCCTAAAAACGCAGCCCTATAAGGAAAAAAGCGCAGGATGCATCTTTCGCAATCCCTCTCCGAGTCTCTCTGCAGGAGCGCTGATTGAGCGCTGCGGTTTGAAAGGGTCCGTATTAGGCGGCGCACGCGTATCGGAGATGCATGCCAATTTCATTGTTAACGAAGCCAAAGCGAGCTGCACAGATGTGCTTGCCCTAATCCAAAAAATCCAAGAAACAGTGGCTGAAAAAAGCGGGGTCCGGCTCGAGCCGGAAGTGCGTAAGGTGCCTTTCGATGAGTGAATTTCGAGCTGATCTCCATTGCCATAGCAACTGTTCGGACGGGACGGACCATCCTTTGAAGCTTCTCGATCTAGCTAAAGAGGCGGGCCTCAGCGGTCTTTCGATTACAGATCATGATACGATCCAAGCCTATACGCCTGAGCTTTATGCAAAAGCCAAAGAGCTGGGCATAACGCTTCTGATCGGGACGGAAATTTCGACTGAATTCCAGGGGCTGACCGTTCATATTCTCGCGTATGGCTTCGATCATTCGCTGGGAGAGTTTCTTAAAGAAGCTTTAGATCGACGTAAAGATCGAAACCGGAAGATTTTGGCTAAGCTGAAAAAGAAAGGAATTGCGATTGAAGAAAGCGAATTGCCGACTTTCGGCCCTGAGCAGATCATCGGGCGCCCTCATATCGCCGCTGCTCTATTGAAAAAGGGGGAAGTCTCTTCGATTCAAGAAGCGTTTGAGCGCTATTTGCAAGATACAGCAAGCTGCTATGTGCCCGGTGGAAAGTTTACGCCGCTCGAAGCGATCCGGATGATCCAGGAGGCAAAGGGGAAAGCTGTGTTAGCCCATCCCCACTTCTTAAAAAAGGGGCGCTTTTTACGGGAAATTCTAGGCCATCCATTTGATGGGATAGAGTGCTATTATGGGCGGCTGCATAAAGCGCAAGAAGCTCCCTGGCTCAAAATTGCCCAGGAAAAGGGCTGGCTGATCACCGGCGGCTCAGACTATCACGGCTCTTTACGGCCCTACATCCATCTGGGATGCTCCTGGGTTGGGGAAGCTGCTTTTCAGCGGCTTCTTGGGGATTTGTGTTAAGGCTTAGCCAGGATCCTCGCAACCTGGAGCGCCCACCGAGCGTCTCGGGGATGCTCGTAAATCAATGCAATAGAAGAGTATCTCCCAAAAATCAGCTCTTCAGCGTACTCTTCAAGATCTTCCGGCTCCAGGCTATCTAGCTTCCCATTTAACTCAAAGACTACTTCTTGTTCTGAAGGGGAGTGCGCGGTAAAATCAAATGCGGGATGCTCGATTTGGACAGGAATGCACTCTATGCCTCCCGAAGAGAGAAGAACTCTCTCCTTTATTCGATAAAGAGGAGGGAGCTGCAAAGGCGATTTGCGTTTCTCCGGATCAAATTCTTGTTGAAAATAGGCGAGAGGTTTTGCCCGGTAGCAAAAATAATTTTCTTCTTCGCTATCTTGGGTCCAAGGGTCTTTCAATTTTAAGGTAATAGATGCTTGAATCTTGTTGAGTGCACGATCGTCCTCATAATCATACGAGACGAGTTTTATAGAGCCATAGAAGTCTTCGTAGAGGTCTTTTAGATCTTTAGCACACGCTTTCTTTCCTCTTTGCGAGATCTCATGACGAAACCAGTTTGCAAATTCTCCATAGTAATTTGAGTTGATCGTCATCGTTACGCTTTCACCGATTGTAAACGTGGTTGTCCTGTCCAAGTCGATCTCGGCTCGAAGCTCCGGGATGGTGGAGAGTTCTTGGGTCTCTTCAGAGAGCGCCAGCCCTTTTCGATAGGGCAAATAAGACTCTTTAAGCGAGCCTCCTTGATAAAGCATAGTAGGATCGACGTAAATCGGCTCTTCGGCCAAATCGATCCGGACAATGACATGGTTGAAGATTTGTTGAGGGAGAAAATGGTCTATCCCATCCAGTTTTTTTATATGCACTAAGACAGGGGTCGAGGGAATGTCTAAAAGATGGAGAAAGGCGCGGAGAAGCTGAGTTTTCGCCTTGCAATCTCCATAACGCCGTTTCAGCGTTTCATTTGGATTAGCCGGATTAAAGCCTCCGTCGCCAAGCGCAAGGGCAAGATAGCGAATCTCGTCTTGAACAAAACGGAGCGCTTTGAGAGCGGCCTCTTCTTTACTCAAACTATTCTTTTCCCAATCCCGGATCAGGTCGAGCGCTTCGGGATTGAAATCAAAGGAGGGGTCCAATTGATAAAACTGCAGCTTATCTTGTACAACATCATTCCAGGAAGTGGCTTCTGTGAATTGAATGGAAGGAGTGTCATAAAAACTTGCCGGTTGATTTGCTTCGGTTTTTTTGGCCGGGCAGGGCTCTTGTGTGACTTGGTATTCAGTCTCTGTCTCTTGTATAGCAAGTCCTTCAGGAGGGTTATAGAGAGTGCTATTAAAAGCGCTCTCCTTTGGCTTTACAATCCTAAGATGCAGTTTTTGCAGCTCTGTCTTCGATTGCAAAGGCAATCTGAACCCCCAGCGATCAAAGGGAAAGCCGACGATAGTATAGGAGTATTCGAGAAGGTCCCCTTCAGAAACGTCATCTAGAAAAATGAGCGCTTTCAGAGTGTCTGTGAAAATCCACCCGTCCCATTGATCTTGGATTACATAGATTTGCGCATCTTCTAATCGGTCTAATCTGTTTCCGTTGCGGATGATCTCACAGCTATGGAGAATTAGCTTTTGATAGTTGGGGGTAAAGGGGATTTCCACGCTTCCGAAATGAACGGCATCGATCTGATGTTCGATCTTTCGTGCAATGTGGGAATAGATCGATTTGCTTTCGCAATCAAATTGGCAGTCTTCTAAAACATCCGGGCAGTCAGATAGCTCTTCAGGAAGAGAGGCCGGTTTGACCCAAAAGGGGATGGGTTCTTTTGTAATACAGTAGTCTGGCGCCGGGCGGATAAATCTTTCAGGCATCTGAGCATGATAGGCGGGAGGGGTTGCATCGAACATAGATTTCTCCAAAATTGAGGAGAGATTCTAACTTTGGAGAATGTTTTTAGTCTTGTTCGATGTTGGGATGCGGCAGGATTTTGATCTTTTTGATCGAGCGCTCGTTGGAAGAGAGCACTTCGAGATCGAACTCGTCTTGCATGAGGCGCCAGCCCTTTGGCGGGATCGTGCCTGCGCGGTGGAATACATAGCCGCCGATTGTCTCATAATCAGGGTCGGGCGGAATGCGGACGCCGATCTGCTCTTCTACGTCGTGGATGCTCATTTTCGCATCAACGACCCATCCGCCATTCGGCAAAGGCCAAAACTGCTGGTCGGCTGCAATGTCGTATTCGTCTTCAATCTCACCGACGAGCTCTTCTAAAATATCTTCAATGGTGACGATCCCTTCTGTTCCCCCATATTCATCGACGATGATTGCCATGTGGATTTGCTTGCTGCGAAACTCCTGCAGGAGATGGGCGATTTTTTTGTTTTCCGGGGCATAGAGGACAGGTTTTGCAATCGATTCAAGGGCCGACTTGCTGTCTTGGGCAGACTCGGTATAGTACTTCAGCAAATCCTTATAGAGGACGACGCCGATGATCACATCGAGCGAGTCCCGGTAGATCGGGATGCGGCTATAGCCCTCTTGAGCAAAAAGCTTTGCTGCATCGTTGATCAACGTATCGGCAGGCAGGCTGAAGATATCGACGCGGGGCACCATGATCTCTTTGGCAACCCGTTCTTTGAAGTTGATAAACGAGCCGATCATCTTCTGATCAAATGGATCGAGGTGGCGCTGCAGCTCCGATTCGCGGATCAGCTCTTTAATCTGCGCCCGGCTAGGGATGGCCATCGCTTCCTGTTCGAGAGCTTCCGCTTTTTGCACGATCCCGCGAGTTGCATGGAGCAGGAGATAGACGATCGGAAAGACAATCACAAGATAAATCGAGGATATGGAAGAGCAGACCTTCAAAGAGCTTTTTGGCCAAAGGCTGGCTGTCAGGCGGGCAGCAAAGGCGGTGAGCAAAGTAGTCAAAAGAAGGGCAGCTCCTGTTAAGAGAAAGAGCCGCCAGTCATGTGTAGAGGGGGCCTCTTCCAGCATTGCGCGGAAGTAGGGGACTAGGGTCGCGAGAAAAAAGAAGCCGCTTAAGGTAAAAAGAAGCTGATAGATGTTTTTGCTAAGCCCGATGGAGATGTGCAGAGTATCCCATTCATAGCGGGGAAAAAAGCGTCGGAGAATCGGTCTAAAGAAAAAACCGGACTTTCGGAGGGTCTCTTTTGATTTAATGCGGCCTAAACAGAGGATCGATGTGCTGAGCATGTTTAAAGAAAATATCCCGGCCAAAAAGAGGATTGGAAGGACGAAGCTGTCAATCAGAAAATCGAAGATCATAAAGAAATCTGTAGGTCTTTTAGATGAGCCATACACGTTTTCTCTTTTTTTCGCATGGCTCTTCTTTTAATTGGGTCGAGATCGTCATATCCAAGAAGATGCAGAATCCCGTGGACAATGTAAAGAGCCGTCTCGGTTAAAGGGTCGCCTCCCCTTTTTAAGCAATAGTCGATAGCAGCTTGAGGGCAGACGAAGATCTCTCCAAGCGTTTCTTTATCAATCGGAAAGGTGATGCAGTCTGTTGGAGAGGGGTCGTCGAAGAATTCGGCGTGCAGCTCGGAAATCCGTTTCTTTGTGACAAAATGAATGAAAATCTCGTTATATTCTATATTTTCAGCTTGAAGTATAGTTTTAACGAGAGACTTTGCTCTCCGGATGGAGAGCTTCAAGTCTTTTTGGCGATTGAATACGACAACGTTCATATTGATGCCATTGGTTTGGCCAATGGCGATTTTTTAGACCGATGGAGTTTTGGGAAGACCTGTTACTTTCAGGTTTTTGCCGTCCACCCATCTGCCGAGTTTTTTCAGGACGTCGATGCGCTCATAGCGCTTCAGGACATTGCGCTTTTGGGCGCCTTTGCTCGATTTGCCGTAGCTATTGTGTCTGGTCATAGTTGCATCCGATAGGGTTAGGAGATTTTGGGCACAAAGCGCAATTCTACTTCGGCAGCAGTGTTTTCATGCAGCCGGTAGCCTTGTACAAGGTTATCTCGTTTTGATCCGGTTTTTTTTGATGGCATTTTGGGGCGGCGTCTTGAAACCGCTCTTCTTTCTGCCTGTTTGCTCATTCGGGTCATGATGGGTACTCCATAGAAAATCAGGCCATTATTCTATGTATTCTTCCTATATCAATCAACAGGAAAGGTGGCTTTCAATGAGATATTTTGCTTGTTTATAGGCGTCGTAGCGCATCTGGGAAAGAATTTTTTTATTGGGCGAGGTAAGGTCTTCAAACT
The DNA here is from genome assembly GCA_021809325.1 of bacterium. Classification (GTDB taxonomy): domain Bacteria; phylum Chlamydiota; class Chlamydiia; order Chlamydiales; family SM23-39; genus JAKBAE01. Next base: position 16,600 of record JAKBAE010000003.1, read on the forward strand.
CATAGATGGTACGGAAAGGCCCTTCGATCAGAAGGGGAGTTGGGCAGAGGTTGAAGGCATAGCGGGCTTGGTTTAAATTTTTTTTGACTTTGGTCAGGGCGATCCTCTCTTCTGAAGGATGTTCCAAGATTGCGTGGGGAAGAAAGCTCTCCGGAGGGTGTTTCCAGAGCAGCTCATCGACATAGGTAAGGGCAGCATCTTCTTCGGCAACAATGAGGATGGGCTCATTGTGGCTAAAATGGCGTTGGACAATTTTAATGAGGCACGACGGTTTGTCTTGCGGCTTGGAAGTTTGGAAAAAGATGACGCGGGGCGTCTCATGGCTCTGCATGGTCCTCCGGGACAATGGCGCCGCAGGATACGAGATATTTGACCCCTTCTTCATTGGTCATGTCTATCTCGTGGATGTCCTTTTCAGGGACGAGGAAGAGAAATCCCGAGGTGGGGTGCGGCGCTGTGGGGGCAAAGACGGAGACAAGGGTCTCCTTTGTGTGTTTTTGGCACTCTTCGGGGACCTCTCCGGCAATGTATCCGATCGTGTAGTTCGGGACGGCCGGAAACGGCATCATGATTGGGCGTTTAAATACTTTTTTATCATCTTGGGCAAAGAGGGCGGAAAAGACATCGCGGCTCACATTAAAAATGGTCCTCACCACCGGAATGCGCGAGACGATTGTATTGGTCCAATGCAATAGGTTTCTTACGAGAAACCAGCGGGCGATGCAGCCGAGAAGCAAAACGAAGGCGCAAAGGAGCACTAGCGCGATCACCCGGGCGATGAATGTGCTCAGCCAGATGGGGAAGGTGAAGGCAATGTGTTTTTGCATGAGCTTGAGAAGCTCTGTGACGAGCGGGACAAAGGGTGTAGTGAAGAAATCGAAGAGAAATACGATGATGATCAAAGTAAGCACGCTAGGAAGGAGGATGATGAATCCGGTAAAAAAATACTTCTTCACTCTGCTTTTCCTTCTTTGTTATGAGGCGGCGCGACGACTCCGCAAGATACGATGTATTTGATTGCTTCTTCCGTATGCATGTCGAGATAAATCAAGTCGGACTTGGGGCGCATGACGAGAAAGCCCGTTGTAGGGTTGGGTGTTGTGGGGATGTAAATAGTAACGAGATCTTCTTGCGTCGAAGCGGAGCAATTTTGAGGGGCATCTCTTGCGACAAGGCCGAGAACGAAGCACGCTTCATAGGGAAAGCGGAGCATGACGACGTGTTGAAAGCTCTTTTTTTCTCCGGAAAAGAGCGCCTGGATCAAATCTTTCGAGGTCTTGTAGATTTTATTGATGAGAGGGATCTTATGCAGGATTTTGTCGCCGGCCTTGAGGAGGAGGTTGATGGCGAAGCGCCTGGCGAAAAAGCCAAGGCCCAGGACAAAAATAAAGAGGACGAGGAGGATGAGAAGCTGGCTGACTATACGGATTAAGTTTTCAGGGACATAAAGTGCCCTTAAAGAGTGGGTTGCAAGCCCGAGAAAGGGGCTTGTGAGAAAGTCGATGAGAAAACGGGCGAACCAAACCGAGATCGCTAAGGGGAGGAGCGTGACAAGTCCGGCTAAAAAATACTTCTTCATATTCTTATCATTGCTCAACGAGGCGGAAACGGTAAAGGAGTTTTGCATCTTCGCCGGCGTATTCGACCCCGATGCGTGGTGAGGCAACAATGGTTTGAGGGGAAGGAGCGCCGCAGATGAGAAGAGGCGGGGTGTCAAAAGGAAGATTATTGTGCGCGCAGGTGATCCCGAGGGCGGCTCCAGTGGCGCCGGGGCCGGCGGTTAAAGTTGGACCGAGCTTTTTTTTCTTTCGCCGCTTCAGCATCGTCTCAATGCCGTGGGTTGGGCGAAGGGCCCGGATGAGGACCGCATGCGGGATCCCCTCCTTGGCTGTCACAACATTGAGCAGGTAGTGGATGCCATAGCAAAGGTAGACGTAGGCAAAACCGGGCGGGCCGTACATTACTTCGTTTCTCTTTGTTCTACGGCCGCCAAATGCGTGGCTGGCCCTGTCTTCGATGCCGGCGTAGGCCTCGGTCTCGATGATCGTGCCGCCGGTGAGCTCGCCGAAACAGGTGAAGAGCTGCTTGCCGAGAAGCTCTTTGGCTAGAGAGACGACGTCTTGGCTCTCATAAAAAGAGCGGGGAAGGGAGTTCATCGTCTTTTTTGCGAGGCGATTTCCCAACTTGCATTTTGCCGGATTAGATCGACGGAGGCGAGCCGCACAGAGACTTGCGAGCCGATAGAAAAGGTGCGTCCCGTACGAGATCCGCGAAAAGAGAGGGTTTTGGGGTTGTATTCAAAGTAGTCGTTGCCTAGCTCTGAAACGTGTACGGAGCCTTCGAGTGCAAATTCACCTACTTCGAAGAAGATTGCAAACGGCTTAGTCTTTGTAATGGCGACGGTGTAGCTCTTTGAGGGAGACATTTCGAGTGCGGCGGCTGCCAGGCGCAGTTTTTTGAGCAGTACGACCGAGTTTTCCGCGCGCATGGATAGGCGTTCTTTTTCTGAACAGGCAAGGGCGATAGCTGAAAGGTCGGCATCGTCTGCCACCTCATCGAAAAGAAGGCGTTGGATGACCAGGTCGGTATAGCGGCGGATCGGGCTGGTAAAGTGGCAGTAATGTTCAAGGGCCAATCCAAAGTGTCCGATGTTTTCCGGAGAGTAGAGGGCTTGTTTCATGCTTCGGATGAAGCTGACAGAGAGCTGCGGGGCTAACGGAGAGTCCTTCGCTTTTTCAAATAGCTGCTGCAGGTCGGCGGGGCTGGGTTTTGAGGGAAGAAAGAAGCCGAGTGCGCGGGCATAAGAATAAAAATCTTCAAAAGCCTCATTTGATGGTTCTTCATGGACGCGAAAGATCTGCTCTTTTCCTAGGCCCGCCAGATGGATCGAGACGATCTCGTTCGCTTTGAGCATGAACTCTTCAATCATCTGATGAGTGATATCATAATCGACTTGGACGATCTTGACTGGGGCGCCCTTTTCATCAACGACTATTTTTCCATCTGACATGGCAAAGTCGATGCTGCCCCGCTCGCGCCGCTTTTGCTTAAACAGTTTGCAGAGGGCGACCATCCGCTCTAAAAGGGGAAGATAAGGGCTCTTTTTTCGTTTTTCGAGCACTTCAAACGCCTCTTCATAGGTGAAGCGCTTGCGGCTTTTGATGCAGGAGCGGACGATTTGTGTGTCGATGAGACTGCCCGTTGGATCAAATTCGGAGAGTACAGAGATGGTGAGCCGTTTGACATTGGGCTTGAGGCTGCAAAGCTCAGTGGAAAGAGCTTCCGGCAGCATGGGAAGGCAGGTGCCGGGGAAGTAGGTGGAGTTGCATCTTGCAAAGGCCTCGGAATCGAGATGAGATCCTTTTTTCACATACCAGGCGGCGTCGGCAATATGAACGCCGAGGAAGAAATGGCCTTTTTCATCTTGAGTGAGCGAGATCGCATCGTCAAAATCTTTGGCGGTGTCGGGATCGATTGTAACGGTCTCGAGCTTGGTTAAATCAAGTCGTCCTTTAGAAGAAATCCGTTTGCCATAAGCTTTTGCCTCTTCGATGGCTTCTTTGGAAAAATCGCTTTGCAGCTCAAACTCTTCGATCGCAGCGGAAACGTCGCAAGAAGGGTCGGAGATGTTTCCAATGCGAGTGACAAATTCGGCAGAGACGGCGCTTTCATTTGTATTCCAGTCGAGGACTTTGCAAATGATCCTGTCGCCTACGTCCAGCTTGCATTTCCTGGAGGGTTTTACATAGACGGTTTTTTGGGGCCCGAGAAGCATGGCATGAGCCAGATAATGACTCTTTTCCTTTTCCAGGATGGTGCAGCCAAGGTGCGAGCGGCTTCTCTTGAGGATAGCGATGACACGCCCCTCTGGACCCTTTGGAGCTGAGCCTGTGATCTCGATCTCTACCGTATCGCCGTTGACAGCATTTCCCATATACTGTTTGGGGATAAAGACGTCTTTATCTAACCCGCTCACGGAGACAAAACCGAAGCCCTTAACAGGATGGACGCTGATCGTTCCCGAAACGAGTTGGTTTTCTTCTTGCCGAAGCTGATAGCGCCCCCGGCTCAATGCGAGCTCGTCTTCTTTGACAAGGGAATCTAGTGCTGAAAAAAAAGTTTGATGGACGCTTTCGGGGATCGAGAGCTGGTCAATCAGTTCTTCAACGGTGAGAGGGCTATATCTCTTGCCGCTGATGTACTGGAGGATCGTTCGTGCTAAATTTCTTTTAAGACGCTCGGTTTTTTTCGAGGATGTTATTTTCTTTTTGGTCATTTATTTCCTTACGCACTTATACCAGAAATCATGATATCTGAACAGGCCGACTTTAACATATAGTGCTTCCCCTTGAGAGGGACCCAAGAACATGAGCCGGATTGTGGGAAGATTGGCATGATGACGAGATGATTCGACAGAATCCTGATGTGCCATTGCTTCCCGTTCCACCTCGCCGGCACTCAAAAAGGCTTTATTTTTAATATAGATTCGATTTATTAAAAAATAGCCAGAAGTGAAAATTATGGAGTTTTAAAATGCAATCATGTGTAGCTGTTATTACGATAGTTAAATCGGGGTCCAATTTGATCGGCCCGTTGATTTCTCAAATTTCAGGCAAATCAACCCAATATACCCCCCATCCAGAATTCTCTTTAAATATGATCGATGCCGGTTCCATTGCTATCGCTCATTTTTTTATTAAGGATTCTGTGGATTATATATTTTCAAAAAGCGAGTTCAATAAAATAGTAGTTAACATTAGAGATCCAAGGGACGTATTAGTTTCTGCAGCATATTACTACCTTAACCCTTATAGCTGTCTCGTTGATGAAAACATTAATAGTTACAACGTTGAAATGCACGAATCTTGTTATTCGAAAATTTCTATTCGCGATCGACTTATGCTCTTCTTGCGTCCTCCTAGTAATTTTACTTCATTAGCTGTTTATGATATTAAAGCTGCCTCTAAATTTCTATTACAACACAGACATGACCTAGGCGATCGTTATCTCGTCGTAAGATACGAAGACTTTATAAACAAGGATTCCAGAGCTTTGGACGCCTGTTGTACATTGGCAGATTTTTTGGGATATTCCTGTACAAGGCAATTTGCAGATGAATGTCTTGAAACCATCGTTGGGAGTTCTTTGACTTTTAGAGAGGGGAAATCCGGCTCATGGAAGAAGTTCTTCGATGAAGAAATCAAAGCTCTTTGCAAAGAAGTTCTCGGAGATGAACTGATCGATTTGGGATATGAGTTGGATCTCAATTGGTAAAAACATCATCATGCAGATCTTGTTAAAAAGTCAGTGGTTTCGGACTTTGCAGATGTCCTGGGTGCTTTCTGTCGTTGTTTTTCATGGCTTATGTATGGTATGCTCAATCCCTTTATTTTGAGGCGGCTATGTCAATTAATTCTTCTCTTGTTCAAGGTCTTGTTGCCGGAGGCGCGGCTGTTTACCTGGAAAATCGACTTCGACAAGAAGCTGCGGAAATGGATGCCGGCTCTTGGTCGACGGTTGCTCTCCAAGTCAATCATCTCCTTCTCTTAACGGCAGAAACGCTCCTTTTCGCCGGTTGTCGGATGTGCGCATTCAAAACCTTTGTGCAGACAGCCTATGTCTTGACGCCTCTTTCACTGATTGCTCCTCTAATGGGCTTAGTTGAGCCAAACTTAGGGGTTTCCCCTGAACGGGCAGAGACTTGGAATCAAGTCTATCGACTTGGGGTTTTTACTATTGCGATGTACGCTTGGGCCTTGGGGGATCCTCTTTTTGCTGCCGGCTCGTTTTCGATGTTGGTTATCGATGGTGTGGCCTCAGGGATGGCGCATCAAGCGTTTGTCCATCTTACCAAGATTCCGGCCTTTTTTGCTTTGATTGGGTATGGATCTCAAGTTTTCCGCTCTTGCCTTTCTTGTAAGACGCCGGAATTCCTGAAGGTTACTGCCGCAGTCAGCACGATCTTTATGGGGCTAAAGCTCTGTTTGATTGATCCCGTGGTTTCATTGTGCAAAATGCTTCCCGAAAGTAGCTCTAGAGAACGGGAATCTTCCTATGGCTATCCGGCGTATGGGGGATATCATCACTACCATCACTATTCCTATGAGGGGCTTCATTCACCCTCATTCAGCTCTTCCGGTTCATGGGGAGGGTCGAATTTTTGCCGGCCATCCGTTTGGTAAAAATTCCTCAGTAGTTGAATTCCGTATCTTCAGTGCGGCAAAATCGTTTGCCCCGGTCCAGTTGGTTGAGCGCATGCATTTCATCTTCTGTGAGCGCAAAGTCGAAGATGGCAAAATTCTCGCTCAAATGCTGCCTGCTCGATCCCTTGGGGATAACGTTGAGGCCTCGCTGGATAACCCAGCGCAAGGCGACTTGAGCTCCTGATTTCCCGTGCTTAGACCCAATTTGATTGAATAGGGGCTCTTCCGAAAGGAGCTTTCCCTTGCCAAAGGGACGGTAGGCGATCACATCGATCTTGTGGGCTTGGCAGTAGCGGACCAGCTCTTCTTGAGCGAGATAGGGGTGGATCTCTACCTGGTTAGCAAAAGGGGTTAAGCCTGCTTTTTGCATGTCTTGCAGATGGTGGATGGTGTAGTTGCTCACCCCGGCTTTTCTGATTTTGCCTTGTCCGGAGAGCTTTTGCATCGACATGAAGATCTCTTCCAAAGGAAAGGTTCGGTCGGGGGCGTGGATCAGGTAAAGATCCAAATAGTCGGACTCTAGCTCCTTAAGCGCTCGATCGCACGCCATTTGGACAGACTCTTCAATTTTGTTGGGGTTGACTTCATCTTCAAGTGCGATCTTTGAGGTCAGATAAACAGAGCTTCGATCTACCCCTTTGAGCGCCTTTGCAATCGCAGAGTGGTTTTCATACATGTGGGCCGTATCGATATGCCGATAGCCAATGGCCAAAGCTTCCTGTACGATTTTAGTGCACGCGTCGCCTTGCAGCTCCCACGTCCCGATTCCGATTTTCGGCAATTGCATTGCTTTTCTCCTTATAAAAAGCCGCGCTCTTCTAGGTGGCGTTTAAGAAGAGGCGGCTCGGTGTAGAGTTCTGCATCGAGGCCAACGCTCCTGGCAGCTTTTACATAAGCCGGCACGTCGTCGGTATAAAATGAAGATCCCCTTGCTTCTTGCAAGGCCCTTTGAAAGATAGCCGGGTCGGGTTTGCAAGCCCCGACTTGGTAAGAGAGGATGAATGCGTCGAAGAGTTTTAAGATCGGGTAGTGGGAGTAGGCGAAGTTGAAGTGGCATTCATTGGTATTGGAAAGAAGTACGAGCCGGTTACTTTTCTTCTTGAGCGCTTTGACTAGGCTCCAGAGCTCTTTATTCGGAGTAAAAATGTCGGAGGCGGCTTGCATTGCTTCCAAAAGGGAAAAAGAACGGGAGCTGTGCGATTGCAGGATGCGGTAGATTTGCTCCGTTGGGAGCCGGCCCGATTCGTAGTCGTTAAAAACCCCTCTATTTAAAAATTGCTGCTGCAAGAGCTCAGTTGGGATTTTTGTTAGATCGGAGAGCTGCTGGAACATTTTTTGGTGGCTGAAAAAGAGGAGGACGTTTCCCAGATCGAAAAAGACAGTCCCTTCTTTCATCCCCGCCTCATTGCGCCATCTACCGTATTCTGCAAGAGCATCGCGATTGTCATCGGGCCGACGCCGCCGGGGACAGGAGTGATCCAAGAGGCGATAGGGGCAACCGCTTCAAAATCGACATCTCCGACAAGGCGCGGCTGCCCGTTTGCATCTTGGATCCGGTTGATCCCTACATCGATCACTGCACAGCCCGGCCGCACCATCTCCTTTCGGATGAAGCGGGGCTGGCCGATTGCAGCAACGAGGACATCCGCGCTCTTCGTAATCTCGGCGAGGTGCTCAGACTGGCTGTGGGCGATTGTGACGGTCGCATTCGCTCCCCTTTTTTTCTGGACGAGAAGCGCTGCAAGCGGTTTTCCGACGATATTGCTCCGCCCGACGATGACGACGTGCTTTCCTTCGATCGGTACCGTTTTTTCGAGGAGAAGCTGCACGCCGCGCGGGGTGCAGGGAGGAAAGCCGCCCTCTTCTCCAAGGAGCACTTTGCCGAGGTTGATCGGGTGGAAGCCGTCGACGTCTTTTTCGGGGATAATCGAGCGTGTGACTGCCAAGGTATCGAGATGGGAGGGGAGGGGGAGCTGAACGAGGATCCCATCGATTTGAGCGTCTTCGTTTAAGGCGTCAATCGAGCGAAGCAAGACGTCTTGGTTTGTATCGGCTGCAAACTCTTGCACGATGGAGTGGAGGCCGACTTGCGCGCAGGCCTTTTTTTTCATCCGGACGTAAGCAAGCGAGGCGGCGTTATCGCCGACGAGGAGGAAGGCAAGGCCAATTTTGCGGTGAAATTTTTCTACTCGAACCGAGAGCGAGTCTAGGATCTCCGATGCGATTTTTTTTCCGTCGATTAGATTCATCTTCTTTGGAGGACCTTAGCAAGTGCGTTATGCAGATGTCCGTTTGAAGCAAGCACCGAGCCATAAGAAAATGGATCGAGCTTCTCTCCATCCCAAGAGGTGATTTTTCCGCCGGCTTCCTCGACGATCAGCACGCCTGCCGCACAGTCCCAGGGCGCTAGAGAGATCTCGAAAAAACCGTCAAAGCGTCCGGATGCGACATAGCAAAGATCGATCGCTGCAGAGCCGAGGCGACGGATCGGCAGCCCCAATTGCAAGATGTCGGTGAAATGGCCAATGCAATCTCCGGGGTTCTCGGCGAGATTGTAAGGAAGGCCTGTGGCGAGGATCCCTTTTTTCAGCTCATCTGTTTTCGAAACCCGGATCGGGATGCCGTTGAGGGTAGCCCCGCCATTTTTTTGCGCGACGAAGAGTTCATGGGTAATAGGCTGGTATACAACGCCGGAGAGGATTTCATTGTTTTGCATGGCTGCGATGCTGACGGAAAAGATTGGGATGCCATGGGCAAAGTTTACGGTGCCGTCAAGCGGATCGATGATCCATTGCAAAGAAGAGGAAGATGTGTTTTTGCCGCCGCTCTCTTCGGCCAAAAATTCCGACGAGGGGAATTCGCTTCGCAAAAATGAGATGATCTGCTCTTCAGCGCGGTGGTCGTATTCGGTCACAAGGTTGTGGAGGCCTGATTTGGAGGACACGGCAAAACTGCCGCCGAAGCCTTGTCGAAGGAGTTCTCCGGCTGCAAGGGCAGCCTCTATTCCAAATAGGGTAATAGGAGTGAGTTGGTTATCCATTGCACCTCAGACGCCGCTTTTTTAATAGCCTCTTTGTCCACTCAAAAAAGAGAAGAGGCCCTACAAACCAGAAAAACGCATAAGCCGCATCGATAAGCGGCATCGTCACAAAATCGAGAAACGACCATTCTCCGTTAAAGGGCGCTCTCCTGTCAAAAAGAAAAAGGGTAATGATCAGCGAAGGGGTGAAGATCGCCGAGTAGATCGCCGTAAGGAGGCAGAGCTGCAAAGCTTCCCCCTGAAAAAAAAGGGAGCGGAAGCGGTAGCTTAAAGCAAGAGAGGCTGTCATCGCAATCGTGTGGATCCCAAAAGGATCTGCTGAAAAGAGGTCCATCAAGAGACCCGCAAAAGTAGAAGCCCAGAGCGCCCCGGGTAAAGAGCATCTTAAGCAGGCGAGGGCGGCAAATGGGGCAAAGCTCAAGATCGCAATCCAAGGAAAAAGGGCAGTTTGAAAGACGGACATTGAAGCAAAAAGAAGAAAGCCGATCCAAAGGACAGGATCTAACATAGGGCCTGTCCGGCGCCAAATCGCTGGAGGGTGCTCTGTAAAATCGGCGCATGATCAGAGAGGAGCTGATGCCACTTCCAAGCAGAGTCGATCAGCACGCTTAGCTCTGACGAGAGCGGCTCCCAGCCTAAGAGCTCTTTCGCTCTTCTCGCCGAAGCGATGAGCGCAGCGGGCTCTCCGGCGCGCCTTTGGTCGAGTCGGACCGAGATCGATTTGCCGCAGTATTTTTGCACTGCTTCGATGATTTCCAGGACGCTGTAGCCGCGCTCGGTCCCGAGATTGAGGGCAAAGCTCTTCTCTCCGGAGAGAAGGGCTTTTAAAGCAAGAACATGAGCTTGGGCCAGATCGCAAACATGGATGTAGTCGCGCACCGCGCTGCCGTCTGAGGTTGGGAAATCGGTGCCGTAGACCACGATCTCCTTTTTCGGATCGAGCGCCGCCTGGATGATCGTCGGGATTAAGTGGGTCTCCGGATTGTGGTTCTCTCCGATTTCCGTTTTTAGATCGGCGCCCGCGGCGTTGAAGTAGCGCAGCTTGGCGGAAGAAATACCGTGGATTGCCTCAAAGTCGCTTAAGATCTGCTCGACGAGCCATTTTGATCTTCCATACGGATTGATGGGGACTTGCGGCTGATCTTCGGTAACGGGGATGCGAAAAGGAGTTCCATAGGTCGCACAGGTGCTGGAAAAGACAAAATGGCGGATCCCGGTTTGCGCCATCGCTTCTAAAAGGGCGATGCTGCTCGAGACGTTATTGCGGTAATATTTCCCGGGGTCTTGCATCGATTCGACGACAAGGGCGCTTGCGGCGAAATGCATGACGGCCTTCGGGCGATACAGCTTGATGGCCTCTTCGAGTTTGACACGGTCGTTCAAGTCCGCCTCGACGAATGGCCCCCACTTGACTGCATAAGCATGGCCGGTAGAGAGATTGTCGTAGACGATCGGCAAAAATCCCTCTTGCGCTAAGGCCTTGCACACATGGCTGCCGATGTATCCGGCGCCTCCGGTAACGAGGATGGGTTCGGGCATCAATAAGCTCCTTTGGAAAAAAGCATGACCGGAATTGTTTTTACGATGAGGCGCAAATCTTGAAGAAAAGTTCTGTTTTGCGCGTACTCTTCTTCTAGGCGGATGCGCTCTTTAAAGGGGATCTCGCTTCGCCCCGATGTTTGCCAGACGCCGGTGAGCCCCGGACGGACGGACAGGATCTTATCCGTCTTTGAGCCGTACAGTTTTCGGATCTCATGAGCGTAGGCATCGGGAGGTCCGATGAGAGTTGGCGGACGAGGCCCCACTACGCTGAGATCGCCTTTAAGCACATTCCAAAACTGAGGCCATTCATCGAGAGAGGTCTTGCGGAGAAAATGGCCGATCGGAGTAATGCGGGGATCGTTTTTTAGCTTCTGGAATTTTTTCCACTCCAGGCTCAGCTCGCGATTTTTTGCAAGCATCTCTTTGAGCCTTTCATCCGCATCGCTGTACATGCTGCGGAATTTCCAGCAATGGATTACTTTTCCTCCGCGGCCAAGCCGTACGCTCTTATAAAAGGCAGGGCCTTTCGAGGTGAGGCGAACGAGGAGGGTCAATGCAAAAATCAGCGGGGACGTGAAAACAAGAAGTAGAAAACTGAAAACGACATCAAAGATCCTTTTCAAGGGATCGTGGCGGATCGTGAAGTGGGGCTTTTGCCTAACCCATTTGGAGTATGCTGCTGTCCGCATGACTTCTATTAAAAAAGATTTAGGGACTTCTTGCAAGGATCTATTTGAACATCGGGGATAGAAGAGCTGAAATGGGAGCGCCTCCCGATGGGAGGTTTTTGAGTTTGGCATCGATTTTGCCAAGCGACTCTTGGAGGAGTTTTCGAGCTTTGCTCTCGCCGAGAAGAGAAAGTGCGGTCGGCTTATTCTCGTCTGATTTTTGCTCAGCGTCTTCCAGATCGTCGCGGATCTGATAGGCAAGGCCCAGATGCAGGCCGATGCTTTGCATCTCTTCTTGCCAAGGCGTCTCTTTCCCCGCAAGAATCGGTCCGAACTCAAGCGCAGCGCTAAGAAGGTAGCCTGTTTTTTTGTTTTGCATCTCAAGCACGGATTTTAGATCGGAGCCGTTAGGGTGCATATCGAGAGCTTGGCCGCCGATCATTCCCTCTTTGCCAATCCGGCTTCCGAGCACTTCGATCAGACGCACTTTTGCTACTTCGCCAATTTTTGCACGCGCGAGCACTAAAAAAGCCTCGGAGAGGAGGGCGTCTCCTGCCAAGAGAGCGATAGACTCGGGAAATGCGCGGTGCAGCGATTTTCTCCCTCTTCTGAAATCATCATCATCCATGCATGGCAAATCGTCATGAATGAGCGAGAAGGCATGGACCATCTCAATCGCGCAGGCGGGATCGAGCGCGAGGTCCGGATTGACGCCGAACGTCTCTGCTGAGGCAAGAACGAGCAGCGGACGGATTCTCTTTCCCGGTCCGAGCAGGGCATAGCGGATTGCTTCGGAAAGGAGATCGGCTTTCGGGATAAGCCGATCGAGCCTATCATCGATTTGTTCAACTTTGTAGCTGATCGGGAACTCCAATTGAGATGTAGTCAAATCCTTTATGCTTCATTTCCATTGGTTTATACTGGTTTCTGCCGTCGAAGAAAGCCTTTCCCTTCATCTCGCGGCGGATTGTTTGGAAATTGACGAGCCTAAACTGCTTCCACTCCGTGAGGAGAGCCACAGCATCAGCCCCTTTTGCGGCGTCGAATTCATCTTCGCACCAAGAAATCGATGGGTTGTTTTTAAAAATTTTCCTCGCATTAGGCATTGCTACGGGATCGAAAAGGCGCAATTTGGCGCCCTCGCGCAAAAGCTCCTCGATGAAGATCAGCGAGGGGGCTTCGCGGAGATCATCGGTATCGGGTTTAAATGAAAGGCCCCAGACCGCGATTGTTCGGTTTTTAATGCCGCCGTGCTTGGAAAAATAGCTTCGGATTTTAAGGCCAAGCAGCTTTTTTTGCCTAGAATTGATCTCATCGACCGCTTCAAGGATCTTGGGTTCGCAGCCAACCTCTTTCGCCTTCGCCATGAGGGCCCGAATATCTTTTGGAAAGCAAGAGCCGCCGTACCCAATTCCCGGATAGAGAAAGTGGTAGCCGATCCGCGTGTCGGAGCCGATCCCTTTTCTCACCTCATTGACATTTGCACCAACCCGTTTGCAAATCTCTGCGATCTCATTCATGAATGAGATCCTTGTTGCGAGCATCGCATTCGCTGCATATTTGGTCATCTCTGCAGAAAGAGTGTCCATGATGAGGATCTTGTCGTGGCTTACGGTAAACGGTGCGTAGATTTCCTTTAAAACAGCCGCTGCTTGAGGCGAGTCGGCCCCAATGATGATCCGGTCCGGCTTTAGGCAATCCTGGACGGCAGCCCCTTCTTTAAGGAACTCAGGGTTGGAGACGACGTCAAAGGGGATCTCGACACCTCTTTTTGCAAGGGCGTTTGCTACGATGCTCCGCACTAGGCTGGCCGTGCCGACGGGGACCGTCGATTTGTTGATGATCACCAAAGGCTCTTGCATCGTCTCGCCAATATGCTTTGCCACAGACTCGACATAGCTTGTATTGCAAGAACCGTCCTCTCTGGATGGCGTTGGGACGGCAATAAAGCAGGCCTTGCCAAAGCCGACGGCCTTTTCGTAAGCAGTTGTGAAAAAAAGGCGGTTGCTGAGGGAATTGCGCTTGACCAGCTCTTCGAGTCCCGGCTCGTAGATTGGGATTTCCCCTTTTTTTAGCTTTTCAATCTTTGCAGTATCGATGTCGAGGCACATGACTGCATGGCCCATTTCTGCAAAACAAGCTCCGGTGACAAGCCCCACATAACCGGTGCCAATGATCGTGATGTTCATGTTGAAATCTCCGTATTAAGAGGATAGATGTAACAGATGGACATATTTTTTAGAAAAAATTCGATATCAGAATTTTTCCTAAGATGGGTAAGGTATTTAGGGTGAGTTTTTTGCATTAAAAAATTCCGATCAACAAAAGATGCGCGGCAAAAATAAAGGTCAGTATCCAGACGATAGGGTGGATTTTTTTCGCTTGGCCTATCAAGGTTTTGAGCAAAGTATAAGAGATGAAGCCGAGGGCAAATCCCCAATAGAGGCTAAAAAATACGGGCATCGCAAACGAGGTAATTAGAAAGGAAAAGGCTTCAGGGATTTTTTTCCAGTCTATGCACTTCAAATACAAGGCGAGCTTTACCCCGATGCCAATAAGAACAGGCGCCGTGGCAAAAAGGGGGATGGAAGAGAGGGCCGGGTAGAGGAAAAGCGCAGAAAGACAGCAGACAGCGATTGTGCAGCCAGAAAGCCAAGTGCGCCCTTTTGCATGGATGCCGATGGAAGACTCTGCATAAAGAGAGCAGCTAGTGGTTCCGAGAAATGCGCCCAGCATGCTTCCGATCCCATCCGGGATGACAGCCTGCTCGAGGTTGCGGATTCTCCCATCGGGACGCATCCATCCGAGCTGGCGCGCTAAGGCGGAGAGGGTCGCTGAGGCATCGAAGATCGAAATTAAAAGGATTGTGAGGAGAATGCTCCAGTACTGCGGATGTAAGATGCTAGAGAAGGTTAGCTTAAAGAAAGTGCTTCCAAGAGAAGGAGGCAAAGAAAACAGCCCTTGCCATTTTGTTTCGCCGAATAGGAGGGCGAGGACCCAGCAAAAAATGACGGGAATAAGGCAGCTGCCCGGAAAATGGACTTTATGAAGGAAAAAGAAGAGGACGAGCCCGACGGATGCAATGATCTGTCCGTTGCCGCCGAGTGCGCCCATCGCAAGTTTTCCCTGTATGATCTCGAGAATGCCTAGTTGTTTAAGCCCGACAGCAATGAAGAACAGGCCGAGGCCGGCAGCGGAGGCAAGCTGCAGAGATTCGGGGATGGCGAGCAAGATTTTTTTGCGCCACCCGAAAGCGCTGAGAAGATACTGCAAAAGAGCGGCCCAAAAAACGAGACCCAAAGCTCCTTGCCAATCTAGGATGTGCTTTCCCATGACGGAGAAGACGAGGTAAGTCATGACGCTCAATCCGGGCCCAACGGCGATGGGCCCGTTTACATAGAGCGCAAAAAAGAGCGTTGCCAGAGCGATGACAATAATTGTCGCGCTCAAGGCGGCGCCGAAATCGATCCCGGCTATTGAGAGAAGCTGGGGCGCGAGGACAAATAGGTACGAGATAGCAAAAAAAGTGGACAGTCCTCCTACGATTTCATGAAAAATGGGTTTCGTCAGAGCGCCTCTCAATAGATGAAGGGGATCAATTTATAAGGCACTTTTTGGCAGTACTCTTCCCAATAAGGGCCGTACTTGTCTAGGCAGCGCTTATCGTGTCTCCATGCGCGATCGAGCAAAAGGCAAGTGAGAAAGAGAAGATAGAAGTAGGGGCTGAAATTGACGAAGAGCGCGGGGACGGTCCAGAAAAATGTCGCGAGCAGTTCAGGGATATAATGAAAGTGGCGTGCGAGCCCCCACCATCCCGAAGCGAGGAGGATCGATTCTT
Source organism: bacterium (assembly GCA_021809325.1). GTDB lineage: Bacteria > Chlamydiota > Chlamydiia > Chlamydiales > SM23-39 > JAKBAE01. The sequence continues at coordinate 31,891 of JAKBAE010000003.1, forward strand.
TTTTCTCACCTCCAAGCGTCATGTAGTTTGCCTGGATGAGATGCGGTTTTTTTCCCCAGACAAGGCAATCTCCTTTTTTCGCTCGCACCATCTGGCGCTGCCTGTCGGCGAGATAGTTGATCCCGACTGAAAGAGTTCCAAGGGCGAAGATCAAAGAAGCGAGGGGCATTCCGAGATGGTTTGGGTGATAGACGAGATAAAGGGTCGCGGAAGTATAGATGCAAGGAACCCATACAAGACAGCCCCAGCAGATCATAAAGCCTGCTCTGTCGTGCATGATGTCCAACGAGCGGAGATAGCCTGTTTCCCAGAAGAAGAACTTGCCGACGTAAAAGAGCTGCAAGAGGACGGCGATGGTCATGGAGTCGGATAGACCGAAAAGCTCATGCTGCTTGGCTGCATAGGAGAGAAGAAGGATCGGCCAGAGCATCATCCCGAAACGGCAGTTAGTGAACTGCTTGACGTCCCATCCAAAAATCCGCGGATATAGCTCTGTTCCCCAATAATAGTCGAAGATCGGATTGCCGGTTACGCCCGAGTCGCTGGAAGAGGGCTTGAAAATCCCTTTGAAATAAAGAAACAGGCAGAGTCCCAAGGCGCTGACATTGAGAGCGCCGAGCAGAGGCCCCAATTGGTCGAAGAGGATCGAAGGGGAAAAGAGATTCAGCGGGTAGGCGCAAAGAAAATAGGCGAGAAGCGTGATCGCAAAACAAGCCGGGCCGTTAGCGCGGTAGACTGGGGTGTTGCCTTTCGGGGTGACGGGTCCATAGGCAGGTTTTCCGGGGACGAGTTTCATGAGCAAGAGCTCAAAGGCGGCAAAAACGGCGATGATCGTCCATGCCTCTTTGCTGCCTAAGGCAAGCGGGATCCAGATTTTGAAAAGCGTTGCAAAAAAGCCGTTTTGAAGACAGATCTCGATAAAAGCTTGAAAGGAGCCTTTGAGGGCCGTATTGACATACCAGAAAACAAAAACTGCAGGAGGGGTGACGGCCAATAAAATCAATGGCACAAGGGTTCTATGAATCCATACCGGCACCCGAAGGGTATTTTCTGACATGAAAGCCTCCATATTTCTTTGGATTCACGATATGCAAAAGAGAAATTTGACAGAAGCTCTTTCCATAAGATATACCGAAGCAACCTGAAGAATCGGTTTTTGACTGCGTCGGCTTGGCGGCATCTTTTGGGTCTTCACTCACGCCTTGCCGTTTGGCAATGTCGTTTGCTCCAGACGCCAAAATCTGCGCCGCCTCCTTGCCAAATACCCGATTCTTCAGGTTGCTTCGGTATAGGGTCGCAAAATATGAAGTCATTAGAGCAGATTCCCTCGTCGATCTATCGTTTGCAGCTCCATCCGGACCACTTCCGCTTAAAAGATGCCATCGCCTTGATTCCTTATCTGCACGAATTGGGAATCGAAGGGATCTGCTGCTCTCCTCTTTTTGAATCAGCAAGCTCCGGCTACGATGTCACGGATCCAAACCGATTGAACCCGGCTTTAGGTCGGGTGGAGGAATTTGAAGAGCTTTGCGATGGACTGAAGCGCTTCAAGATGTTTCAGATCTTAGATATCGTTCCCAATCACATGGGAATCATCGGGAACCGCTGGTGGATCGATGTGTTAGAAAAAGGGCCGTCTTCTGAGTACGCTCGGGTATTCGACATCAATTGGGAAGCGTGGGGAGGAAAAGTCCTTCTGCCGATCCTCAATGAATTTTATGGCAAGGTGTTAGAGAAAGGGGACTTAAAGTTGGAATGGAGGGATGGGTTTTGGGTCCGCTATTTTGATTATTTGCTTCCTCTTTGTTTCCATAGCTCAAAGGAAGAGCTTTTGCAAACGGCGAAGAGAGATCCCAATCTTTTGCATGCCGTTTTAGAAGAGCAGTTTTACCGCCTCTCTTTTTGGAAAGTGGCCGGCCAGGAAATCAACTACCGAAGGTTTTTCAATATCAATGAGCTCGTAGCCATCCATATTGAGAAAGAAGAGGTACTCCATCTTCATCACCGCTGGATTTTTGAGTTGCTCCGTCAAAACAAGGTACAAGGATTTAGGGTCGATCATCCCGACGGACTCTATTCCCCCGGCAAATACTTCAACCGGATCTTGAAACACCGCCCGCCACTTGTTTTGGCGGAAAAGATCCTCGATCGGGGAGAGCTCATGCCAAAGAAGTGGGGGGTCGACGGGACTGTCGGCTACGAGTTTCTCAATGTCCTCAGCGGCCTTTTTGTACAAAATGAAAAAGACATGACCCGAATTTATAATCGGTTTACCGAGGGCAAATACGAGTTTAAAGAGATCCTATACAACAGGAGGAAGCGCTATCTTTTAGAGGAAATGGGGAGCGAGATCCACTTTTTGAGCGCTCTCCTTGAAAAGCTCAAAGAAGAGAGCCTTCTAACAAGGGATTTCACTCGCGCCGATTTGGCTAAAGCCCTTCTTGAGATCATGGCCTGCCTCTCCGTCTACCGCACCTATGTCCATCCCGGGGAAAAGATGCGCCCTGAAGATAAGGATAGGATCGGACGGGCTGTAATACAAGCTATTCGGAACACGTCTGAGATCGACCCTTCCGTCTTTCTATATATCGAATCGCTGCTGCTTTTGAAGGGGGCGCCGTCTTCTTATGATTTTACGCTGCGGTTTCAGCAGCTCACCGCCCCTCTTATGGCAAAAGGTCTTGAAGACTCCACATTCTATATCTATAACCGGCTGATCTCCCTCAACGAAGTCGGGGGATCGCCAATGCATTTCGGCACGAAGAAAGAAGAGTTCCATATCTTCAATCAGCGCAAATTAAAGAAATTTCCTTTGGGCGCTCTTCCCACGTCCACGCACGACACAAAATTTAGCGAAGACGCCCGTATGCGCATCCACGCAATTACGCAGCTCCCTGAACAATGGGATCGCTTGGCAGCGATGCTGCAAAATAGAAACAAACGGTATAAAACAAATGAGTTTCCCGAGGCGAATACGGAGTATTATCTCTACCAATTGCTGATCGCCCTTTGGCCTGCCTCGAAAGTAAGGCTTTGGAGCTGTATGAATAAAGCGATCCGCGAGGCCGGCCTCCATACTTCTTGGAGGCGGATCGATCCCCAGTATGAAACAGCTACCAAAAAATTTCTCTTTTCAATCCTAAAAACGCTGCCGCCCTCTTTTTTCTCATTTCAGAAAAAGATCGATAAGATAGCCATGCAAAACTCTCTTGCAGCGGTTGTCTTAAAATGCGGCTCGTGCGGAATTGTTGATCTTTACCAGGGAAATGAACAGCTAAACTATTGCATGGTAGATCCAGATAACCGCCGCCCTGTCCATTACCCGAAAGCCAAGCCCGGAAAAGATCCGCTGAAATTTTGGGTCACAAAAAAGATGTTGCGATTTCGCAGGGAGAACAAAGAACTTTTCTTGAAAGGTGAATATATCCCTCTCCAAAGTCCGCCTTCCGTTATCGCTTTTTTGCGGACCTATGAAAACAAAACCATTCTTATTGCAGCCAGCTTAGGAAAAAACAAAAAAGAGGGATTTATCCATTTGCCCAAAACTTTGGAAGGGAGAGCTTTGAATTTATTTACGGGAAAGATGTTGAAGGTTTCTCAAAGGGCCTTCTCAGTAAAAAATATCTTCAAACTCCAGCCCTTTGCTGCCTATGTCTTTCACCTCTGAGGTAAAATAGTCATCTTTATTGTGGCGCAGGAAAATACTTGTTGGTTATGTGTTTACTTATAAAGTGGCTAATTACAAGGTTCGATGGTGCTGCAACGGTCGCTGCGAAAAGTCCTGCTGCATAAGTGCCTAATAATCCTAACCCCCATTGCGCCTCGTTATTAGCCAAACTCATAAGAGGCTGGTATACCATGTAAGCACCCAAAAGACCTGTTGCGACTGTACTAGTAGCAAACGTTGCTGCAAGGGAAATTGAATACAATGCGTCTGCCTTGACCGCGCGCTTTCCTTCATCTGAAAGTTGAGAATAGTAATAGGTATTGTTCTTGAGCGCTACAAAGGTAGTTAAACTATGTAAAGTTGATGTAATTAAGTTCATGTGTTTTTTCCCCATTTAACGCCAAAGAGTTTAGAGTTATTTTTCTTTTTAAAGCAATATAAAGATTTATTTGGCATTTTCAAGACCTGTGCTCAGTTGCCATCAGGACACCTGCAAAGTTAAAGTAACTAGATAAAATGAGGCAGTTGCAAAACTCGGGCACACAGAAAAATCGATGATTTTGAGCCAGTTTGCCAGCCGCGAAGCGGCCGAAGCCCTGCCCCCGAGCACATACTCGAGGTGAGTAGGGCTCGGGGGCAGGGTGGCAAAATGGCTCAAAAGGGCGATTTTGCTGGGTGTCCCAGTTTTGCAACTGCCTCAAATTACAGGATATGTAAGATCAGGCAAGATAAGCAAGATGCAGGGAAGCCCTGCAACCCAAAAGGAAATAAATTTATCCTGCCTATCTTGCCGCTTGCGATCTTGATCATCCTGTCCTCGCTCGACTTTGCAGGCGTCCTGATTGGGAGGGGTGGTGGATTTCAAAATGGTAAAAAGATATAAGTTTAAGTTCCTGAAGGGAGGGAAGTACCATGTTGGGCGATTCCTTGATCGAAATCGCAAGAGCGCTGAAGGTTTATTTTGAGGGTGATGCGCAGGTATCTGGCTATCAAATAGATAGTAGGGGTGTAGAGCCGGGAGGCCTCTTTTTTGCCTTAAAAGGCGAAAAGGTAGACGGCCACTGCTATTTGCCGGAGGCGGCAAGGCGGGGGGCCGTGGCCGCTGTCGTCGAAAAAGGGCGGGTTTCTCAAGCGGAGCTTCCTCTCATTGAGGTGGACGATCCTCTGGCAGCTTTGCAGACGCTGGCCCGGATCGGGCTAGAGCATCGCCCTGCCCAGATTCTCGGGATCACCGGTTCTGTCGGCAAAACGACGGCCAAAGAGTTTGCCGCGACCCTTCTCGAAAAGAAATTTTCTCTCTACAAAAGCCCCGGAAGCTTTAATTCCCAGCGCACATTCCCCCTCAATCTGCTCAACCGCACAGGACAAGAAAAGCTGCTCGTCTTAGAGATGGGGATGAGCCTTCCCGGCGAAATGCAAAGGCTTGTCTCCATAGCGGCGCCGGATCTTGCCGTCATCACAAAGATCGCCCTCTCTCATGTAGCGAATTTTCCCGATGGCCTTGAAGGGATCGCCTGTGCCAAAGCCGAAATCGCCTCGCAGGCAAAAACGGGCAGAGTCATTCTCGATGTGGATTTTTTACAATACCGGACAGCCGTTGAGTTAATCCGTGCGGAAAAGATCACCTTTTCAACGCATGACCGGACGGCCGACTACTATCTCTCCTATGTCGATGGACAATACCGGATCGACGAGAGAGGAGTGCGGGCCCATCAGTTCGATCTCCCGTTCCATGAGACCCACTTTCTTCACGACTTTACAGCAGCTCTTGCTGCGGCGCGCCAGCTCGGGATGAGCTGGGAAGAGATCGAACAGCAAACTCTCAAGCTTTCATTGCCTAAAATGCGCTTTGAGCAGTTCGAATGGGGTGGAATGCAGCTCATCAACGATGCCTACAACGCAAATCCCGCCTCGATGCGCGCTGCGCTGGAAAATCTCCCATCTCCAAAAGAAGGGGGCAAAAAGATCGCCGTCTTCGGATCCATGCAAAAAGAGCTCGGCTCCTATTCCAAGGAGTCGCATGAGGAGATCGGTCGCCTTGCGCAAAAGCATATTGACGTCCTCTTTTCGATTGGCGAAGATGCGAAAATTTTAAACGACACGTTTAGCGAGGCAAAAAAGCCGTCCGAGCATTTCCGATCTCAGGAAAGCCTTATCGAGAGGTTGCGCGAAGTGATGCTTCCGGGAGATGTCATCCTCTTCAAAGGCGCTCGCGCCATGCAGATCGAAAAAGTAGTGGAGAGTCTCTGTGCTGCTGCTCCTCGTTGATTTTCTCCAAAGCTCTTTCGGCTGGAAAATTCCCCACGCCTTCGTCTACTTCTCCACGCGGATGATTTTGGCTGCCGCCACAGCGCTTCTTCTCACCATCTTTCTTGGGCCCCGCTTCATCAAAAAGCTCTACGAGTGGAAAATCGGACAGGCAATTCGCAGCGTCGAAGAGGTGCCTCTCTTGGCGGAGCTTCACGGTAAGAAAAAGGACACGCCGACAATGGGCGGCGTCCTCATCCTTTTTTCTATGACGGTATCTCTTTTTCTCTGGATGGACCTGACGAACGTCTTTACTTGGATGCTCCTTCTCATCAGCCTTGTGCTTGGCGGTCTTGGAGCCCGCGACGACTATCTCAAACTACGCTACAAAAACAGCAAAGGGCTTAAACCGAGAAAAAAGATGGCCATCCAGCTCCTCATCTCCTCGCTTCTCGCTCTTTATCTTCTCTGCCCTCCGATTCAAGACGCCCTTTCCGGGAAAAAAATCCTTCGCGCGCCGACAGCGAAAGAACAAGTCCATGGCGCTCGCCCGAAGCCTCTCACAACTTCAGAATATATGGGCCGCGTCTACATGCCATTTCTCAAAGATCCTCTCTTCCATCTCAATGGGGCCTTGCGCATTGCAGCTTTTTTTCTCATCGTCTTCGTCATCACCGGGACGTCCAACGCAGTCAACCTCACCGATGGACTCGACGGTCTGGCCGCCGGCTGCTTGATCATGGTCGCGCTCGTCCTCGGCCTCTTCGCCTTTCTTTCCAATAACATCGATCTCGCCCGCTATCTCAACATCCTCTATATCGAAGGGAGCGGAGAGATTGCCGTCTATCTCTTCGTCCTCGCAGGAGCTTGCATGGGCTTTCTCTGGTACAACGGCTATCCCGCCCAGATCTTTATGGGAGACACCGGCTCTCTCGCCCTCGGCGGCATCATCGGTCTCGCCTCCGTCCTCCTCCGAAGAGAGCTTCTCCTCGCCATCGCAGGAGGCATCTTCGTCTTGGAAGCCCTCTCCGTCATCTTCCAAGTCCTCAGCTACCGCTACCGGAACAAAAAACGAATCTTCCTCTGCGCCCCGCTCCACCACCACTTCGAATACAAGGGCTGGCCCGAAACTAAAGTCGTCATCCGCTTCTGGATCATCAGCCTTCTCTTCGCCATCCTCAGCGTCGCTTCTCTCAAGTTTCAGTAGGAACCATCATTGCCGTCAACTTAAGGGCTCCGCCCTTAACAACCCGCCAAAGGGGCAAGCCCCTCTGGACTCCTTTTTCTTTTTTTCTCCTGCGCGCGCAGGAGAAAAAAAAGGGGATCCAAGGGGACTTGTCCCTTTGGCAGGTTGTTAAGGGCGGAGCCCTTAAGTTGACAGCATTGTAGGAGACATGACACAACGAAAACCGGTATGGTTTAGAGATGTGTCGGGGGAAGTCTTCATGCGCGCTTTGATCCGATACCCCTTGCAGTAGCTCGGATGACATAAAAAAGAGCCGCCTCGCTGTACTCGTTTGATGGCAAAAGGCTCTTGAGGATCAAAGGATGCTGCAGGCCCCTGCGGATTTGTGCAATCAGCCTTTGCAGCTTCTTTGTAATAAAGTGCATGGTAATAATCCTCGCACCACTGCCAGACATTTCCAGCCATATCATAAAGGCCGTAAGCATTCGGCTTATAGGTTTTGACAGGGGTTGTTCCATGAACTCCCTTGGCCTTTGTGCTTTTATAAGGAAACGCTCCCTGCCAAATATTGGCTTGGGGATGTTCTTCCGAGAATTCTTCATCTCCCCAGACAAAAAGAGGCTCTTTTCCTCCCAATGCAGCGTATTCCCATTCTGCTTCGGTCGGCAATCGCTTTTTTGCCCATTTTGCATAGGCGCAAGCATCAAACCAAGAAACATGCACAACAGGGTGGTCTTCCTTTCCCTCAATGGAACTGCCCGGCCCTAATGGATGGCGCCAATTTGCTCCGGGCTTCCATTTCCACCAAGCGGCAGGATTACTGAGTGAGACAGGGCCTTTTGTTGGCTCAAATACAAGGGAAGCGGCGACGAGCGCTTCTTGAGAAGGGGGCGGTGTGCCGGGAGGAACCTGGCTCATCAATTCATCTAAGGCCGGAGGTTTTTCCGCTGTGGTAATATAGTTTGTCGCTTCAACAAACTCTTTGAATTGTCTGTTTGTAACAGGTGTGGCATCCATCCAAAATCCATCGAGTTTTACACGATGGGCCGGCCTCTCATCTGTCCTACATTCCTTTGCGTCTGTTCCCATGACAAACTCCCCAGAGGGAATCCAAACCATGCCGGGCGGCCCGACTCCCCATCCTTTGCTAAAAATCACGAAAAACAAAAGAAAATACAGTTTTGTTCTATTCGCTTGCAGCATTATTTGTTCGATGTTTTTCTATAAATAGTTCGAGCGCATCCCGATCTAGTTGAAGCGGCGCCAATTCGATTGTCAACTGATTGATCTGGCCGCAAAAGTCGAAAGGGACTTGATAGTCTTGATCATCTACAGGAGTCCCAGTATCAGATCCGACATTAAACGTTTCGCCCCATTGCAGCATAAAAGGAATCGTCCGCTGCATTTTCTTCCTATCCACTTCCTTGCCGTCTACGATCAATCTTCCCTCCCCCCCTTGTCCAAAATTGTCTCCTTGATAGTTAAAATGAAAGACAAGGGTGTGCTTTCCGGGAAGCAGTTTCTTGCCTTCCCAACGAGTCCGGTTTAAATTCAAGTAGTTCCAGGTAAACACAGGTTTGCCACTGAGCAGATAAAAACCATATCCGCCAAAACGGCCGCCCTGAGTCACGAGCATACCTTCTGTATTTTGATTGGGCACTTCGATCTCGGCAGTGATGGTGTAGGACCTGCCTAATAAATTGGGAGCGGCGAAATTGGGAATCTGGGAGATTTTATCTGAATAGGTAAAAACAGTTCGATCTATGCTTGGCCCCGGACGCGGCGCTAAAATCCTTTGAATGGTGGTATTATCTAAAGGAAAAACATTGTATTTCGCTGCCTCGATCACGAAAAGGTCTTGCATTTCTCGCAATTTTTCCGGCATTTTCGCAGCAAGGTCCTGAAACTGCGTCGGATCTTCTTCTAGATTGTAGAGCTCCCATTTATAGCCGTTCATGACATCTTGAGGAAAGTCTCCTGCTCCTAGATCCCAAGGCGGGGCCGGCGGAGTCGTCGAAGCAATCCAGCCGTCATGGTATATAGCCCGATTGCCTAGCATTTCGAAATATTGTGTTTTCCGTCTGGATGGCAAGTTCTCATTTTTCTTATCCCAAGTATAGATCATGCTGATGCCATCAACCGGCTTTTGCGCCACTCCATTGACCATCCAAGGAACAGGAACCCCTATTGCATCGAGAATGGTCGGGAAAATATCAATGATATGGTGAAATTGCGTCCGGATTCCCCCTGCATCCCAAATCCTTTTCGGCCAGGCCATGACCATTCCTTGACGAGTGCCGCCAAAATGGGAAGCAATTTGCTTCGTCCATTGAAAAGGAGCATCCAATGCCCACGACCAAGCGGCTGCCATATGCGGATAAGTGAGGTCGGAGCCCCAAACATCATACCACTTCATTTGCTCCTGAACAGGAATGGTCACTCCGTTAAACTTAGCGATTTCATTTGGAGTTCCGATGAGCGAACCTTCAGGACTGCCGCCATTATCGCCGCTGATATAAATGATCAATGTATCATTTAATTTGCCCATGTTCTCAACTGCTTGGATGACGCGGCCAATTTCATAGTCTGTGTAAGCAAGATAGGCTGCGTAAACCTCTACTTGGCGTGTAAAGAGCTTTTTCTCTTCTTTAGAAAGGGTGTCCCATTTTGGCAAACTGTCCGGCCATAGGGTTAACTTGGCGTTTTGCGGGATGACGCCCAATCTCTTTTGATTTGCAAAAATGACCTCACGCAATTTTTCCCATCCCATGTCAAACTTGCCCTTAAATTTCTCAATCCATTCTTTAGGTGGGTGATGGGGAGAGTGCGTGCCGCCAGGGACATAGTAGACAAAGAACTTCTGCTCCGGGTTAATCTCATTCATCATTTTGAGATAACTAATCGCGTCATCGGCAGTTGCAGTTGTTAGGTTCCATCCGGGCTTTCCAACGTAAGGTTGGATCGGTGTCGTGTTGCGAAACAAGTTAACAGGCTGCCACTGGTCTGCATCGCCTCCGACAAAGCCGTAAAAATATTGAAAGCCGAACCCAACCGGCCAATGGTCAAAAGGGCCGAGTTGGCTTGCTTGCCATTCAGGGGTGTTATGGCTCTTTCCAAACCAGGAAGTGGCATATCCGTTTTGCTTCAGAATTTCGCCCAGCGTGGCCGTATCTTTTCCAATCAGGGTATCGTATCCCGGAAAGCCGGATGCCAACCTTGTTACGACTCCTGTATGGACTGTATGGTGATTGCGGCCTGTAATCAATGCAGCCCTTGTTGGCGAACAAAGGGCTGTAGAGTGAAACTGTGTATAGCGCAATCCCATTTTCGCAATCCGGTCCAGGGCAGGGGTGGGGATGATGCCTCCAAATGTGCTCGGCGCGCCATAGCCCACATCATCTGTCATGATCAAAAGCACATTAGGAGCTCCCTTTGGAGGAACAATTGTTGCCGGCCAATATGGCTCGGATTGATAGGCATTAAACCGGATCATTCCGTGAAATTGAGGCGGAGGCGGCGGCAGGCAGCGGGTGTCTAAGGATTCTGTCGCTTTTGGCGATCCCGGGGTGCCTTGAACTTCTTGGGCCATGACGAAAGAGCATGGCAGGACCAGTACAAACAAGGCGGCAAAGATCTTCTTTAATAAGTTGCCTTCCATCCTTCCTTCTAAAAATAAAGAGTCAATTTTTCGAGCTGTTCGCTTCCAAAAATACAATGCTCTTTCGATTTGTACACACCAGCCGGAAAAAAATCAATTGCCTTACGAGGCAATTGTAATCTTGCTGCCGCTTTTGTAATAATGGAGATCATGAAAACGCTCGTCATCGGATTTTCCATCAGCGGGAAAGCCTGCGCCCGGCTGCTTCAAGCGCAAGGGAAGCAGGTGCTTGGAGTTGATCGTAAGGCGCTTGAGATGCAGACAGCGGAAGTTGTGAGCGAAGAAGCGGAGATTGACTGGGAAGAGATTGAGCAGGTTATTCTCTCTCCCGGCGTGCCGCCGGATCATAGCCATGTGAAAGAAGCGCTCAAAAGGGGCATCGAGGTCATTGGCGAAGTAGAGTTCGCATGCCGGTTTTTGAAGAACAGGATGGTTGGGATTACGGGGACAAATGGCAAGACGACGGTAACGTTGCTCGCGACGCATATTTTGCAAGAGTCAGGGCGTAAAGCGCGTGCGCTTGGCAATATCGGCGAGAGCTTGAGCGGGTATGCACTTTGCCCTGATGAAGAGGAGATTTTAGTCGTCGAGCTGAGCTCGTATCAGTTAGAGACAATGGAAAAGAGGTGCTTGGATGCCGCGCTCTGTCTCAATATCACTCCCGATCACTTGGACAGATATGGATCGATGGAAGAATATGCGAAAGTGAAATGCCGGATCGGGGATTGTCTGAAAGAGGGAGGGGAGTGGTTTGTTTCGAGGAAGGTTGCAAAGGACTGGGGCGCCTTTTTAAAAGGGGCAAGGGTTTTTGAAGAAATTGCGTCTCCCGTTGCCCCGATTTCTTCAATACAGTATATCCAATTAGGATTGCCCGAGCAGCCGAATATCGAAGCGGTTTATCCGCTTTGCCGTTATTTTGGTGTAAGCGATGAGGATTTTGTCCGCGCTTTAAAAACTTTTCGCAAGCCGAAGCACCGCATCGAGTATCTGGGGGAATGTGAGGGGATTCAGTTTTACAACGATAGCAAAGGGACGAATGTCGATGCCGTGCTCTACGCCGTCTCTCTTTTGGACGGCCCGATTACGCTCCTTGCCGGAGGCAAAGATAAAGGAGCGTCTTATCGCCCCTGGATTGAGCCGTTTCAAGGGAAGGTAGCGCGGATTGTAGTGTTTGGCCAAGCGGCCCCGAAGTTAGAAGCGGAGCTGGCCGATGCTTTTCGGCTGGTGCGCAAAGAATCGATGAAAGAGGCGCTTATAGCCGCCGTGCAGATGGCCGATAGGCCGATGAATATTTTGCTCTCGCCGGGCTGTTCGAGCTTTGATGCGTTTCAAAGCTATGAACATCGCGGCAATGAGTTTAAGAGAATGGTTGAGGAGAAAGTATGGATCGAAAAAAAACGATCTTAATCGCAGTGCTAGTCAATGCAGGCTTATTGGTTTTGCTCTTTATCATGGCGCTTCATCAGGAAGAGGCTCCTATAAAGCATGCCGAGCCGCAGGTTATATCTCAGGATAGAGGGTCTCTTTTTCCCGAATTCCAGGACTATCCAACAGAGCCTGTCTCCTTGGCGGCGGTAGATGAGCCGGTGCAAGATGTCATCCCTCAACAGCAGTACCAGCTCCCTCCTTTAGCTGTTGCGGCCCCGGCTCCGATCGAGCCTTCGCCCGCGCCTTTGCCCACGCCCCAAAAAGCCTTTGCCGAGGTGACGGTCAAGAAGGGGGATACCCTTGAGAAGATCGCACGGCAAAACCAGACGAGCGTAGAAGAGATCATCCGCATCAACCAGCTCTCCAGCAGTTTTTTACGCATCGGTCAGGTGCTTAAACTCCCTGCTGAAAAAAGTGTAGCGGCAGCTCAGAAACCGGTCCCTATTGAAAAGCGCCCTATCGAAAATGGGCAGCAGGAATATTATACCGTAAAGGTTGGGGATAACCCCTGGACCATTGCGATGAAGCATCATCTGAAGGTGGATGAACTGCTCAAGCTCAATAATCTCAATGAGGAGAAGGCCCGCCGCTTGAAGCCGGGAGATCGGTTGAGAATCCGATGAACCGCGCCGTGCTCGGACTGATCGTCTCTGTTTCGCTTTTGTTTGGCGTGGGACTTGTCATGGTTTTCAATACGACCGCGGCAGAGATCATTGACCGGTCGTTGGAGGTGAGCACCCATGCGGCTCTCTTAAAGCAGGTGGCATATGGGGCCATTGGGGTCATTGTCGGTATCATCGCCTATTTTTATGGCTACCGGACGATCTTGAAATACAGCGTGCCGCTTCTCATTGGGGCAACGCTTCTTTTACTTTGCGTCTTTCTTCCGGGGCTCGGCCAGACGATCAACGGCGCCAGGCGTTGGATCGGCTTTGCGGGCTATACCTTTCAGCCCTCGGAGTGTGCAAAAATATTGATACCGCTCGTGTTCATCCGCTGGGCGGTTAGTGTCGAAAAAATCTCCTTTTTGCCCTTTGCAAAGGTTCTCGCCTTTTTGGGGGTTCCTCTTGCCCTCATATTTTTTGAGCCGGACAATGGTACGACAGTGATCATCCTCGCTTCGATGACTGTCTTATTTTGGCTGTCCCGCATTCCTTGGACTTACTGGGCCGTGCCGCTTTTGGCGGTCACGCTTGTAGGAGGCGCCGTTGCCTCGCGCATGCCCCATGTGCCTGATCGGATCCGCATCTACTTGAACCCTGAGCTTGACTTGAGGGGCAAAGGCCACCAGCCTCATCAGGCAAAGATTGCTGCCGGCTCAGGCCAGCTCTTTGGCAGGGGACTGGGAGAGAGTTTGCAGAAGCTCAACTACCTGCCTGAAGCGCGCAGCGATTATATCGCCGCGATCTTTGCCGAAGAGTGCGGCTTTATTGGGATCCTTGCCATGATCGCCCTCTATATGACCTTTGCCTTTTCAGGCTTTAGCATTGCGATGCGCTGTCCCAACCGCGAGGGATTTCTCTCTGCGGCCCTCTTGACCTTTCTTGTCGCATTCCAGGCCTTTTTGAACTTGGGCATCGTCTCAGGCCTCCTTCCCAGCAAAGGGATGACCCTCCCCTTTTTCTCTCAAGGGGGAAGCTCTCTCATCATGAATATCGTGGTTCTTTTTGTTCTTTTAGATATTTCGCGTACCGCATCTGAAATGAGAGGGAATTTGACAAAATGATGAAAAGAAATGTACTGATCACAGGGGCGACAAAAGGAATCGGGTTGGCCCTCAGCCGCTTATTGGCGGATTCGAACTATTCGGTGATTGGCATCGCAAAAAATCGGGTTGAGGAGTTTCCGGGAAGGCAGTTTACCTGCGATTTAGGGGATGCTGAAGAAACTGCGGACCTTCTTGCAAGAATTCAAGCCCAGACACCTATCGATGCGATTATCAATAATGTCGGCATCGCCCATCCGGAACCTCTCGGATCGGTCACACTTGCCCATTTACACGACTGCTATGAGCTGAATGTCCGCGCGGCAGTACAGATCACCCAAGCCTTTGCGCCGTCTATGAAAGAGAGGGGCTGGGGCCGGATTGTAAACATTGCCTCGCGCGCGATTCTTGGAGCCAAAAATCGCACCTCGTACTCTGCGGCGAAATCAGCTTTGATTGGATGCACCCGCACCTGGGCTCTTGAGCTGGCCCCCTTTGGCATCACGGTCAATGCCGTTGCACCCGGCCCGACCGAGACGGAGCTCTTTAGGCAAAGGCATCGTGCGGGAAGCGAGGAAGAAGCCAAGGCAATCGCCTCGATCCCTATGGGAAGGATTGGAAAGCCGGAAGAGATTGCCGCAGCCATCGCCTTTTTTCTCTCTGAAGGCGCCGGTTTTGTTACCGGCCAGACCCTCCATGTCGATGGCGGCGGCAGTCTTCCCTAAAAATCATTACCGAATCGTATCATATCGGGATACAATAGTTCGCCTCGGCGGCTCGGAACAGGGCATGTTGATTTCCATATTTAGAATTACACCTGCACCGGGACAGCCGATTAGTAGTTGGTCGGAAGCATTTCTTTGACTTTTTAAAGCCGCAAATGTTTGGCGAATGTCTTTTTGAGGCGTAAGATGAATTTTAGGAGGGCTCATGAAATTAATCGATTTAGGAAGAATTCCGAATGAACGGATTAGGCCATCTCGATGGGTTGATAGTACGAACTGATTCTGCCAAAAAAGTGCGGTTACTTGGCTCTTCGTATCGTAGTCGATTTTTTTTGTGATCACTCCATCTTGAATGCTAAAAAGGATCACACGAGGATCCTTTAGCCCTCCGCCTGCAACAAAGTAGCGGCCGCAAGGGGAAAAGGCTAGGGCTTTTCCTCCATACAGAAATATTTTGACTGAACTTTGAAGCTTATGGGTATCTGTATCGAACAAGGAGATGATCCCTTCGTTATCCATTGCAAGAAGAGACTTGCCGTCCGGAGAGAGGGCCAAACCAAGGATTGGCTTCCCTCCTTTCTGTAAATAATCGCACACCTTGTTCGGATTACCTAGGTCGATGGAGCTGAGCCGGCCGTTGGCCGAGCCAATAAAAATTGCCGAATTCGAGATCAGAAGTTGATGGCAATGATACGGCTCCATATTACAAAAGTCGAAGCTTTCATAAGTTTTTTGAAAAAGGATCCCATTTTGCGTAAATGTTAAGTTGTACCCGAAAAGAGCCCCATCTTTCATGGCAGCAAGAATGCCCTTGCCATCTGGAGTAAATGCAAGGGATGTCGGGGGGGCGGAGTAGCGGTCGGGAATTTCATGTCCATTCACATAAATTTTGCCATCGAGGATCACAGCAAAAGAGTCAGAGCTTTTGCTATAGGCCAAAGCTTGGTGGTAAAAATCGTCTTTTAATCCATCTGCTTTAAAAGATTTACGAGCCTTTAATTTGGGATGTTCTACCTCGTCTATAGAGTGAGTGGACGGGTTATAAGGATGCCTGTAAGCAGTCGCTTTTCCTGTGAAGGAAAAGACCTTTTCATCGCAAGGCTTGCGCGTTCCAAGGAGGGCGCCGGCAAGGTGCTGGCATCGCTCAGTATTGCTCCAGTTTTCCGGAGCATGGGCGATCATTTGGTTGATCCGGTCCCGGCTAGGAATAAAACGGTCTTTTGAAGATGGATGAGGCAGCTTAGGGATTTTAACAGGGATGTCCCTCATTTCAACATCCTCAGATAATACAGAGATTTTGGGACGCTTAGTTGGAGGCGCAGCTTCGTATGACACTTCCTTTCGCTTATGCGTTGCTTCAAGTTTACGGCGTTTTGCGGAAGGGAGGAGGCTGGCAAAATTGGTGTTTTCTATTTTCATTTATTTTCCTTAAGAAGAGGGGGAATAGTCTAGAAAAAAGAATACTAAAATGCAATTGCCTCTATCGTATGCCTGTGAGGGCCACCGCGATGCCGCTTAGCTCGCTGAGCGCTTGGAGTTGGCTTGCTTCGATGCGGCATGCTGCAAGAGGCTCTTTCCAAGCAAATCGAGGCAGAGCTTGCTTTAAGGGATCAAACAAGTGATCTCCCGCATGCTTTGCCATGGTGCCAAGGATGATTGCTTCTGGGTTGAAAGCCATGAGGACAATACCTATGCCTTGAGCGAGCCTCTCGATAAACTCGCTCCAGATCGTAAGTGCGTACGGATCCGATTTTTTTACAGCACGGATGAGGCAGGTAGCATCGATTTTTGCAAGATCGCCTTTGGCCTCATGCAAAACGGCTGTATCAATTTGGTTTAGCTGAATCTCTTTTTGCATTCTTTGCGCAAGGACAGCCCCTCCGCAAAAGGCCTCAAAGCAGCCTCTCTGTCCACAAGGACAAACAGGTCCATTTGGGTCGAGGATATAATGGCCGACCTCGGTAGCCGTATCACTGGCGCCTTGGATGAGCCGGCCATTTACAATTGCCCCTCCGCCCATGCCGGTGCTTGTAGTGAGATAGACGAGGTTGGCAGTTCCCTTTGCGTGGCCGAACAAGTATTCGGCGAGAGCTGCAGCCTTCGCATCGTGGTTCATAAAGACGTTTCTTTGGAATCGATCGGCAAAAAAGCTAACAAGAGGGGCCCTCTCCCAGCCCTTAAGGTTAGGAGGGGCCAGCATGATCCCTTCTTTCGTCGAGACCGGTCCCGGAGAGGAAATGCCGATAGCGGCAATCTCGTCCCAGTTGACTTGCAGCTTTTCGATCTCATGAGCGATGGCAGGGAGTCCTTGGGCGCCGCCGCCGAGCGGCTGCGTCGCGATTCTTCGAGAAGAGAGAATGCGCCCCTCGCTATCCCCAAGGCAGACAGAAATCTTTGTTCCTCCGATATCGATGCCGATCAATTGCATGTCATGAAACTACTGCAACACCTTGTCAGAGTAAAGAGATTTCTGCCCGCTTTAGGAAATTACACGCAAACAATGTCAAATGACAGGGCGATTGCACGATAACTTGCTTGAAAAGAAATACAGGATCCGCTCCGCGGGAAGATCGGGCATGATAGGCATGATGCAGGGAAGCCCTGCAACCCAAAAATAATCCTGCTTATCATGCCGCTTGCGATCGTGCTCATCCTGTCTTTCTCTATGAACAAGGCATGTCAAGAAATTCTTCGTGCAATCGCCCTGTGTCAAATGGATGAATCTCCGTAGCATTTTATGGGCGGTTCAGCTTATACACTTTGCGAAAAGTGGAGAAATTTATGCGGATATTCACAAATCAACCAAACAGGAATGAATCATATTTTTGTTCAAGACGCGCCATTTCTTTATGTAACTCTTTATGTAATCGCTGGATTTCTGCCAGCAGGAGTCCGTCCAGCTTGTGGTACTGCACTGTAATATGTCCCTGAGCATCTTTCACCACTAATTCGGGATAAAGATCCACCACCTCTTCTGCAATAA
>JAKBAE010000072.1 GCA_021809325.1 bacterium
CACATCCCAGATCGACATTTTTTGGCCCGATCCCGTGGGGTGCTCGATCTTGAACTCATCGCCGAGGAAATAGTGGAACTTTTGCAGCGACTCGAGAAGGAGAAAGTTCAAAGGGAACCAGATCGGCCCCCTCCAATTCGAGTTGCCGCCGAAGAGCGGCGTCGTCGACTCGGCCGGCTCGTAATTGAGAACATAGCTTTTCCCGCCCATCTCAAGAGAAAATGGATGCTCGCCCAGCTCTTTGGATACCGAGCGGATGCCGTAAGGGCTGAGAAGCTTGTTTTCATCGAGCACCTTTTCGAGGATCCGGCGCAATTTTTCGGGATCAGCCAGAGAGATCAAGATCGGTTTTTTGAAATCGAGCGTCTTAAGGTCGACGATCTTCTCCACCTTTTCAGGATGGTTGTCGATGACCCACTGGAACCGCTTGCGGTAGTTTGGAAAGGAATCGCTCGAATGTACTTCGCTTGTCGCTACGGCAAAGAGAGGGATGACCCCGACCAGGGTATCGATGTCCATCTGGATTTTTTTTCCGTTGGGTAAAATCAAGGCGCCATAATAAAAACCCTTTTGTTCATCCCAAAGGCCGTTGCCGCTTCCGTCGATATTATTCATCGCATCGGCAATCATGAGAAAATGCTCGAAAAATTTGGTCGCCATATCCTCATAGACGGGATCTTCCGTCGCAAGCTCGAGGGCGATCTGCAACAGATTGAGCGCATACATCCCCATCCATCCAGTCCCGTCGGTCTGCAAGAGAGTGCCCCCTTCAGGAGGCCCCATGCTCCGATCAAAAGCGCCGATGTTGTCCAGTCCGAGAAATCCCCCTTCAAAGAGATTGCGGCCTTGGTCGTCTTTTCGATTGACCCACCAGGTGAAGTTCAGTGAGAGCTTTTGAAACACTTTTTCCAGAAACGCCCGGTCTTTGCGCCCCCTCCGATGCGCCTCAATCTGATAGATACGCATCGCCGCCCAGGCATGGACCGGGGGGTTGACGTCGCTAAACGACCACTCATAGGCCGGGATCTGCCCGTTGGGGTGCATGTACCATTCTTTGAGAAGAAGGAGGAGCTGGTGCTTGGCAAATCCGGAGTCGATGAGGGCAAAAGCCACGGTGTGAAAGGCTAGGTCCCAAGCCGCAAACCAAGGATACTCCCACTTGTCAGGCATCGAGAAAATATCTGCGGCATCGAGTGTTTTCCAGTCTTTGTTTCTTCCGTTTTTGCGCTCCTCCGGAGGCTTCGGATTGCCAGGATCGCCTTGCAGCCACTTGGCGACATTGTAATGGTAGTACTGCTTGTTCCAAAGAAGGCCGGCAAAGGCCTGCCTCTGCACCCTCTTCATATCTTCCGGCAGAGCAAAGGGCGTCACAGAGTCGTAAAACGCATCCGCTTCCTTTTTGCGCTTTTCAAACAGCGCCTCGTTTGCTTTAGGCGAGACACCCGGAGTACTTCCCAAGTTCAGGTGCCAAACGGCTGTTTGTCCGGCCTCGATCCGCTGATGGCGGAGAAATGCCGCCTTGGTTCCTTGCTGCTTCGGGTTGATCTTCTCTTTTCGGCCATGGACAACCGCTTCGTGAAAGGCGTCTTTGACGAAGAGAGATTTGTTTGGCGCGCCAAAGAGCTTTTCATTGTTCGTCTCATTTTCGGTAAAAAGCATCTCGTCGGGATGATCTGTTGAGAGCCAATAACTCCCTAACTCGGGATGGTTTGCCAAGATGCTCCCCTTGGCCGCGTGCAGCTCAGGCTTTTTTTTCTTTGCGCTCCAGCCCCAGGTGTTGCGGAACCAAAGAGTGGGAAGAAGCGTCAGCTCCGCCGCATCAGGCCCCCGATTGATCGCGCTAATCCGGATGGAAATCTCCTCGGGAGAAACCTTCGCATACTCGACAAAAATATCGAAATAGCGGTCTTCATCAAAAATTCCTGTATCGAGGAGCTCATACTCAAAATCATCTCGCGTGCGGCGCCGGTTTTCTTCGACAAGACGCTCATACGGATACGCATTCTGCGGATATTTATAGAGAAGCTGCATGTACGAGTGGCTGGGAGTATTGTCGAGATAAAAATAGTATTCCTTGACATCCTCGCCGTGGTTCCCCTCATCGCTTGCCAACCCGAAGAGCCGCTCTTTTAAAATGGGGTCTTTGCCATTCCAAAGGGCGAGAGAAAAACAGAGTTTTTGGCCTATATCAGAGATACCCGCAATCCCATCTTCTCCCCAGCGATACGCCTTTGATCGCGCTTGGTCGTGCGTGAGATAATCCCATGCCCCGCCATTCGGGCTGTAATCTTCCCGCACCGTCCCCCACTGCCTTTCGCTCAGATAGGGGCCCCATTTGCGCCACTCTTGT
This sequence comes from bacterium, assembly GCA_021809325.1. Lineage (GTDB taxonomy): Bacteria > Chlamydiota > Chlamydiia > Chlamydiales > SM23-39 > JAKBAE01. The sequence goes on from JAKBAE010000072.1 coordinate 2,351, forward strand.
GCTTGGCCGAGACGGGCCTCTTCTTCCGTCATCAGAGCCCCGGACTCTGATGCATGATGCCTCCATCGGCAAAAACGGTCGTAGCCGTCATGTAGGAGGCGCCATCGCCGGCTAAAAATGCGACTACGCTTGCGATCTCCTCCGGCTTTGCCATCCGTCCAAGCGGGATCGCCGTATCGAGCTTGTCCATGAGGGCAGGATTTTTCATCGTCGAGAGATTGATGGGCGTTGCCACGGCGCCGGGCCCTACGCCTACGACAAGCACATTGTGCTCGGCCAGCTCAATGCCCGCCGTACGCGTAAGCATCCGCATCCCTCCTTTAGAAAGGCAGTAAGGGATATTTCCCGGCATCGGCCAATCTTCATGGACCGAGGTGATGTTGATGATCCGCCCACCCTTGCCCTGCTTGATCATCTGCTTGGCCGCGATCTGCGTCCCGAAAAATGCGCTCTTGAGGTTTACCTCTAAAACGGTATCGAACTGCTTTTCCGTCGTATCGAGAATGGTCGTCCTCGTCTCAACTCCCGCATTGTTCACGAAGATGTCCAGATGGCCAAACTGCTTGACGGCGGCATCGACAAGCATCTGCAGATCGGCGATTTTACTTACATCGGCCTCTATCCCAATCGCCTGATCTCCGAGCGCTGCGACTTTTTTTTCTAAATCGCTTGTCGCTTCCGGATGGGAGCGGTAATCAATGACGATATTGGCCCCCTGCTTCGCCAATTCTAACACAATCGCGGCCCCAATTCCGCTATTGCCGCCTGTCACAACGGCTACTTTTCCCTTTAAATTCATGACCGCTTCCCTCTTTTACAGGTAAAATAAGTTAGTCCTGCCGCTAGAAGACAAAACAACAAAAAGCTGACCCATCCGGGCAAAAGAGAAGGGGCTTCTGCGGGAATGAGTCCAATGATCGTAAGAAAGGCGATGAGAATTCCCGTAATGGCATCCCCCCCAATAAATCCTGATGCGAGCAATGTGCCGCGCTCTTGCGACTCTTCCGTCGCAAGAATGCGGTTGACCGCCTCTCGGGCAATCCCCCCTATCAAAATGGCTGAAGTGAGGGAAAGGGGTAGATAGATCCCCAGCGCAATGGGAAGGATGGGCACTCGCAAGAGGGCCATTCCCAGCCCAATGACAATGCCTGCGCCTACAAGGGCATAGGGCAGCTCGCCGCCAATCACACCGTCTGCGATGATCGCCATCAGCGCGGCTTGAGGGGCCGGCATAGCAGGAGAGCCAATCTGATAGGCCGCGTTTAAAACATAAAGAATATATCCCAGAGCGATCGACGGGATGATCACGCCAACGAGCTCAGCGATTTGCTGAGAGCGGGGCGTTGCGCCGAGTAAAAAGCCGGTCTTAAGGTCCTGCGACGTCGTCCCGGCCATCGAAATGGCAACGCAAGCGACGCATCCCATCGTGATGGCGGAAAGAAGATAGATCCTCTCCGTCCAACCGAGAAGGACAAAAATAATACACGTCAAAAGCAAGGTCGTCATCGTCATGCCCGAAACGGGATTCGAAGAGCTTCCGACAAGCCCAACGGTGAGAGAAGTGACGGCGACAAAGAAAAAACTCAAAATGACAAGCAAGACGATTGTGAAAAAATTCATCGGCAAAGTTGGAAAAAGCCAAAGAACAAGAACAACTCCAATCGATCCTAAAATAAGCCATGCTAATGAAATATCTTTGTCTGTCCGTTGAAGATGCTCTCTTGAAATCCCACGAAAAAGCTCCTTCACACTGACATGGACAGTTTTGTAAAGAAGAGGCGCAATGCGTATTAAGCTGAGAAGGCCGCCGACTGCAACGGTTCCGGCGCCAATATAGCGAACATAATTTTCCCAGATTTGATCTGCAGAAAGCTGAGAGACGGGAAGCGTCGCAGGATAGATCGCTTCAGTGCCCAAGCCAAAGATTTTGATCAAAGGGATGATCATCCACCATGCGATAAAGCCTCCCGCAAACATCTGGGCAGTGATCCTCGATCCGATAATGTATCCGACGCCGAGAAGAGCAGGGGTGGTATCAATGCTAAAAGAGGCATTTTGATAAAAGGTAAACGCCCAAGTGGGAGTCTCTTTCCAAACAAAGAGGATGTTGGAGCAGATTTTATAAAAAACAGCTGCCAAGGCCCCCCAGAAAGCCATCATCACGGTTCCCGAGCTCTTTTCTCCTGCCTTTAGGATCTCCGCACAGGCTGTCCCTTCGGGAAAAGGAAGTTTTCGATGCTCTTCGACGATAATGAACCTGCGCATAGGGATCATAAAAAGGATGCCAAGGACTCCTCCCAAAGCCGAGAGAAGAAAAACCCTCCCGGGACTCGGGGCATCACCCATTAAAAAGAGGGCCGGAATAGTGAAGATGACTCCTCCGGCAAGACCTTCGCCGACTGTCGCAATGGTCTGAACGATATTATGTTCAAGGATCGATGTGTTGCGAAAAAACACCTTCATCATCCCCATCGATAAGATGGCTGCCGGAATCGATGCGGAAACGGTTTGGCCGATCTTTAATGCTAGATATGCATTGGCTGCGGCAAAGAAAAAACCGAAAAAAAGGCCGAGAAAAGTAGCCCGAAATGTAAATTCCGGAACTTTTTTTTCTGCAGGAATGTGCGGGTGAAATGTATGTTCCATTTAAAATGGTTTACATACCTGAGAAAAATAATTTCCACCACCAAAAAAAAACACCTTTTTGCCCAAGCAAAAAGGTGTAGAAAGCTTATTTCCTTTTTACGCCGGAGACGAGAATCCCATCCGCTGTCTTTTCAGAAGTGATTTCATCCGTCTCAAAACCTTCAAAAGAGATATTTTTCGGCATCTCTTCTCCTTTAATCAAAAGAGTGAAGTGCTTTGTCGTAGGCGCAGCTTCAGCGTCTTCCATACGACCGGTGCGAAGATAAGCCGCAAAAGCAGAAGGGTGATGGAATTCTTTGCCGTTTATATTCCCATAGAATGTTCCGTGGAAATCTTGCACTTTTACAGCGATGTTTCCAAGGACCTCCGTATCCGTCAAATCTAGATGCGCCTTTTGATCCTGATCTATATGAAGCGCGACATCTTGAACAGTACTTCCCTGCGCAATAATTTTGCCCTGCGCGCTGATCTGGCTGATTGTCCTTCGAGTGCCATCCGTTTGTTTGACTGTAATTTTTCCAAAATCAGATGAAAGGGCTGATGCGGAAGAGTTCTCAAGGGCGATGTCGTAACATGCCTGCACCTTACCCTCTACAGAAGCGCGCTCCAATCCCACTTTCCCAGCTGAAACGACGTTTTCAACTTTAGAATCCTTCAGCGCAACAGAGCCAAATAGAGCCGTCACCTTCTTGGCCGTCGAATCACTAAGAAGAATGTTGTTGTAAACGGAGACATCAGCCAAAGCGGAGTGTTTGGCAACCAGGCTTCCGTATTTTGAGCGGACCTGGCCCGGAATCTCAACATAGTTCAATAAAATATCGCGGAAGGCCTTCGCATCTTTAAATAAAAGTTTTTCTGCCTCGGATCCCTTCGCTTCAATCTTGCCGAATCTAGAATAGAGCCTACCTTCGTGATCTTTTGAAATAGAAATGTCATCTCTCCTAGGAAACCCCAGATAGAAAATACTTGGCATAATCCACCTCCTCTTAAAATTTGCAGCAACTCTAGCAGGGGATAATTAAGATTTCATAAATAAATTAAACAGCTACGTCGATGAGCTGATGCTGAGGATTTTGCTGGGCGCAGTACTGTTTTTCCCATTGGCTACTGAAAAGCGCCATAGGCCTTCCCTGACGATCCTGCATGAGCAAGGCAGAAGTTGGCTTTTTAAACTTCTGCAGATCCCCTTCGACCCAGGCGCTGCACTGGTATGGGAGAAGCTCGAAAGCCGTCTCCACGCCATACTCATCCCTCAAGCGGTATTGCATCACCTCAAACTGGAGCTGGCCGACAGCCGCAAAAAGCAAGTCCCGCTCTTGTTCAAATGAGCGGAGCATCTGGATCGCCCCTTCGTCGATGAGCTGCATCACACCTTTATCAAACGCCTTCCTCTTGCCCACATCTTTCGGAAAAATCCTCGCGAAAATCTCCGGCTGGAACTGCGGCAGCGGCTTAAAAGAAAAGCCGCCCTTCAAAGAAAGGGTGTCGCCGATCGTAAAGAGGCCCGGATTGATCACGCCGATGACATCCCCGGGGAACGCCGCATCGAGCGTGCTCCTCTCCCCTGCCGCCAAGCTATGCGGCCTCGCGAGCCTGACATCGCGCCCAAGCCGGTGGTGCCTGACGGTCATATCCCTTTCAAACTTGCCTGAACAAATCCGGATAAAGGCCATCGAGTCGCGATGGCGCCGGTCCATATTCGCCTGCAGCTTGAAGACATACCCGCTAAACGGAGTCTCCAGCGGGTCGATGACAACCTCCCCGCCCCCTGGCAAATCAGCCAAGCGCGGCCCAGGACTTGGCGCCAGCTCAATGAACGCATCAAAAAAGGGCTCCACCCCGAAATTCGTCAGCGCCGACGCAAAGAAAACAGGCGTCACAGCCCCTCGCAAAAAGTCCTCTCTCGAAAAAGGATTTCCCGCCATCTCCAGAAGCTCTAGCTCCTCCTGAAGCGCACTATCGCCTACGCTCTCAAGCGGCATGCGGGTAATCTCCGCCTTCTGCGATCCGCCAATCGAGGTCTTCGCAAAAAAGAGACACTCCCCCCTTCTCCGATCGACGACGCCCCGGAATTCTTTGCCCAGACCAATCGGCCAATTCATTGCCGAAGAGTGGATTTGCAAAACCGTTTCCACCTCATTCATCAGCTCGAGAGGCTCTCTCCCCGGCATATCCATCTTATTGATGAACGTCATCACCGGGATCTTTCTCAGCCTACACACTTCAAACAGTTTTCGCGTCTGCTTCTCAATCCCCTTCGCCGCATCGATGACCATGATCGCGCAATCGGCCGCCGTCAGTGTACGATAGGTGTCTTCAGAAAAATCCTCGTGGCCCGGGGTGTCCAGCACATTAATGACCGTATTCTTATACGTGAACTGCATCGCAGACGAAGTAATCGAGATCCCCCTCTCCTGCTCCATCGCCATCCAATCCGAAGCGGCAGCCCTCCGCCCCTTCCGCCCCTTCACCATCCCGGCCGTATGGATCGCCCCCGAATACAAAAGGAGCTTTTCAGTCAGCGTCGTCTTACCCGCATCGGGGTGGCTAATGATCGCAAAGGTGCGTCTTTTTTGAATTTCTTCCTGAAGATTTTCCATGCCTATCTAGCATACCCAAATCCCCTCTTCCAATCACCATTAAAAATTTCTACCCCCTTCCTAAAAAACACCAAATAATCCATAATTAAGATCATGAAATACAAACTACCCCGCCAACTAACAACACCGCAACTAAACAACCTCATTTCCACTCAGCTCAAAAAGCAAAACATCACCCTTCCCACAGCCTCAAAAAAAACGTTGCAAACGCTAGCCGACATCCTCCCCAGAATCCTCCAAAACGGACTCCCCCACTCCCTCATCCTCCGCAAGCTCCCCCACTCCCTCGGCCACGGGATCTTCCTCCACCCCCAAGCCAAGCCGATCCCCCGCGGCACCCTCATCGCCCCCTATGCCGGCACCCTCTCCCTCGAAGCGCAAAACGACCCCGAGGACTCCGACTACGCCTTCGCCCCCCTCGCCGACATCCGCCTCGCCCACCCCGACCACACACTCTTCGACCCCAAACGGCGCTTCCACCCCCGCCGCCTCTACATCCTCAACCTCGACGCCCAACATAACGGAAACTTCACTCGCTTCATCAACCACTCCGACACCCCCAACGTCACCATCCGCTACGAGCGCATCCCCCAAAACCCCTACGGCCTCGCCCCAGCTCCCCTCGAAGTCCTCTACTTCGCCAAAAAAACCATCCACCCAGGCCACCAGCTCCTCGTTTCCTACGAAGACCCCGAAGACCAAACCTACTGGGGCGTCATGGGCATCAAACCCTACCCCCTCAAGCCCACAACCTTCAAGCTCTCCCCCTCGCTCCGCATCGTCTCTTAAGGGCTCCGCCCTTATAAAATCCCGCCAAAGGGCAAGCCCTTTGGAATCCCAATGCTTTATACTAAAATAGCTGATCGCGCATGCGCGATCAGCTATGAAAAAAAATACGGGGTTTCCAAAGGGCTTGCCCTTTGGCGGGATCTTAAGGGCGGAGCCCTTAATACGAACGCAAGCTCTTGGCGATCGTCATTTTGGCGACGCGCAGACCGGCGAGGAGCGACGCGATGAGTGCGGCGAGGCTGCTGAGGGCGACGGTGGTGACGATCATGGAGGGCTTGAAGGCGAAGGTGACGAGGAATTGTTTCGTCATGCCGGGGCCGGGGGGCATGGCAAAGCCTTGGTGGACGAAGAGTTTGAGGAGGGCAAACGAGAGGAAAATGCCGGAGAGGGCGCCGAAGAAGGCGAGGAGGACGCCTTCGGTGAGGATGAGGAGGAGGACGCGGGTGATGGATTCGCCGTTAGCCCTGAGGTTGCCGATCTCTTGTTTTCGCTCGAGGATGGAGGTGGAGATGGCATTGAAGATACCGAGGAGGACGATGGCGAGGATGATGAACTGGACGACGGAGTATTGGGCGTTGAGCCAGTCGACGGAGTGTTGATAGTAGACTTCGTCGAGGACATCGAAGGGGGTGGCTTCGAGTTCGGGGAACTGCTCTTGGATGAAGGTTGAGACGGAGTTCCAGTCGGAGAGGGAGGTGAGAGCGAGGGCGACGCTTTCGATCCTGGGGGTTTTGAGGAGGCGCTGGGCGGCGTCGATCTGGATGCGGAAGGCGCGGCTGTCGAAGTCGAGCGATCCGGTGTGGAAGATGCCGGTGACGGTGAAGGTATCTTTTTTGATGATGCCGTGATTGGAGGTGGCCATTACGGTGACTGCGTCTCCGGGACTTGCGTTGAGGGCTTTGGCTAGGCCGCGTCCGAGAAGGATGCCGTCTTCTTGTGTGGTGAGATGCTCGCCTTCTTCGACGTTGAGGCTGTGGAAGAATGTAGCTTCGCGATCTGCTGCGATCCCTTGTCCGGCGCCGTTGATGGTTGTCTTGCCTTTTTTCAGGAGGGCGGAGAAGCCGACGCGGGGGAATACTTGCGCTACGCCGGGCTGGTCGAGGAGTGTGTTTTCGAGGATGTCGGCGCGGGGGATCCAGTGGGCTTGGGGGTCTTCGAAGACGTTGCCGCGATAGTCTTTCGTGTGGATCTGTCCATAGCCGTAGTGGGCGTGGATCGTGGTGTCGCGGTATTCGTTTAAAACGCCATGGATGAAGCCGTCAAAGGAGAAGAGGGCTCCGGCGCCGAGTGCGACGGTGAGGAGGACGGCGATGGTCCTTCGGATGTTGCGGAAGAGGTTGCGGAAGGCGAGGAAGAAGGTCATCATGAGAGCCTCCCGTCGATGAGGTGGATATGGTCTTCGGCATACTCTTCGACCATGGGGTCGTGTGTGGTGAGGACGATGGAGGTGTTTTTGAGGTTGGCGAGGATCTTCATGATTTCCTGGGCTGTCTTTCTGTCGAGGCTGGCTGTCAGCTCATCTGCGATGATGACGTCGGGCTTTTTTGCTATCGCCCGTGCGATCGCGACGCGCTGCTTTTGACCGCCGCTGAGCTCGGATGGTTTTTGCTTTCTGTAAGACCAGAGACCGACTGCTTCTAGGGCTTCTTGGGTGCGCGCGCGAACTTCTTCTTTGGAGCAGCCTTGGCTGATGAGGAAGTAGGCGACGTTTTCTTCAGCCGTGAGAGGGGGGATTAGATGGAATTGCTGAAAGATAAACCCAAAGCGGTGTCTTCTCATCATGTTTTTTTCCCTTTCCGTAAGAGCGGCCAGGTCCTCGCCGAGAAAGAGCACTTTTCCTTCTTGAACCGGTTCGATAAGACCTAGAATGTTTAACAGCGTTGATTTGCCCGATCCCGAAGGACCCGAGATGGCCGTCATGACCCCTTTTCGAATCGTTAGGGTTAATCCGCGGAGAGCCTCCACTTTTTCTTTCCCAAGAAAATAGGAGAAAACCAAATCTTTAATTTGAAATAGCAAAATATAAATCCTAATTTATCTAAATTTCTTTTGGCAACGACTCAAGAAGAAGACGGTAGAGATAGAAAGAAATCCCGGCTTCTTCTGTTCGGTCTTGCATAAATTGGTTATAAAGATCCAATTTGACCGCTTCATTTTTATCGCAAAACAAATGTTCCATAAACTAAACCAACAAGATTGTAATAATATCAGGAATTAAGGTGAAGAATAATCATATTTTTAAAACTCAACGGTAAAAAATAACTTGCCCAAAATCAGCTCAACTATATATAAATCATTTCCATTTCTTAACCACACCCAGGTAATTTTATGAGTCTTGCACTTTCTGTTAAGTATCCCGCTCTCGATACGGCCAGTTTTTCATCCTCCCCCTGCCCTTCGCTAGCCGAAGCGCTATTTCAAAATTCTTCGGCTATTTCCGAAGAGATCCAAAACTGCTGCACCCCCTCTCTCTTGAACCGCATTTTTTCATCATGCTCGCCGACGCCTTCCATCAATCAAGAGTGCCCCCCATTAAACGAAAAATTTTCGCTGCATCAAATCACACCGATCCATCTTGCAGCTATGGCGGGGAACCTAGACGCTATCTCTGAAATGGCTGAAAAGCAGGCCGACCTCAACGCACAAGACGTATACGGCTTTTCTCCTGCCCACCACTTAGCTCTTCAAGGAAACCTGCAAGGTCTTAAATTGTTGAATTCCCTTAATGCAGATCTTAAATTGAGGACAAGTGACGGCGGCACCGTTGCCAAGTTCTTGAAGTATACCGCTCCCTCCACTAATCCTGAGGAATGGAAGAGGATTGAGGAATCCGTCAAAAACCATCACAACATCGATGAAGCATGTTTAGACCCTGGCGTTTCTGTCGTCGATAACATTGTCGCTACGCCGCAGGAGTTGACGAATGTCGTCTGGAACGATCGAGATATGCTTAGCATTGATAAGCCCTCTGTAAGTGCTCCCATCAGAAAATATCTAGAAAGAATGCAGAAAAAATTCGCTAAAAACCCTCCACGGCTATCGGTTCAGCCAAGTTCCTTACAAGAGAAGCCCAACTCCCCTTCTAATTCGTGCGGCCTTTATGCCGTTGACCCTATCCAAGCAGGAGAGATCATCGGATATTATGGAGGAGAATTAATTACGGGTTTTAGATATGGAAAAGAATCGGAATATCTTATGAAAGGCTCCGTGCCTATGGACGGAAAAAATTTCCGAAGCCCGGTTGCGATGGCCAACGATAGTTTCCCCAACGCCTGCTTCCTCCAAATATTTGGAGGA
>JAKBAE010000073.1 GCA_021809325.1 bacterium
GTTTGTAGGGAGAGGCGGTGTTGACGCGGATCCATTTGCCAAGCGGCCACATTTTCCCCGATGGCAATGTGCACCAAGGCCAAACGCCGGCTTGGTCGAGCCTCCCGTTTCGATGTTCTTTTATTACAATCTCGAGAATAGTCAAAACCGTTTGTTGAAAAGCGAGGATCTCTTCCTCAATAGAGCCGTATTTGCGGGTGCGGTAAAAATGCCTTGCAATTTCTACATAGTCCCAAGTTGAAAAGCCCTCTCCCGGCATCTCCGGCATTTTTCCCTCGATGCCAGCTTCGTACCAACGAATGAGGAATTGCCCCCATCCAATCTGGTATGCGAGAAGATCGGCTGCGCTCACCTTGCCGCCGGTGCCATTGATAATGTTCCGCATTTGGTCTTCGGGCAAAATACGCTCTATGGCCGCAATCAGTCGCTGCGATTCGCGCTTGATGTCTTGGGCTAAAGTGCAATCGCCCGCGCTGCTTTTGCTGTTTGTCTTTGTCCCCATCTCCCTCCATGAGAGCGGTGCTCATCTTCTCCAATTCTTGATTTTTTCTCACAGATTCTTTGAGGCTCATTTCGTTTTTTTTGGATGCCTCACCACGGTAAGCCCGCTCTTTTTTTTGCCGAATTGAGGCCGACGAAAGCAAAGCTCTATCCCCCGTCAATTGACTGAAAATGGCTGGTAAAATTCACAAACGACTAAGCTTAATCTGTTTTGGTTAAAATAAAGATTACCACTTCCTTAAAAATGTTTAATCAAAATATTATGCCCGCCAATTTTAAAAGACCGGTCAAAAAGGAGAGGGAATGGCAGCAAATTCTGTTGGAGACTTTCGAACACAAACTTATCAAGCAATGCAGCAGGGGGCTCTAAAGGGTGTCTCTGAAATGTCGACAGCCTTCTTGGAAGAGGCTATTGGTGGAATTCCTACAATTGTGCTCAAGGTTGCTCGCTTTTTTTGGGAAAATAGGTCGGTGAGAATGAGCAATGAAACTCAAGCTCAAGAATATAGGGAGGAAGAGCGAGAGAAACATCGTGTGGTTGTGAGGGGAGCTCCTGAATTTTTGGGGAAGGGTTTTGTTGTAAAGCGCGAGCCGAGCCCCCCTAAATATGGAAAATTCTCTTCAGAAGACGTGCCTTACGGACCTGGAATAAGGAACATGATGCGGGGTACCCAGGAAGTGGAAGTGTTGAAAGGTAGACGCGCAACTGCGTATTTACGCGTACAAGAAGCTGCGCAGCAACTGCTAAAATATCATGGAGAGCTGGGTCGATGCGAGCAAGTGCAGATTCATATGCAAGAGGAGTTGAGATTACTAGATGCAGAGCGAGAACATGCTTATCTACCAAAAAATTATGACTCTGTGTTTCGAGCTTGTGAATCCCTAAGGCGACAAATAGAAGAAGGAAAGCAAAATTTGGGCGCAATGAGGAGGTACGAACAATTTGTGGCGGATGAGTTTAGGGCTGCAGTCCAACGCAGCGATGTAGCAAAACAGCAGCTTAAAAACCATTTTGATATGGACGGACTATTTTGGTAGGTGACCATGTTTGCTAAAACTATAGAAACCAATGATAAAGATCCTAGATTCTTGGACAGGAACCTTATGGGCGCTGAATCCGACCTCTCATTGAATTTGATGTCGCTTATAATAGAAGTCGACTCAATTAAGCGGCAACTACAAAGAGTGGAAACCTCTCTTAAGGAAAACCAAAAAACCAATTATGTTCCTGCCGATTACGAGGGATGGTTTAGTACCATAACCTCATCAAAAGAGGTTAGAGATGCGAGAAAAGCTTGGATTCGGGAAATGGGCACCAAAGCGGTGTATCTAAAACTCGCTTGTCATATTGGGAAATACCTCGAAGATGCAAACAAGGAACAGGTTGTTTTCAAAAAATCCATAGAGCGGTTTCTTTGCGCAATAAAGCATGTGTGGCAGCGTGAATTGGATCTCTTATCTGGCTGGAAAGCAGTCTTGTTTACAAGAGAGACCTGAGTGATTTGTGCGCCTTTTGGAGTGTATTTTTTAGGAGTGAAAACGAAAGTCCAGTTACAGCAGCTTAAAAACCATTTTGATATGGACGGATTATTTTGGTAAGTGACCATGTTAGCTAAAACTGTAGAAACCAATGATAAAGATTCCAGGTTCCTGGATCATAATTTTATGGATGCCGATAGCGATCTCTCATTCAAGTTGAGTTCACTTATAACAAAAGTCGACTCAATTAAGCGGCAACTACAAAGAGTAGAAACCTCTCTTAAGGAAAACCAAAAAACCAATTATGTTCCTGCCGATTACGAAGGGTGGTTTAGTACCATAACCTCATTAAAGGAGGTTAGGGATGCGAGAAAAGCTTGGATTCAGGAAATGGACGACAAAGCGTTCGATCTAAGAATCGCTTGTCACATTGGGAAATACCTCGAAGATGCAAACAAAGAACAGGTTATTTTCAAAAAATCCATAGAGCGGTTTCTTTGCGCAATAAAGCATGTGTGGCAGCGTGAATTGGATCTCTTGTTTGGCTGGAAAGCAGTCTTGTTTACAAGAGAGACCTGAGCGATTTGTGCGCCCTTTGGAGCGCATTTTTTAGGAGTGAAAACGAAAGTCCGGTTATAGCAACTTAAAAACTATTTTGATGCAACGGACTACTTTGGTAGGTGATTATGTTTGCTAAATCTGTAGAAACCAGCAATGTGGATCTTGAGTTGCTGGATCAAAATCTTATGAGAGCTGAAAAAGAGATCTCATCAAACTTGAAAACACTTATAGCAAGGGTCGACTTGATTTCGGCCAAACTACACGAAGTGCGAACTATTTTTGAAGAGAACACAGATAGTATTTATGCTCCTGCTGATTACAATCATTGGTATGGTAATCCTCCACTCTCATTAAAAGAGATCAGAGATGCGAGAAATACTTGGCTTCATAAAATGTATCGTAAGGCATGGGGTTTAGAAGCTTCTCGTCAAATCGAAAAAGACCTCGAAGCTGCACGCAAGGAATTTGTTCCTTTCAAAAATTCTATAGTGAAATACCTTTTCACAATGGCGCAACTTAGGGAGCGTGAAAGGGATCTTTTGTGTGGCTGGAGAACAATCTTTTTTATAAGAGAGGGTGATTGATTTTGGACGAGTTTTTTGAGAACAATTTTTTTAGGAAATCAAACAAATGGAGTAAAAAATGAGAATTGAATCTAGTGGATACAGTGCAATGAATTATAAATTAGCAGACGTGGTAAAGCCAATGGCGATTACTGCGCTGGTATTGGGCACATTGGCAACAATCACCGCTTGTGCGGCTGATGGAGATGCTTATAGGGCTTGTGTAGAAAACTGTTCCCAGCTCTTTGGAGGAGGGGACCGCGCTTATGATGTATGCGTCAGCAACTGCGCTGCCAAGTTCCTAAATCCAGGCTGCTAATAAGTCGATGGCGCCCCTTCGGGGGCGCTTATAGGGCAACAAATTCTGGGTTTTCGTCTTCTTTCTTATTTTGTACACACTCTCCAGGCAATCAATCGCTGCGATTCGCGCTTGATGTCTTGAGCTAAAGTGCAATCGCCCGCGCTGCTTTTGCTGTTTGTCTTTGTCCCCATTTTTTAAACAACCGAATTAGGCTTGTAGGTAAATGCCGTCCGAGAAAGAGGCTAAGGCTCGTGAGCCAGCTCGCTCCATCTCCCTCCATGAGAGCGGTGCTCATCTTCGCCAATTCTTGATTTTTTCTCACATATTCTTTGAGGCGCATTTCATAGCGCTCGAACGCGGCTATATAATCTCCTTGCGCTTTTTTCAGCTCGTCAGCGAGCACATAGGCACCTATGAGAGCTACGCTTGTCCCCTGTCCTGCGACGGGAGAGACCGCATATCCGGCATCGCCGACCAAGGCAATGCGCCCTTTTGTCCAGCGAGGCATCTGAACCTGCGCCATGCAGTCGAAATAGAAATCAGGGCTCTCTTTCATGAAGGACAAAATGCGGGGGATTTCCCAGCCTGCATCGCGAAAGGCGTTTTGTAAAAACTGCTTTTGCTGAACCGGGTCTCGGAGATCGAGATCTGCGGGTGGATTTGAGGAAAACGCAAACCCTGCTTTTGCATCTCCTTTTTGAGGACAATAGGCAATAGCGAATTGCCTGGGCCGGTGAAATTCAATCTCAGTGCAATCGAGGTTCATGAAATTGGGAATAGAGTAGAAAGAGACATAAAGGCCGAGCTTGCGCAAAAATTGCGACTCATCGCCAAAGCTTAATAGCCTCACTTTGGAGTGGAGCCCATCCGCTTTCACGACTAAATCAAACATGCGCGATGGATTGTTTTTGAAATCGACGCGAACTCCATCTTCTTGATCGAGGAGATTTACAATCGAGTCGCCAAAAAGGCACTCCGTATTTCCGATCCGATCAAATAGAATCTCACATAAATCTCCCCGGACAATCTCGAGGTCCCCCTCCACGCGAGCGCCGCAAAGGTCGGGGTCCGTTTGCGTGATCTGCCGGCCCTTTTGATCTACAAAAATCGATTCCCGGATCCGGGTTCTCGACTCGAAGACGGAAGGATACACCCCCATTTTTTGGATGACGTCAAGAGCGGTGCCTCGAATGTCGAGTTTATAGCCCTCCGTTCGCAGGGCGGGGTATTTTTCGATCAAGGCGGGAGTAAATCCCGCCTGCTTGAGCCAATAGGCAAGGGTGAGCCCGGCGATGCCGGCGCCTGAGATCAGGATTCGTTTGTTCTTCATGGTTCCTCTTTAAGTTCTGAAAGAGTAAGATTATAGGAAACGACCGACCGTCGGTCAATAACTTTGGTGGGGAATGGTGAGGATTGTAAAAAAACCTTTTGAAAGAAGGTCGGAAATTGTAGAGGCGGCGCGCGTCCTCTTTCAAAAAAAGGGGGGTGAAAGAATTACTCTGCAAGGGGTCATGGATTGTCTAGGGATTGCGAAAGGGACGATTTATCATTACTTCAAATCTAAAGAAGAGCTTTTAGAAGCGGTGGCTGAAGAGATTGTCAATCGACATCTCGAAAAAATGGTGGCCTTTCTTGAAAAGATGGAGGGAAACGCTTTAGAGAAGATGCGGGTTCTCATCGAATCGGGGCGCAAGCTTGCGAGTCCTCAAATTCTCGAAGAGCTGCACAAAAGAGGCAATGAGGCGATGCATACGCGTCTTCTTGCAGTTACGCTCATGAAGCAAGCCCCCCTCTATGCAAAATTGATTGAAAAGGGGTGTGAGGAAGGAATTTTTCAGACTTCCGCTCCCTTGGAGTGTGCAGAATTTGTTCTTTCTGCAGTCCAATTTTTGACTGATTTGGGAATCTATCCGTGGTCGCAAGAGGACCTTGAGCGGAGAAGGAAAGCAATTCCCGGATTGATCGAAAAGCAGCTCCAAGCGCCCGCCGGAGCCTTTCACTTTATGTTGTAGTATTGAAGGAATACTTCTCCTTTTCTATAGTCCCGCCGAATAGGGGAAAGTATATGTGGGACCATTTATGGGATTGGATTGTCGATACTGCACGAGATACTTTTATTCCTCTTGTCTATGCTTATTACGCTGTAAGCGGCAGCTTATTTTTAAATAGCGCCTCAACGGACGCAACGGGACTCGAGCACGCAGGAGATGTGCTGCTCAGTCCGTTTCAATATGTCTTTTGCGGACAGCTCGCCACTCCGGCGAGGGATGGGAAGTGGGTTTATACACAGCGCTTCGACTACAAAGATGCTTTTTGGGTTAAGATGGGCGCAAGTCTTCTCGCCCTCCCCATTAGCACAGCCTTGGGCGCTACTGTAAAAGGGCTTGCCTACCTTTCATCTACGACCCGCGAGCACAGGTCAGCAAGAATTGCCAGCTACAAAAACTCCATCCCCTCCTCTCATTTAGAGCAGTACGAGGCATGGGGCATTAAAATGGGAGAAGCTGAATGGATTGCCTCCCAAGGCTATCAAAGACGGCCGGGAGAGGAAAACCTTCTTTCTCTTGAAAAAGAGGCCCTTCGTGAAATCGCTGCGCTTTTGAATGCGGCAAACATCCCCTGGTGGATCGATTGCGGCACCTGCCTCGGCGCTTACCGCTATGGGGGGGGTATTCCCTGGGACTGGGATATTGATATCGCTGTCTTAGAGCCGGACTTCGATAATGTGCGCAGAACTCTTTCGCAGCTCGATCCGCAAAAATACAGCCTGCAAGATTGGTCAGGCCGCATGAACCCTCATACTTATTTTAAAGTCTATGTCCGAAAAACCCGCACCTTGATCGACATCTACCATTTTGCCATAGAGCCGGAAACAAAAACCCTGCGCTTTATCTTCTCGCTAGATACAAGTTGCGTTTTTCCCGAATGGACAAAGATCCGTGAGAGGCGCTTTACTGTCCCGACTTCATTCGACACAGTTTTTCCCTTGAAAAAGACTCTTTTCGATGGCGTGGAAGTGTTTATCCCGAACGACCCTGTCAAGTATTTGCAGCGCTATTATGGATCTAACTTAGATCCGGTAAGAATCTATGATCCGGTAACCAATTGTTATGAAAAAGTCCTCGATCATCCCTATTGGGAAAAGCAATACGTGCACTGAGTTTTTATTGCTGAGAGAGCGATTTTTGATGTATTCTTCTTCTCATGAATAAGCGAACTGTTTCTTTTCTTTTTCCTGTTTTTTTAATTGTGTACGAGTTTTGTACAAACATGTCCAATGACATGTATTTGCCGGCCCTTCCTTTGATTGCCAATGAGTTCAAGCTGTCTCTCAATCAGATCCAATTGACGATTACGGCATGGCTGGCTGGCAGTATGTCTGTCCAATTGCTTGTGGGCCCTTGGTCGGATCGTTATGGGAGAAAAACCATCCTATTGGGAGGCGGGTTATTGTTTTTGCTCTCAGCTCTGGGTTGCGCTATGGCATCGACTCTTGGCTGGTTAATGATTGCTCGGTTTGTGCAAGGGATTGGCGTGTGCTCCATGATGGTAGCGGGCTATGCAAGTGTTCATGATGTGTATGAAGATCGCAAGGCAATCCATATTTTAGTTTGGATGGGATCTGCGGCAGTGATTGCTCCGGCAATCGGGCCTGTACTTGGCGGCTTGCTTTTGCTTTTCACAAGCTGGAGGGGGATATTTCTTACTCTATTTCTTATTTCTATCCTTGCCCTGATAGGCCTATGGCGCTATATGCCCGAAAGCGCATCTTGCGAGCGCTTGAATCTGAAACAGATTCGATTAGCTTATGTGAGAATCGTTTCCAACTCTGCTTTTATCTTATCTGCATTGTCCTTTGGATTAGCGTATGGCGGAGTGATCGGATGGATTACCGTCTCGCCTTTCTTACTTATGGAACATTTGCAGCTTACTCCAACTCAGTTTGGCTTGATGCAAATCCCTGTGTTTGGAGGCTATATCTTAGGCGCGCAGCTTGTCAAAGTGCTATTGGATAAAATGCACATGCAGCGGCTAATTGCTTGGGGCCTGGGTTTTTCAGCTTGTTTTGGCGGCCTTCTGGCGGCCCTTTCCTATTTTTTTCCTCAGTACGTCTTTTCGTTTGTTCTCCCCATGGTAGGATATACACTGGGATTTGGATTTGCCGCAGCGCCTTTGAATCGCATTACGATGACATCAACCAGTGAGCAAAAGGGGGCTGCAATGGCCATTTTCTACCTTGCAATGGCTGTAACGGGAACTTTAATAAGCCTCATTTCTAGCATAATCATTGAGTCTGTCGTGTCTTCATGCATTATTATTGGCGTGTCTGTTGTGTGCTCTTTTGCGCTGAATGCGCTTCGGAGACGGCTTGTATGAAGTTTGATACCGATTTAACGGACAACGCTCCTCTCATGAACTATTTTTCCGAATAGTAAATCCACGAGAAAATATCGGGCAAATGTTCCCAAAAATACTCGAATGGTCGGAGATCTTTCACCTGATGGTGCAGCATATTTTTCCATTCAGATAAAAACTCCGACTTTTGAGGATGTTGTTGAATCGCCACCAGATTGGGCATCAGCATCTTTTTGAATGAGCACTTCCCTTGAAGAGATTCTCGGAGTTTTTCTATGTCGGTCAATCGATGACGTTCTTGATATAGATGAGCAACATCATAGAGATCACGGGGCCGTGCTCGTTCAGCCAAAGCTCTTAACTTTTCAGCGAAAATTTCTTCATAAGAATAGCTTAGGATTTGGGGCGTTTCAGTTGGGCAATCAGAGTACTCGTGGAAAACCCTACGTTTTTCTGGCTTTAGCACTACTTGTTCATTGGCAGTGAGGTCCAATTTAACGGAAGGATAAGGGACAGGCTGCTTTAAAGGACCTCTGTAGATAGTTTGCCTTGTATGGATAAGCTGCGATGCGGGTCCAAAGAAATTAGATTTTCGGGGATTTCGATTCCGGACTGTTCATAAACCCACTGAACGATCTGTTTTAGGATGGGTCGAAGTGCCTCTTCTTTCATTTGCTTAGCATCCAGCAGGGTGAAATCTAAATCTTCCGAGAAGCGATACTTATTAAAGAAACATTTCTTGAGGCATGTTCCTCCCTTAAAAACCCATGAATCTCTTGTCTGAGGGTGATTCTGAATGCCAATCAATATCCACCCCAAAACGTAGTCTTTTTCAATTGTAGATGATTGCAAACCGTATTCTTTTGCTTTTCGAGCGAGTTCAAACTTGTTAATCATCGAAGCCCCTCTTCTAATCCTTCAGGAATCCACAATCTCCATTTTTTGATGAGGCGTTTTCCTTTTGATGTTGGGTCTAATTGCGAATTTCCCTGACTTAAATGGTTTAAGCATTGTGTAATCCAATGCGCTTCATCAGGCTTTATTTTTGATAATACACATCCTAAACGTTTAAAAATTGATTTGTTGTTCATCTTCTCCGCATATTGTATCAAAATGTTTAGATCGCATTCATTTGAAGAGAGATATTTTTGAAAAAAGTCGATCACAGAGCGAATTCCTCCTCCAATGGATGGATCATCAAACATATCTATGATCGTCTTATGGGGATCTGATACTTGTACTTTGATCTGATCTTTCCAAACTGACTTAAGCCCAAACATTTTGTTAGACGAAGATTTTTTTATCAAAAATGTTAAACCTGCAATGGATTGCTCTTTCTGATTTAGACGTCGGGATGTAAAGACGATGGTCGATTCGAAAACTTGTTCGGTAAAATCCCAATATTGAGCCGCAGACCACCCCCCAATATAGCAAGGGGAAAAGATTTGCGAGGCTATTATCCATGGATCGAGAACGACGCCATCAAGAGTTTCTGCAGCAATATCCATGGGAAAGTATAGATCTCTTCTGACCCTTCGTAACCAGCCATTTTTTGCCCATGAGGAAAGATAAAGCCTTGCTTGCTCCCTTGAGATGTTTAATGTTTCTGCCACTAAACTCACTGATATACAGCTATTTGAATTGCGAAGCACTTCTGAAAGTCTCTTACGAGATAATTTGCCTAGCCCAGCTAACTCATCCATGGTACATCCATTGCGCTAAAGGTGTTTGAATGAATATATTATCTGTGATTTAGATATACCATATAGGGAATATTATAACCAAAGAAAACTGTGGTTTTAAGCTATTTTTAATGATTGGAATATACCTAATTCAACTCAATAACGAGCTGGGAAGCAGGATGTCAAGTTGTTGATGATTAACGACATTCTCGTTTTGACTGTTGTCTCATTGCTCAAAATGGGGAGAGGTTTTGCGCAGAGAAAAGGTTTCCTAACCTATGCTACAAAACCTTTGGATCTGAGATAACCTTGATAAATCATCGCAAACAGGAATCTATCCTCGCTATCTTTTCGGTAAATGAGGTTGGGTATTGAGTTGCTAACAACTGTGCAGTTTCTGAAAAACTAAACCAACCAAAACTTATGTGTTCTGTGCTCAATTTAGGAATGAACGAAGATCCGATATTGCAATGATAAATGGATAGGATCAATCCTACTTCGCTAGAGTTAGTAGGAATGCGGATATTTGTTAGGATCATATCAAAAGGAGCGGCCCCGTCAAGATAGTGGAATCCAGTTTCTTCTTTAGTTTCGCGGCGCAAAGTCTCTGTTACGGTTTCCCCTTTTTGAAGACGTCCTCCGGGAAGATCCCAATATATGCCTTTGATGCGGTGTTGTTTTTCCAATAAGAGGATTTTGCGTTCGTTGGTACATAAAAGCACCTTAACGCCTAAATGAAAGCAATCTTCTAGCAGTTCATTCATCGAGCAACTTTGAACCTATTTGCTTGTCTAGTATATTTGCGTCGACATTGAGCGATGCGCCGAAGCGTGCGTAACCGGTTCCGAAGGCAATGAAAGCGCATAACTCGGCAATTTCTTGATCGCTAAAATATTCCTTTAGCCGGTCTACATCTTGTTTAGAAATTGAAAGCTGAGTTTGAGCCATCTTCTTTGCAAAATCGACAGCAGCTTTTGTCTTGATGTCCGAGATATTTGACGTAGGGCATCCGTGGGACATGCATTGTGCGCACCCGATCTGATACGCAATGGTGCGTCTCACTTCTTCTTGCAGTGCGGAATCAAAGCTCGAATATTTGTAAAAAGACTCCAGCAGACGATCCCAATTCTTTAAAATCTCAACATTGTGACCTAATAGTTTCTGTAAGGGTGTGTCTCCAGTTTCAGAGTATTCAATGAATGCCATGCATTATCTCGCTTGTAAAAAACGATTATAGCATCTTGAGCCTTTGCAAAATAGCCCTTGCAATTCGTTCTCCAGATTCGCATGCAGCTTCCATTGTTCCAGGAACGTCGAATAAGATGGATGTGTGTTCTCCCGCAAAATATAGATTCTGATGTAAGGGAGCGAACAGAGTTTTAAATACCTCGTCATTCTCCTCTACTGTTGCAGTAAGAACGTTCTCTTGACCCTTCGCGATATAGGAGTAAGTGCCTTTAGCATAAGGATCATTCGGCCAACTATATCCTACAGGTCCATCGTAGGAAAGACCAGCCTCATCTTTTGCGTATATGGGGGGCGTAAAAGAAGGGTAATTTTCAAATCCCCGCTCGATCATTGGTCGTGCTTGATTATAGGAATTTGCAATTGTCTGAGGAGAAAATAGACTAGTCGTTCCTGTATAATAAACGGTAAGGAGCTGTTGAGCTTGATCGAAAAAGCTGATAATTTCATCCCCAACTAGTCCTGTTGTTGCAGCAGGAGCAGTTGCAAATGGAACGATAATTTTAGCGTTCGCACCATACTGTACCTTTTGTATGGCCTCTAGCTTTTGATCAGGAATAATACCATCTTCAAAATTGATAGACTCGTAAGCGGAACAGGGAATTGCTAGCACCAAAATGGCTGTCTCTATTTCTGTGCCATTTTGAAATGTCAGTTGAAATGCGCCGTTATTATTTTTTGAAACTTTCGTTAGAGGCATATTTAGATGAAGTCTTGATCCAAGAATTTCTCCTATTTTTTTAGGAAGCAAAGCATTTCCTCTTTCGATTGTTACTAAATCAACATATGTATCTTGATTTCTAGTACGCGTTCACGGGGATAGGGGGCTAGAGAGCCAGTGCAGGCGGAGGGCGCTCTTTTTGATAAGCAGCAAACATTTCGGTCAGAAATATAAATGTATTCA
>JAKBAE010000074.1 GCA_021809325.1 bacterium
GTTCCTCAAGCCGGTGCACTGAAAAAAAAGATCGGGTGAAATAAGGTCCGCAACCATTTTGACGCATCTAAAGGGAAGCGAAGCAATAGTTACCACTCCTCGGGCGGCACCGACGGCAAAGCCGGCTCCTAGCCCGAAGCCCAATGAAATGGATCTCCCAAAAGAAATCCCTTGCGGCTCTTCTGGTTCATTCGGACGAGAGAATTCTTTGCGCCCTGTTTGCGCCTGAGAGTTCATGCTCTGGCGCAGTTTTTGAATTTCACCGAGAACCTTTTCCGTATCAAGAGATGGCGCCGGTACTGGGTTTGGGGAGCCTTTTTGCCTTTTCATCGTTTCAATGAAAAGATTTTCAAGTCTTTGTATTTCTTCGAGAATCTGTTGCGAGCGGCTCTCAACGATAGGCTGCTCCGGAAGAGCTTCTACTACAGGCTCGCTTGGCTCGTCTACAATGCGGATTGCAAGCTCCTTTAGATGCTTATCCATTACATCTAAAAGCTCATTCATCCGATCTACAAATAATGGACTCCCGTCGCGAAGCTGCTCTAGATGATCGAGCAGGCTTTGAACCTCCTGCGAATCCTCATTAGAGAGATGCTCTTTTCCTTCTAATTTCTTGATCTCGGGAATGAGGTGGCCCCAGATCTGCGCTTTGAGCTTTGTTTGCTCCACTCTCTTTGCATCCACTGCTGCACTACTGCTGAAAAGCCCCCAGACGCGGGAACTCTTTGCCATATAAAGCTTGCCCTCTTCGTCCACACGGAACTCTGCATTTGGACCGGCCTGACATAAAATATGATAATTTTCTTTTGCTAAATTAACCGCAGACACAACAAAATCCTATTAATTTCGCAAATATAATAACAAGAAACAGAAAATCAAACAAAGAGATAAAAAGAACTCTTTACAGTCTCTATAATCTTACATTGGAAGGAAGGCACGCCCCAATAAATCCCGCTAAAACAAAAGATCGATAGCCATACTTCTTCAAATTGCTATCCGTTTGGAGAGCTGCCCGTTCGGCCAATACGGCAAGGGAGATGAGCCCAACGCGCATGGCGAGAGGGAAAAACGGCTGAAGGCTGTCTAAGAGGCCTCTTAGATCATTTCGATTCAAATGCAATGCGAGGCAGATAGAGACAACTGCAGCCGCTCTTGCGAGGGCCATCCAGGGTACGGCCACAGGTTGAGAGAACACCTGCTGAAACTCTTCAAACCCGGCTTCCAGCACACATAAAAGCTCTTTAAACCTCTCTACGGCTAACGGATTTTCTTCGCGGAGCTTCTTTACTTCTCCAAGCAAATTTTTTGCTTTGTTGAGATCGGCTAGGGAGAGGCTCTCTTGGTTTCTAAGACCTCTGATTTCAGGAATCAGATGTCCCCAAACTTTTGCTCGAAGGCATGCAGTTTCGACTCCATTTTGCACAGTCTTTCCTGTAAAAAACGAGCTGACAAAGTTCGCAATTCCAAGCGATTGGTTCATTAAAACCAATCTGCCGGCATCGTCCAAGCCAAAATTTTCTTTCGCACATCCGGAATGGTTTTGAAGAAATAAATAGTTTTCTTTTGCGATTGCATTCATTTTTGAACCTCATCAAGAGGCGAAAAGTATATCAAATTGCAAGAATGAGAGCGAGAAAAGAGCGCTCAAAAGGAGCGCTCTTGGAAGAAAAATCAGCCTATCGCTGCATACGCCAGAGCACCGGCAGAAAGAAGCACTGCAGTGGCTGCAGCCGCTTTATGAGCGACCCTGGTTATGGTATAGCTTGATTCATCGGAAGATCGAATCGCCTCGGAAGACGCGGCGTACAGCAACACGGAAGCCCCGAAGATAGCAGCTGCGCCGGCAGGATGCTCCTGGACAAGGCCTGCACCTGTGCTCAATACGGCCACTCCTGCTCTCGCAACCATCGATGCCGGAGTCATACATGCTTTTGCAATTCCTCCGGTGATGCTGGCAACCGTATTGATCGATGTAACAACTACTTTAGAAGCTTCGATCATAGAATCCGGAGAGTCTCCACTGATCCCCAATCCATTGCAAACCACTCCGGTTGCATAGGTTAGGCCGATGATGCCGGCGGTGGCCGTTGCATTCATTTTGAAAAGGCCATTGATTACTTTCGCACTCGCTTCGCCAACCCGTACAGGCATAGGACGTCTGAGTTCCTGACCATCTTTTTTTTCAACAGAGCGGCCCAACTCTTCTTTTGCAGCTTGAAAATCATTGAATCCGCTACAAGCCTTACCCAGCTCTTTCAGATTCCCCTTTAGCCCTCTTTGATATACGGAAGCGGCAGATGCAATAGCTGCACCCGTGCATTCTGCGGCGCTCAAGCCAAAGTAATATGTACTATCAACAGCGTTTTTATATTTTTTTGCAGCACTCAGAGTGCCTTCGCAAGCTGCGATATACATCATACCGGGCAACGCTGCAATGAGCTGCCCTTCAATAATCCCTGCCATAAAATAGACTCCTCTTTCGTTTTACAAACTAATTATAATGAACCGAAGACTTATAAACAAACAGAACACATTTCTTTAAAATGGAGTAAATTTTTAATTCACAAGAAAATTCAACGGAAATACCCCAAGGACACCCGAAACATTTTTAAAAGCTATGCGCATTCAATTATTTTTGCTATGTTCAAAGTCACATGCGGCAGCAAGAATACGAAAGTCCCTTTTCTGCGCGGTATGCAAGCAAAGAGATGTCTACGCTCTTTTCTTCAAGGCATCGGACGATTCTTTATCGCAAGCTCTGGCTTTCTTTGGCTAAAGCTGAGCAAAAGCTCGGGCTAGAGATCACGAATAACCAGATCGAGCAGATGCAGCAGAACCTGGAAACAATTTCTTTTGACAAGATCCGCGAGTATGAAAAGCGGTTTCGCCATGACGTCATGGCCCATATTCATGCGTTTGGCGATGAAGCCCCAAGCGCCAAGCCCATTTTGCATCTCGGGGCCACATCGACTTTTGTGACGGACAACGCCGACTTGATTCAAATGAAAGAGGCTCTTTCTCTCTTATTGCAAAAACTCGCTTTAGCAATCCGCTCTCTCTCTACGTTTGCACAAAAACACGCGGGGACGCCTTGCCTCGGCTACACCCATTATCAGGCCGCTCAGCCGACGACGGTCGGCAAGAGGGCATGCCTCTGGCTCCAAGACCTCTTAATGGATGCGCTCGAGTGGGAAAGGCTCAATCAATCGCTTCCGATGCTAGGCGTCAAAGGCGCGACGGGAACCCAAGCCTCGTTTTTGGGTCTTTTCAATGGCGAGGAGGCGAAGGTAAAACAGCTCGAAGAGCTCCTCGCCCGCGATTTTGGGTTCGAAAAGATCCTCCCCATCGCCGGGCAGACCTACACGCGAAAAATCGACTTGCAAATCTTCCATGCTCTCTCCTCGTTTGCAGCGGGAGCGCATAAAATGGCGACGGACCTTCGCCTTCTCGCCCATGATGGCGAGATCTCGGAGGCGAGAGAAGAGACGCAGGTCGGCTCTTCCGCGATGCCCTACAAACGAAATCCGATGCTCTCTGAGAGAATTTGCTCCCTATCGCGCTTTCTGATCTCTCTCGAGCAAAATGCCGCCCACACGCTCAGCGTCCAGTGGCTCGAGCGCTCTCTCGACGACTCGGCGAACCGGCGCATTTCCATCCCGGAGGCTTTTCTCGCAGCAGACTCGATCCTCAACATCTTGGTCCCTCTCATCGAGAACCTGGAAGTGGACCAAAAGCGCATCGAACAACGGCTCGATGAGATCCTCCCTTGGCTTGCCATGGAAAATCTCTTGATGGCAGCAGCTAAAAAAGGAAAAAGCCGACAAGAGGTCCATGAAAAGCTTCGCATCTTCAGCCAAGAAGGAGCTCTCACGGCGGAAAAAATCGCCGCCGACCCTGCTTTTGGGTTAAATCGGGAAGAAGCCACCGAACAGTTCGACCTGAACAAGATGATCGGGCTTGCCCCTCAACAGACAAAAGAGTTTCTCAGCGGCCCTGTAAGTGTTTTTCTAGCCCGCTTTAAACATCTTTCTCTAACACTTCCTCCCCTGGAAGTCTAATGCAGCACCTCCTTCGATCCCCGCTCCCGCTCTTCGTCTTATTCGGGCTGCTCCTCGG
Organism: bacterium; assembly: GCA_021809325.1. GTDB lineage: Bacteria > Chlamydiota > Chlamydiia > Chlamydiales > SM23-39 > JAKBAE01. The sequence continues at coordinate 4,117 of JAKBAE010000074.1, forward strand.
CATCTTGGTCCGATTCGCATTCCATCAGATTGAAGCCAGCCATTGGATCTGGTTTGCAACCCTTGTAAGCGGGGGGGCGCCCATCGTGTATAAAACGACAAAAGGAATGCTGCACGGGGTCTTTGCGGCCGATGTCGTCGCGATGCTTGCGATCATCACCGCGCTCCTTCTCAACCAAGCTTTTGCAGGTGCAATTGTCGTCCTGATGCAATCGGGGGGAGAGGCGATCGAGAAATACGGTCTTAGACGTGCGACCTCATCTCTTTCCGCCCTACTTCAAAGGGCGCCCCGCACCGCGCGAAGAAAAAAAGATGGCGGGATGGAAGAGATCGACGTAAAGGAGGTCAGGATCGGAGATATCTTGATCGTCCGCTCGGGCGATCTGATCCCCGTCGACGGCACGATCGTCAACGGCTCTGCGGAGATCGACGAGTCGGCAATCACGGGCGAGCCTCTGCCGCGCAACAAAAACCCGCACGACAAGCTCCTCAGCGGCAGCGTCGATGTCAACGGGGCTATCGAGATGCGCGCAGACCGGCTGAGCTCAGAGAGCCAATACGCAAAAATCGTCGCCCTCGTCGAGTCGGCCCAGCAGCAAAAAGCACCAATCCAACGCCTCGCCGACCGCTATGCGATCTTTTTCACCCCATTAACACTTCTCATGGCAGCTATAGGCTACCTCCTCACACGCGATGCGACGACAGTCCTCTCAGTCCTCGTCGTGGCGACCCCATGTCCGCTCATCCTAGCAACGCCGCTCGCAATCATCTGCGGCATCAACCGGGCAGCCGATGCAGGGATCATCGTCAAAGGAGGCGCGCCGATCGAACAGATCGCCTACACCGAAGCCGCCCTCTTTGACAAAACAGGGACGATCACCTTCGGCACCCCGTTTGTTGAAGAGGTCGTCTCCTTAAACGGCGAGCCGCAAAATGAGATCCTCGCCCACGCAGCGATGATCGATCAGTTCTCCTCGCACTCCGTCGCAAAAGCCATTGTCGCCAAAGCCCTCGAAACACAAAAAACCCTGCCTCTGCCAAAACAATTCCGTGAAGTTCCGGGCAGAGGCGTTGAAGGGGCGATCGGCGAGCACACCTATCTCGTCGGCTCGCGCATCTTCGTCGAAGAAAAAGCCGGAAAAGAAGCTCTTTCCCCCCACGCACACATCCTCCAAGGCTACCATGAGCGGGGCAAGCTCCTCATCTTCGTGATGAAAGACACCGCATGCCTTGGATTTCTCGTGATCGCAGACAAAATCCGCCCCGAAGCGAAAGAGACGATGGAACGCCTCCGCACCCTCGGCCTCAAAGAAATCATCATGGTGACAGGCGACAGCCACTCAAACGCCGAAATCATCGCCAAAGAAGCCGGCATCGCAACGCTTGAAGCAGAGCTCCTGCCCCTCGAAAAAGTCGCAGCGGTAAAAAAGTACGCCTCGCAATACCCACACGTCCTGATGGTCGGCGACGGCATCAACGACGCCCCCGCCCTGGCCAGCGCCACCGTCGGCATCGCAATGGGCGCCTACGGCACCGCGATCTCCGCGGAAGCAGCCGACATCGTCCTTCTCGTAGACGACCTCTCCAAAATCGCTGACGCGGTCGCAATCGGCAAGCGGATGCTTCGGATTGCCAAACAAAGCATCCTAATCGGGATCGGCTTGAGCTTCGTCCTCATGGTCATCGCAGCTTTTGGCCATGTGATTCCGGCCATCGGAGCGATGCTCCAAGAGATCATTGACGTCGCGGTGATCTTAAACGCCCTTCGCGCTAGACATAAGTAAATTTAAGGGCTCCGCCCTTAACAACCCGCCAGAGGGACAAGTCCCTCTGGACTCCCTTTTGTTTTTTTCCTGCGCTGCGCAGGAAAAAAGAAAAAGGGGTTCCAAGGGGACTTGTCCCCTTGGCCGGCGGAGCCTTTAAGAATCAAGAAAAGCTTGTGCTGCGCCGCGTCTCTCATCATTTGCTGCAGAGCGCAAGAGATGCTGGCAGCGTCGAGCGCGCCGCAAGAACCGATAGAGCTGTTCGCGCAAGGTTGGCTGCGGGCCCCAGTGGCAGGGAAGCTGCTGTTCAAAAAGAATTTGGCTCTCTTCGTTGACAGCGAGGGTGGTGGTGGCGTTGACGGGCAGGGATGCAAAATAGGCTGCGATTGCCTTGGGCAAGTCAGCGTCGTCAGAAAAAATGGGGGCAGACAAGCGAAAATTTTTCTTTGCCTTATCGATTTCCATGGAGATAGTTAAAGTAGCATCGCTCATCGCTTCTATTGTAACAGGGGATGGCGATATTCTGTAAAGCGGTTTTACATCCACGCGTCCCCCCAATCGGCATCTCTGGCCAATCGATACGTCTCTTGGCTGCGCGTGATGCTTTGGGGGATCAGTTTGCCTTGCGTGCAAAGCGGAAATTGGACAAAGCCGCTTCTTTTTTTGACGGGGCCGACGATGCGGCCAAAAGGAATTTTGACGGACGTCTTCCCAAATGCGAGATAGGAAAATTTTTCATCCTCATAGCCCAGCGTCCCGCTTTTTAAATATTTATGCATCCGCGTCCGCTCGACCCTGGCCGGAAAGTGGCACCAGTCGGGCGTTTGCATAGGGCAGGCGAAGCAGTGAGGGCAAGGGGCAATCAGATGCCCGTTTTTGGCGAGGGCCCAATCGCGGATCTGCAAGATGCGCTGATGGCCGGCGGGGGTTCCCGGCTCGATGACGATGATCGCGTTGGTTTGGCTCCAAAGGCGCTCGAGCAGCTCGATCGTTTGGGCGGAAGAGAGCTCTGCGATGACGTAGGAGAGCAGGGCGAGATCGGCGGAGGGCAACGGATCTTGGAGCGATTGGCAATGCCACGATGCGTCTCGGAGAAGGGCAGAGGCGGATGCGGAGGCGAGCCGTCTGCCGACCTCAACCATGGGATGGCTTTGCTCAATGAGGTTGATAGATTCAAGGGTGGGAAAGAGTGCGGCTGCGGCCCAAGAGCCGGTTCCCGGGCCTGCGCCGAGATCGAGCAGGGATGTGGGAGAGAGAGCCTGACACTCGTTGAGCACAGCATGGATTGCCGCGTAGGTCGCAGGCATCCGAACGGTTAGATAGGCAGCCCTTGCAGCGGGGCTCTGAAAGCGCGATGGCGCCGATTCTTGGTAGCGGGCGCTAAGCTGCTGGGAGGCATCTCGAAGGGCTTCGTGGGAAAAGGGGGCGCATTCGCGCTCGATCGCCTCTTGGAGTGAGTCCGGCAAACGCATCAGGGGACTTTCAGTTTAAGTTGCACTTGCAGGTTCGGCTTGAGACAGTCGGGATAACCCTCTTTTAGGGAAATGCGGACAGGAATGCCCTTGTGATTGGGGAGAGCGATCGGCGAGATCCACGAAATCTCCCCTTCCCATTTGAGGGAGGCGTCGGAAGGAAGCATTGCGATGGCTTTTTGTCCGAGCCGGATTTTAGAAGCAGAGCTTTCCGGCAAAGTGGCTTCAATCCACAGCTCTTTGGCGTTGCAAAGAAGGCAGACGGGATCGTTTAAGAGAACCTGTTCGCCATCGTCTTTTTTCCGCTCAAGGAGATAGCCGGATGTGGGGGCGGCAAAGTTTTTTTTCTCCATTGCGCTTTTTGCAATTTCGATCTTTTGCTCTGTGAAGCTAATTTCATTTCGGCACTCTTCGGCAAGCCCTTGCTGCGTCCCCAGGCGGGCCAGCGGCTGATCGGAGTAATCTTGCAATCCGCTTGCTTCATCGGAGCGGGCGTTGAGATACTCTTGCATGGCAGCTTCCGCTTCCGTCAGATGGTTTGATAGCTTTTGATGGAGGAAGTGGATTTTCGATTGCAGCTCGGCGAGGCTTTTTTCTTCTTCAGCCGTGCTTAAAGAAAATAGGACCTCTCCTTTTTCCACCCAAGAACCCTCTTCTTTTTTGAGACTGGCGAGCGTACCGGATGCCTCGGAGCGGACCTCAATCAAGGGCGCAGCCAAGCGTGCGTCCTCGATCCGGATCGTCGGATGAGAGCCGATGAGCCAATAGAGTAGAAGGGCAAGGGGAAGAGTCGTCCCCAAAAGCCAGCTGATCCGTTTTTGCATGAGCCTACCTCTTTTTAACTGCTGAAAAATAGATGATGCTTGCGAGCAAGCCGGCGCCTGCGGCGAGGAGGAAGGGAGGGCTTGCTGAACTTTGGTACGACATGCCTCCGATGACAGGGGCCACCGACATAGCTAGCGACTGCACCGATTGGCTGATGCCGAGAATTTTGCCTTGGATTTGTCGGGGGGCCAGATTGGAGATTAAGCCGGTGCAAAGGGGCCAGGCCAGGCCAGCGACAAGGACGCCGCTTCCTAAAAAGGCGAGCATGAGCCAGAGATGAAACGGGATGGCGATCAAAGCGCAGACAAGGGTAAAGGCGATCAAGCAAATCTCTAATACGAAGCGATCGGAAAAGCGTTTATGCAAAAATTTATTCAAGTATCCGGAGCCGAGGGCCCAAAAGAGGCCCATGAAGATCGCGAGAGTGCCGATTGAGGAGTTGGTGAAGTTAAAGCGCTCTACAACGAGGACCGGAGTGAATTGGAAAAGAAGGGTCCAAGCGAAGACGAAGAGAAAGTAGAGCGTATAGATCCGTTTGATCTTTTCCGTCTTGAGAGCTTGTGCGATGTTTTGAAACCCTTCCCAAAAGTTGTATTGCACATTGAGATCTCCCTCAACGGTCTCTTTGAATGCAAACCAGATGAAAAGGAAATTGCAGAGGGTCAAAAATGCCGCCAGCCAAAGCGGTAGGTAGGGGCCGAAAAAGGCGTTGAGGGACGAGTCGGAGAGCTTTCCTCCGGCAAAAGCGCCTAAGACGAAAGCGAGCCCGGCAAAAAGAGATAGATAACCGAAGAGCTTGGTCTTTGTCTTCTCATTCGGGCTTAAATCGGCGATACTGGCCAAGCAGACGGAGGCGTTGCTTGCAAATCCTCCGGTGGCAAGCCGGCTGATGAAGAGAAGCCAGAGCGAGTTGATCTGCATGCTGACGGCGCTCAATGCAAGCCCCAAAAACGTACAGAAGATGCTGACGGCGAGCGCTTTTTTCCTCCCTTTCCGGTCGGCGTATTCGCCTAAGAGGGGCGATCCGAAAAATTGACCTAAAGAGAAGGCCATCAGAAAAATCCCGAGAAGCGTCGTCCGGCCGGCAAGAGGGACGTCCGGTGAAAAGAGCTTGTTTTCCGGATCGAGGAAGTAGGGGGCAAAAATCGGGAATACGATCGACCAGCAGAGGTTGTCGATGAAGAAGGTGAAAAATATCGATGCAAGAGTCAGCTTCTTTTTCAAGATCAAGACAAATTCCAATCGATCATTTTTTTTCCTGCCTTTTCGAGGAAGTGATTCGTTTTCGAAAAATGGCGGCAGCCGAAAAATCCGGCATGGGCCGAGAGTGGAGATGGATGGGGAGAAGTGAGGACCAGGTGATGCGATGCAGTCCTTTGAGGTGCTACATGACGCCATTTTTCATAGGCCGATTTGCCCCATAAAATAAAGACCAGCGGATCTTGCCTTTCTGCCAAAAGCTGCACGATCCTATCGGTAAACTCTTCCCAGCCTCTGCCGTAATGAGAGCGAGGCTCTCCTTCTCTCACAGTGAGCGTTGCGTTGAGGAGAAGAACGCCTTGTTTTGCCCACCCTAAAAGAGTACCGTGATTTGGGGAGACAAACCCGATGTCGGAGGACAGCTCTTTATAAATGTTTTGAAGCGATGGCGGCACAGGGACGCCCGGCTGTACGCTGAAGCTCAAGCCATGCGCTTGCCCTGCTCCATGGTAGGGATCTTGTCCCATGATAACGACTTTGACCTCTTCAAAGGGAGTGCAGCAGAGGGCGTTGAACGTTTTGTCGAAGGGAGGGAAAATCGTCTTGCCGTCGGCAATTTCTTGTCCCAAAAACGTTTCAAGGCGGCGCATGTAGGGTTTTTCAAATTCCGGCTTCAAGCGCTCGAGCCAAGAGCGGTCCATGTAGGCGCAAATCTCTTTCATAGGGATGGAGTATAGCAGAAAGGGTTTTTATAGATGGAAGAAGAGCGTAACTGGCAAAGGAATCTTTGAAATCTGGACAGATATGGACTCTCTTCTTTACAATGATGCGCTTTGGAAGGTGGTGACATGAAAAATTTGGCTGAGAACAACTTGATCCGGTTTGTAAACATTACCCGTAAAAAGGATGCTCTTTACGCCAATTTCCGTGTCAAAGGCCTTCGCAACGGCGTTGTTTTTTCCGCTTCAATTTCGGTGGATCTGACTGCGCTTGAGCTTCATCCCGGCGACTCTCTTGAAAAAATCGTCGAAGAGTGTGCGCGCCATGGCGTCAAGGAGTTCAAGAAAGCGGAGATTCAGTTTGAGGGGGTGGCGTCGGTTCTCAGCGACTATCTGGGTGTAGCGCAGCTTGGCTAGCGCGTTTGCATGGGGTGCAAGAGGTCGGAGGTTCGAATCCTCTCACCCAGATTCTTTTTATTCAATGATTTGCAACAAATCGTGCGTTCTCACAGTGGATAGGGGGTGAAGAGCTCCTTCAAAAATCAAGATTTGAGCACTGAGTATGATTTTAAGGATAATTTTTTGCATGTCAGCCCTTTTTTCTAGCATGCCGGCAATTTCCTTCGCCAATAACCCAAAAGTTGTCGTAATCGGTGGTGGTATAGCTGGTTTGACTGCGGCATACCGCTTACAAAAGGCGGGGATAAGCATTGATCTTTATGAAGCACGGAGTCGAATAGGTGGAAGAATTTTTACCGCGAAAATCAATGGCCGCATCGCGGAATTAGGTGGCCAGAATATTAACGATGGAGGAGAAGCTGTAAATCTAAATCGTTTGATTGATGAATTTGCATTACAACGCACATCTAGTCGTGTCTATTTAAAACATTGCTATTTTAATGGAACAAATTTAATCCCGATCCATGAAATTTTAAAAAAAAGAGAGCTTGATCCCGCTATTCTCAAACAAGAACTCGATAGGCTAGCTTTGACCTCTTCTAGCATGGAAGAAGTTTTGGAAGGAATTGTTAGTTCTCAAGATCCTCTTTACAAGATTTTAGCAGTTAGAATGGCTGCCTATGAAGGAGGAACCATTGAGAAGCTATCTCCTCTTTACACAGATACACTATTTCATATGCTTTTAGGTGGCATATGCTCTGTCCATCAAGGGAATAGAAATCGTACGCGTTCACGGGGATATGGGGGGGGGTATGAATAAAATTTTTCATGGCGTATATTCTTTCGGCCATGGAAAACAACCCTATCGATTGGCAACAACGGTATCTTGCCCTAGAGCAA
>JAKBAE010000004.1 GCA_021809325.1 bacterium
GATGGAATCTGAGAAAATTCAGGCGACTATTTTCGTGTTTTACGTGTTTAGAACCAGCTGGTTGCACGGCATGAATTTATTTTTTGTCCAGTACAGAGATATGTTCATTCAAGTTTTGAAGATTGGAATGTTAGAAAAATACAATGTCCTGGCTCTGCTCATAGATGCGTCTTAGAATTGAATCGTCTCGATGAGGATATTTTTGCTCACTTTAATTCAACCTGAATGGGGGAGAAGGGGTCTATAGACCCCTTCCCTTAAACAGCAAAAGCCCCTCAAGTCAAGCAAGGCTCATTTCTGAGATAGGTTCGCTGCTTCTTCTTTCTTTTCAGGCTTTGGTTCCTGATCGATAAAGGCAATCGCATTGTCTTTGATCGTAATCAGGTAGCTCTTTTCAAGATTTGGCTGATGGAGCAGCTTCTCGGCAAGCGGATCTTCGATGTATTGCTCGATCACGCGGCGAAGCGGCCTTGCTCCCATCTCGGGCAAGTAGCTCTTTTCAACGAGAAAGTCGCGGGTCGCGTCGTCGATCGAGACGTCGATTTTTTTGCGCGAAAGCCGGTTTTTGAGTTTTTTGAACTCGAGGTCGACCACTTGGCGCAACGATGGTTTGTCGAGCGTTTTGAAGATGACCAGCCCATCCAAGCGGTTGATGAACTCCGGCTTGAAATGCTTTTTGACGGAAGACTCGATTTTTTCTTGCATGCTCTTGTAGTCCAAGAGGTTCTCTTTCGCTCCGAAGCCGACCTCCGTCGATTTCCGGATCAAATCCGCCCCGAGGTTCGAGGTCATGATGATGATCGTATTGCGGAAGTCGATCTTGCGGCCGACGGAATCGGTGAGCCTTCCTTCTTCCAGGATCTGCAGCAAGAGGTTCATCACATCGGGGTGAGCCTTTTCCACTTCGTCGAAGAGTACGACGCAATAAGGACGGTGGCGGACCTGCTCCGTCAGCTGCCCCCCTTCCTCATATCCGACATAGCCCGGAGGCGAACCGGTCATTCGGCTGATCGCAAATTTCTCCATGTACTCGGACATGTCGACTTGGATGAGCGCGTCTTCCCCTCCGAACATATGCGACGCAAGCAGTCTGGCCAAATGGGTTTTTCCTACGCCGGTTGGGCCCAAGAAGAGGAACGCGCCAATCGGGCGGTTCGGGTCTTTGATGTCGGCCCGGCTGCGCCGGATAGCGCGGCAAACCGCTTTGAGCGCCTCGTCTTGTCCGATGATCTTCGATTGAAGCGCCTCTTCCATCTTTAAGACCTTCTCCGTCTCTCCCTCTGTCAAGCGGGTGACGGGGATGCCGGTCTGTTTTGCGACGATGTTCGCGATATCTTCTTCATCGACAATGGGCAAATACTCGTCCTTGCGGTTTTCCCAATCCGCCCGCAGCCGCTGCAGCTCTTCGCGAAGCGTCTTTTCCGAGTCGCGCAGCTTCGCCGCTTTTTCGTACTCCTGGCGGCTGATCGCCTCTTCTTTCGAAATACGTGCTTCTTCCACTTGCGTCTCTAAAGAGGCGAACTGCGATGGCTGGTGCATAGCCGTAATGCGCGCCTTTGCGCCGGCTTCATCGAGCAAATCGATCGCCTTATCCGGTAAAAAACGGCCCGAAATATAGCGCTCGGACAGCGAGACCGCCGAGCGGACGGCAGTGTCCGAATATTTGCAACGGTGATGCTCCTCGTATTTGGGTTTCAGCCCTGTCAGGATCGAAATGCTCTCTTCGATTGAGGGGGGCTGTACAATGATTTTTTGAAACCTTCGCTCCAGGGCGGGGTCTTTTTCAATATGCTTTCTAAACTCGTCGAGCGTGGTCGCCCCGATGCATTGGATCTCTCCACGAGAGAGCGCCGGCTTTAAAATATTCGAGGCGTCAATCGCCCCTTCGGCGGCCCCGGCCCCTACGATCGTATGCAGCTCATCAATAAAGAGAAGGACGTTTCCGTTTTTGCGGATCTCGTCCATGACCGCTTTAATCCTCTCTTCAAACTGGCCGCGGTATTTCGTGCCGGCGATCATCAAGGTCAAATCGAGCGAGATCAGTTTCTTTTTGCGCAAATTGTCGGGAACCTCGCCTCGCACAATCGCTTGCGCCAGCCCCTCGACGATTGCTGTCTTCCCGACACCCGCCTCTCCGATGAGCACAGGGTTGTTTTTGCGCCTGCGGCAGAGGATCAGGATCAGCCGCTCCACCTCTTCTCTTCGTCCGATGACGGGGTCCATCTTGCCCTCGCGGCAAAGCTCCGTCAGGTCGTGGCCATAAGCCCTCAAAGCCGGCATCTTGTCGTTTAATGGAGGAGCGCTGCTTCCGCGGTCTTGATTTTGGCGCGGCGTTGACGCAGAGGCCGGAGGCGTCGAAGCTCCCATCGGCGGCAGCTGCAAATTGAAGGTTTCCAGTTCCTTGAGGACTTCCTTTCGAATTTCCTTGAGGTTGACGTTCAGGTTTTCCAATACCTGCGCCGCCACCCCGTCGGTTTGTCTGAGCAAGGCGAGAAGAAGGTGTTCCGTGCCGACATAATTGTGATTGAGGTTCGCCGCCTCTTCATTGGCAAATTCAAAAACTTTTTTTACCTTTCCCGTGAGGGCAGGGTCTCCGTAAACCTGGATTTCAGGGCCGAAACCGACGATCCGCTCCACCTCGGTGCGGATTGTTTCGTAATCGAGATTGAGATTGCGAAGGACGTTGACGGCGATCCCTTGGCCTAGCTTCAAAAGACCCAGGAGCACGTGTTCAGTTCCCAAATAGTTGTGATTCAATCGCTGAGCCTCTTTTTTGGCTAGCTTGATCACTTGTTTCGCGCGGTTGGTGAATTTATCGAACATGAAGTCTCCTCACGGTTTGCAGGCGCATGGGGCGTATCCTAATTCTACCCGATTGCTCCCTAATTTGCAATTATGTTAGTAATTTGTTTGCCAGCTACTTATGCTTATTCCTTGCATGAGGGGCCGGCAACCCTTATTCTCGGAAGAAATTTCTCATAGTCTCTTTTGGGTTTCTTTGTGAAGTAAAAAATATGCTGCAAGTTTTAGACACCGGATCCAACAGCGCAGATGCGAATATGCGCTTTGATGAAAAACTCCTCAGCGAGCTCAACCCGGACGGCTCCCCGATCCTCCATCTCTACCGCTGGAGCGGGCCGTGTGCCACCTACGGGTATTTTATCGACCCGAGCAAACACCTCAACCTCGAAAAAATCCAGAAAAACCGGCTCACCCTTGCGCGCCGGCCGACCGGAGGAGGGATCGTCTTTCATATTTGGGACCTCGCCTTTTCGTTTCTCATGCCGGCGAACCACTCTTGCTTTGCTAAATCGACCCTCGACAACTACCGCTTCGTCAATGAGGCCGTCAAAGAGTCGATGCAAGATTTTTTGCAGCTTCGCGACCCGCTCGAGCTCATCCCCTCCGATCTCAGCGGGCCAAATCATTTTTGCATGGCCCGCCCGACGATCTACGATGTCGTCCACCAGGGAAGAAAGATCGCGGGGGCAGCCCAGAGGCGCAGGAAAAACGGCTATCTCCACCAGGGGACGATCTCGCTCGCGCTTCCTCAGCCTGAGCTTCTAAGAGAGGTGCTCGCATCGAAGAAAGAGGTCTTGCAGGCGATGATGGCCTACACGTTCGCCCCCCTCGGACAGTACTGGAGCGTCCAGGCGATGCAATCGATGCGCGATGAGATCCAAAAACGGCTGGCAGAGAATCTGCGCGCTAAATTATAATCCCTCCTATCTATGAATAAAGCAAAGATCAGAACTGCAATCGAACCGACCAGAGCGGACAACTACCCCGAGTGGTACCAATCCGTCCTCAAAGCCGCAGACTTGGCCGAACATTCCTCCGTGCGCGGCTGCATGGTCATCAAGCCTTGGGGCTACAGCCTCTGGGAGAACATCCAACGCGTCCTCGACGCCAAATTCAAAGAGACCGGCCACCAAAACGCCTATTTCCCCCTCTTCATCCCGCTCAGTTTTCTTGAAAAAGAGGCGCAGCACATCGAGGGCTTTGCCAAAGAGTGCGCCGTCGTAACGCATCACCGCCTGGAAAAGGGAGCCGATGGGAAGCTCGTTCCCGCCGGCGAGCTCGAAGAGCCTCTCGTCGTCCGCCCCACCTCCGAGATGATCATCGGCCACTCCTTTTCTAAATGGGTTGAATCGTACCGCGATCTGCCCCTTCTCATCAACCAATGGGCCAACATTGTCCGCTGGGAAATGCGTACGCGGATGTTTCTCCGGACGACAGAATTTCTCTGGCAAGAAGGGCATACCGCCCACGCCACTGCCGAAGAAGCCGAAACGGAAACGATGCGGATGCTAGAGGTCTACGCCAACTTTTGCCATGACTATCTGGCGATCCCCGTCATCCGGGGTGAAAAAACCCCCACCGAGCGCTTCCCGGGAGCAGTTGCCACCTACACCATCGAAGCAATGATGCAAGATCGCAAAGCGCTGCAAGCCGGCACATCCCACTTCCTCGGGCAAAATTTTTCCCATTCCTGCAACATCTCCTTTACCAATGAAGAAGGAGAGCGCGAATTTGCCTGGACCACCTCCTGGGGTACCACAACCCGCCTCATTGGCGCGATGATCATGACGCACAGCGACGACGACGGCCTCGTCCTGCCTCCCAAAATCGCCTCGGGCCATCTCGTCCTCATCCCCGTAATCCACCAAGAAGAGCGCAAAGCCGCTGTCCTCTCTTACTGCGAAGCCCTGGCAGCCGAGCTGCGCCGCGTCCCATTCGACGGCCAGCCGCTAAAAGTGATCGTCGACGCACGCGATCTAAGAAGCGGAGAAAAAAATTGGCATTGGATCAAGAAGGGGATTCCTCTTCGCCTGGAAATCGGCGAGCGCGAAATGCAGGCCAATCAAATGGCCCTCGCCCGCCGCGACCGTCCGCACAAAGAAAAAATGACTCTTGCAAAAGAAGGCCTATCTCAGCACATCCCCCAGCTTCTCCAAGAGATCCAAGACGCTCTCCTCGTCAAAGCGACCGAATTCCGCAATCAGCACACAGTCCCCATCGACACCTTCGACGACTTCAAGCAGTTCTTCTCCTCTGATGACACCGGCGGCTTCGCCCTCTGCCATTGGAATGAAGACCCGGCTCACGAGCTCAGGGTCAAAGAAGAGTTCAACGTCACGATCCGCTGCATTCCCCTCCAAGGAGAGAGCGGGCCGGGCCGCTGCATATTTACCGGCGAGCCAAGCCCCCGCCGCGTCATCTTCGCAAAAGCGTATTAAGGGCTCCGCCCTTAACAACCCGCTAAAGGACTACGTCCTTTAGAATCCTTTTTGTTTTATTTTCCTGCGTGAGCAGGAAAAAGAAAGCAAAGGTATCTGATCGTTTCTTAGCTCACTTTCTTTTTGGCATATAAAGTGCGTAGACATTCTCTCCTTGCTTCTGCTCGCTGAAAACGGGTTTTTTGCTCTCTGGTGAGACTCCATGTTCGCCATTTAAAGAAGCAATCGATGCATACAATCTATCGTAGGACATTACATATATTTTTTGTGTAGATCGATCATTTGGATTAGATCCATCAAGAGGGTCTAAATAATAAACTAATTCTCTTTTGTGACTGTCGATTTTAGCTCCAACAATTACAATTGTATGATTTATGTTTATATTTTCTTTTCTTGGGGAATCTTTTTTCCAGTATAAAATAGGCCTTCCTTCAATTTTTTGAGGTTGCTCAGAGGCGGGGTTCTCATAATAGGATTGTCCGAATTGCCCGCAAACAAGAAGCGGACCATGTAAATGAAGTTGTTCGATCAATTTCCCAATGGACTGTTCGGGATGCCATGATGATCTTTGGCATCCATAACTAAGCCATAATTGCATAAAACTAAGGATTCTTTCATGGCACTCCCTCATCGATAGCGACAGTTGATCCCAAGGCATTCCGAATAGGCTTAAAGCTGTCTTTTTGATGAACTCGGAAGTCATGTTGCAATTACTCAAAAACGATTCATGGACCTCCATTCGGGCATTCAGAAAGGATTCTTGAACAAACTCAGAAAGATCCTTATGCGAATTTTGTGAGCAAAATGAGGAGATTCCCTTAGAAACCTGTTCCCTATATTGTGGAACAATTCGATGAGGTTCATTTTTAATAAGATGCTGCGCTTGTTGTTTTGAGCAAGAACCTCCCGCGTACTTCGAGAAGATCTCCGCATAGGCAATTTGGGGCTTAAACAAAGCATCTACACTTGAAACGGCTTTCCGGTAGTGGGAAATGCCTCGTTCTACAGCTCGTTCATCTGCCAGAGATTTAGGAGGATTTTTGCCGATCCTCCATTCATCGCGTAAAATTTGAAGTGCATAGAAGTCGCAAGTATCCCCTTTTTGTTCCGGTAAGGGCACTCGGTGGCGGGAGATGCCATCTGCTGCGTAAGGGCCTGGTTTCCCCGGCTCCGGAGGACAGAAAGCAAAGTTTTTATTCACTGCAGAGGCGGACATGTTTTTCCTGATTTAAATGTGTAAGGAGAGGTATTTTAGCATGCAGCCTGTGTATTTTACAATTTCCTCTAAAGGGCGGAGCTCTTATTGCCAGAAACCTTGCAGGGTGTTATTCTACAATGCAAATTTGACATTTGTAGAGCCATGCTGGAGTTCTTTCGTAAGTATCAGCGGTCCTTCATGATCGTTGTAGCTATTATCGTCGTCGTCACGTTCTCTTTCTTTGGGACTTATGATGCATTTGTTTCCATGAGGGAGAAAAAGGATGTTGCCGTAGGCCGCTCGATTGATGGATCGAAGCTGTACTATTCCGAGGTGAGGCATCTCGCCGGGATGCTCGGCTTACAGGGGACTTTTCGGCAGCTGATGTTAGAGACTGGCGCTGCTGAGGCGTTGGCCCAGGGCTATTTTGAGATTTTGAAGGAAGATTGGCAGGCAAGGCTTGTGAAAGCGCGAGCTGCTAAATTCTATTCCCATCCTGTGTTTCGAGAGCTCGATGCGAAAAAGATTTGGTCCCATCTTTGTCCCGGGCTCAATGAGGAGATGGATAAGCTTTTGGCGATGGAAGAGGTTGGCCCGGAGTTTTTCTCCGTTTGGGCGAAGATCTATTCCTTGCAGGAAAAAGTCTCCCCCGATTGGATAAAGCGCGTTTTGGCGGCTCAATTGCAGCAGGCATCCCTTCCCGTAGATCCGCGGATTGTCAACGGAGATTTTGCATTATTTGGGTGCAGAACAATCGAAGATTGGTTTGGCCGTAACTTTTGCGATCTTGCGGCGCAGTATATTTTGAATGGGGCCGCTTTGGTGAAAAAAGGCGTCTCGAAAGAGGAGGCCCGCGCCGATTACGCAAAGTGTTTTGGCGATTTGAGAGGGATGGGCATCTCTCAGGATGAGGGCGTACGGCTTTGGGGCCGCGCTTTGAGCTTTCTTCGCGAGTGCGATTGCATCGGCGAGGCGGTGATCCTCGACCCGCTTGCAATCGAGAAGTTGGCCGAGTTTGCCGGGGAAAGGAGTGCAGTGGACCTGTACCGGCTGCCGCAGGAACTTGTTTTTTCAGGCGCTGAAGATCAGCTTGCCTTTGAAACCTACGTCAGACTGGCCTGCGAGAAGGGACAAGGGGGATTGCCGGAGAAGTATTTGCCGGTGGATGCGATTGCCCCTGAGTTGACGGCATCGGTTTACCGTTTCCGTGTTGCCAAGCTCGAATTGGCTTCTTTGGGCTCTTCGCTATCGCTTCGCGAAGTATGGGATTGGCAGGTCGACGAGGCGAACTGGAAGGAGATGCAAAAGCAGTTTGGTTGGCTCAAGAGTGCAGAGTCGTCCGATGGCCGCTTTGCTCTTTTGGAAAAGCTCGACCTAAAGTCCCGTAAGTCTCTTGATGCTTGGAGCCGCACCCAGATTGTTTTGGGTCATCCCGAATGGATTGAGTCCGCGTTTCAGTTAGCCAAGATGGAGGAGAGGCAAGTCTTGGTTTCTAAAGACTGGATCGACGGCATAGCCGTTCACTCGGCCGAGCCGTTTATTGACCTCTTAGTTCGCGCCGGCGGGATGGATGGCGAGGCGAGAGAGGCCCTTCTTTGTTATCAAGATGCAGGGGCGCTTCTTCGTGTAGAAGAGGTGGTGCAGGTAGATGCAAAACGGGCGCTCACGTTTGCTGAGGCAAAAGAAAAAGGACGGATCCCGGTAGAAAAGTTTTTGCAGCAGGAATATCGACGCATCCGGACGAGTGCGCCGTCTCTCTTCAAGACGGAGAGCGGGGAGTGGAAAAAATTGTTCGATGTGCGCGAGACGGCTATTCGGATGATCTTCCCCGAAAAAGAGAGAGCCTCGCTTTGCTTAAAGAGATGGGTAGAGGGAGCTTTGAGCTCTTTGAAGCAAGGAGAGCCGTTGAAGACAGACGGGCTTTGGAGCCTTGAGAGAGTAGAAGAGATTGTTGAACGAAAAACTGAAGGGGAATTAATGAACCGCGAGGCGTTTCTGCTGCAGCCGGGCGACTGGTCGCCTGTCTATGTCGCTCCTACCGGAGAGATCACGTTTTTCTTTGTTAAAGAGAGGGTCGCTTCAAACGAACCTGTATTGGAGCAGATCAACTTTGCAAAGGAGAGTCTCTCATCAGAAGCGAAGCGCCGATTTGCCGATCGCGTTTTAGAGATCGCAATGCAAAAGAAGGCTCTAGCTTGCCCGCTTCACATCGAAGAGGAGAAGCAATGATTTTAGAGGAGCTGCCGGCTCTCTTACCGGTCCAGTTCTTTTCTCTTTTTTGGGATTGTCCCTATTCGACGGGGGAGCTCAGGGCAAATAAAGAGACAAAGCTGCCCGACACCTCCGATTTTTGCGCAGAGCAGCCTTTTGCCGACCTTTTTATGGGATGGAATGAGGAGAAAATCTCTCTTCTTGCCCTCGTTTGGAACCGGTCGGAGGGAGATTCTTTGGAGCTTTTTTTTGACACACGGGATCTGAAGACAAAATCGCACGTGTCCAAATTTTGCCACCATTTTATCTTCACTCCGGACGAAAGGGGTGGGGTGCATGGGCGCGAGACGACCCGTTTTTATAATGACGATGTGCATAGGCTCTCAGATCCCGACGATCTGATCGTTTCCGTAGATGCCGAAGAGGGCTCCTATTCAATGAAGATCGAAATCCCGTCGCATTGCCTCTTTGGATATGATCCCAAGCAATTTCCCCGACTCGGCTTTACCTACCGGATCAATCGCGCAAATGGCCCTTCCCAGCACTTCGCAGTTTCTGGCGAGGAATTCAATATCGAACAGCATCCGGGGCTTTGGGCGACCTTATTATTTTCAGGTGGTGGAAAATGAAATTTACAGAAACTCATGAGTGGATCCGATTAGAGGGCAAGATTGGCGCCGTAGGCATCACGCTCCATGCAAAAGAAGAGCTCGGCGAAGTTGTCTATGTTGAGCTTCCCACTATTGGCAGCAAGGTCAAGGTTGGAGAAGAGGTCTGTGTTTTGGAGTCGACGAAAGCCGCTGCCGATGTCTATTCGCCCGTTTCAGGGACGATTGTTGAGGTTAACGAAGAGCTGCGCTCGTCTCCGCAGAAAATCACCGAAGATCCCGAAGGGAGCGGCTGGCTGTTTCGAATCGAGATGGACAGGCCAAAAGATGTAGACGCCCTTCTATCTAAAGAGCAGTATGAGCGATACGTCGAGGGAGCCTAAAACTGTCGCATTTGCAACCTCTTGCTGGGAGCGCGATTGGAAGCAAATTCTTTTCGATTCCGACTATCTTGCAAAAAAGCAAATCGCAAATCACCACTTCCCCTTTGCCGAAAAGATCCTTGTCATCAATAACGTCAAAAATCCATCCCTTGTGCTCAAAGCTGCCGAAGAGCGGATTCAAGAAGGTGTTCTGACTCGCGTCCTTATTGCAGACGAAGTGGCTCCCCTACTGCTTGCCTCTTTTGGCCTCAAACGCGAAGAGTTTCAGCCGGGCCCCGATGCTGCGCAATATGCGAGTGTCAATCCCGACTGGATTTACTACAATGCCCTCGGCCCCCTAGCTGCCATTTATGGTGCAAAAAGCGATTATCTCCTTTATCTAACAGGCGATGTGCGTCTCGATCAGCCTGTCGATTGGGTTGGAAAGGCCATCGGGCTTATGGAAGACGAACCCAGATATAAAGTTGCCAATTTGCTTTGGAATAGGAAGAAAAAAGAGGCCAAAGTAGAATCATTCGAAAAAAAGCGTGGATTTTACGTCAGCGACAAAGGGTTCTCAGATCAACTGTTTTTAATCAAGAGAGCCGATTTTTTCGCCCCCATTTATAGGGAGATCCGGGAAGATGCCGCCCATTTCCCTCGTGGCGATGTATTTGAAAAGAGGGTGTTTTCGGCGATGAGAAACCGAGGTTGGCTGCGGCTGACCTATGCAAAGGGCTCTTATACGCACGAGAACATGTAAGGGGCTCCGCCCCTTAAAATCCCCGCCAAAGGACTTCGTCCTTTGGAAACCTTGATTTTTGTCTCCTGCGGATGCAGGAGACAAAAACAAAAGGGGATCCAAGGGGACTTGTTCCCTTGGCGGGGTTCAAGGGGCGGAGCCCCTTGCGAGTTGACTCGCAATCCATACCTTAGTACACTCCGTCTACCCTATCTTGAGAGTGATTTATGAAAGCAATGGTGATTGAATCATTCGGCGGTATCGATGCATTCAAAGAGCGCGAGATGCCGAACCCGGCCCTCAAGCCCGGCCATGTCTTAGTGCAGGTGGGTGCTACGAGCGTCAACCCCTTGGATGTGAAAGTTCGGGCGGGAGGTTTTCAACCGATAACCCATCCATTTCCGGCGATTTTGCATGGCGATGTGGCCGGGAGGGTTTCGGCTCTTGGCAATGGGGTGACGAAGTTTAAAGTCGGAGATGAGGTGTATGGCTGCGCCGGCGGTATTGGTGGGTATCAAGGGGCCCTTGCGGAGTTCATGCTGGCCGATGCGGACCTCTTGGCCCATAAGCCGAAAAAGCTCACTGTGAGCCAGGCGGCGGCGCTGCCGCTCGTTGCGATCACGGCTTGGGAGGCGCTCATCGACCGCGCCAAAATCAAAGAGGGACAAAAGGTGCTGATTCATGGCGGCGCCGGCGGCGTGGGGCATGTCGCGATCCAGCTTGCTAAATGGCAAGGGGCGAAGGTCTACACCACGGTCTCTTCAGATGGAAAGGGTGCTCTGGTTAAGAACTTGGGCGCAGAGACGATCTTCTATAAAAAGGAGACGCTGCCCGATTATCTAGAGCGGTGTACAGGAGACAAGGGGTTCGACATGGTGTTTGATACGTTGGGAAATGCCACTCTTGATGCGTCCATGCAAGCGGTGGCTCACTTTGGACAAGTCGTCTCGATTCTTGGGGGCTCAACGCATGACTTGACGCCTCTTTTTAAGAAAAATGGCACCTTGCATATGGTGATCATGCTTGCTCCTCTTTTAAGCGGGTTTGGACGAAAGGCGCATGGGAAGATTTTGGAGATCGTAGCGGATCTAGTAGATAGGGGACTCATCCGCCCGCATCTCGATGAGCGCTCCTTCACCTTTAACCAGGTGGGACAGTCCCATGAACTTCTTGAATCGGGCAAGGCGGTAGGCAAGATCGTCTTGAACTCGCCTTGGAAGAGCGAGTGATGGGCACGTTTACCCGCGAGAGCCTCGAGACGCTCCGGACCCGTATCGATCTGGTGGAAGTGCTCACGCCTCATCTGAAGCTGCAGCGGACAGGGTCTGCTTATAAGGCCCTTTGCCCATTTCATGAGGAAAAGACACCGTCATTTGTCATTCAAAAAGGCGACACCCATTATCATTGCTTCGGCTGCGGCGCCCATGGCGATGCGATCGCTTTTTTGATGACCCATTTGCGGATGACCTTTCCCGACGCGGTCGAATCACTCGCGCAGCGCTTCGGCGTGCAGCTCGAGGAGTCGGAGGGTCGCTTGGAGCCGAAGGGCCCCTCGAAGGCGCTCCTTAAAGAGGCTTTGTGTGCGGCTGCCCGCTTTTACCACTTTTGTCTGCTCCACACTCAGGAGGGCCATGGAGCCCTGACGTATCTCTATGGGCGGGGCATTGATCTTGAGTTTGTTCGGCAGTTCCAGGTCGGCTTTGCTCCCAGGACTCCCAGGCTGTTTGCCGAAGCGATGCGGGAGCAGAAGTATTTAGAGCCCCTTCTCAAAGAGGCGGGGCTGATCAGCGCCAATGGACGGGAGTTTTTTTTCGATCGGATTACCATTCCGATTCTAGATGCGGTCGGCGGCGTCATCGGATTTACCGCACGCGCTTATAAGCCGGACTCGTTTGGCCCTAAGTACATAAATACTCCGGAGACCCCTCTTTTCAAAAAGTCGAAGGTCCTCTTTGGTTTGAGCTATTCGCGAAAGAGGATCACGAAAGAAAAGAAGGCACTGATTGTCGAGGGGCAAATTGATGCCCTCCGGCTCATCCATTCCGGGTTCGACTGGACGGTGGCCGGGCAGGGGACGGCTTTTGGTGAAGATCATGTCCGCGAACTTGTGCAGCTCGGCGTCCGCCAGGTCATCCTTGCCCTCGATGGCGACAATGCAGGACGAGAGGCGGCGGTTAAAATCGGCCACCTCTTCCAAAAGGAGGGAATTGATGTGCGCATTGCTGCTTTAGAAGAAAAATGCGATCCCGATCTTCTCCTCAGGGAAAAGGGGACGGAGGCGTTTGCCAAGATCTTGGAGCGGGCAGGAGAATACTTGCCCTTTTTGATTGACCACCTTTCTAAATCGATCAACAAAGAGACTCCGGCCGGTAAGAATGAGCTAGTCCAGACGATCGCAGGGCGAATCCGGCAGTGGGACCATCCGCTCATGATTCATGAGAGTTTGCGCAAGCTGGCCAGGCTTACCCAAACCCCCGAATCGATCGTCGGCGCGCCGGAAGAAAATGCGCCGCAGATCTATATCAAGCGCGAGGCAAGTGTCAATAGCGGCATTGAGATTGATCCCGACCGTATTTTGGAGGCGGACCTCCTTCGCTGGCTGATTGTGGGAGGCGCGAATTCGGAGCAGTTCGCTAGAATCGCAAAATGCAATCTCAAGCCGGAGCATTTTCGATTGAGCGCAGCGAGGACGGTGTATGAGAAAGCGATGGCGGCTATAGGCGAGGGGAGGGATTGCGATCTCCTCTCTCTTGCAATTGACCTGGAAAACCCGGGGCAGCAGCTCTTTTTAGCCGAGATCTTGCAGAAGAGGATCAACCGGGAAAGGGCTGTCGAAGGGTTTGCCGAAACGGTGCAGCGTCTCTTAGAGCGCAACTGGATGCAGCAGCGAGAAGAGATCAAGCTGAAAATCTATAGCGGGGCCGGAAGCGAGGAAGAGGTGCTCGAGCTCGCCAGGCGCTTCGATGAGATCAAACGGGCAAGACCGCAAATCGTCTACCCGGAGAAAGAGGGCTAAATGAGTGAAAAGCATCTGATTTTTTTCGATGGCGACTGCGCGCTTTGCTATCGTTCTGTGCGCCAAATCCTCAAGGCGGATGACAAAGGGCTTTTTGTCTTCGCCCCTCTCGGTGGAAAAACGGCCAAGGAGATCCTAATCGGCCCCAATGCACACTATGCAAAAGAAGAGAGCCTCATCCTGATCGAAGACTTTCGCTCGGATGAAAGGCGCTTTTGGATCCGCTCGAGGGGAGCGTTTCGCATCTACTGGCTTATGGGGAGCTATTGGATCGGCTGGCTTTGCTTCCTACCTGCCTGGATGGGCGATTGGGCGTATCGCTGGATTGCAAAACATCGCCATCGCCTCCGCTTCGGCTGGGAAAGGCCGGAATACCAGAGCGAGCGCTTCCTACCGTAGCGGCATTCGGCTTGGGGGAGAATATATCCGTTCCACCTCACGGGCATCCAAAAAGGCTCAAGCATGGAGCATGCAACTTCGGATGGCGTGATTCATTTCCGTAGCACCGGGATAGTTTATGTCGCTGAGAATAGCGATAGTTACCTGATGCTCAGGAAATATGGAAAGGTAAGCAGAGGCAGAGGGAATGATCCCGTCATGGTGGATCTCTCCATTTGAATAAAATTCGCTGCCGTAGGTTTCTACCAGTTGCTTGAAAGCGGGATCTTTCCATGCCCCGCAAATCCAGCCGCCAAACTTACATAAATCTGCCGAAGTGGTCCAATATCCTCCCGCGGAGCTTCCGTAGATATGGGCGGCGATCGGATCCGATGGATTTGTCCTCGCATCTTCCGGTTTTTTTGAAGAAAAGCGGTTCATCTTGGCGGGGGCGATGATGTATTTCATCATTAAATCGTTAAAAGGTTGTTGAGCGAGATGTTGGACTGACAGTCCCACAAGGAGCAGTCCGAGATTACTGTATTTTGTTTCTCCTACTGGATAAGTTTGTTCTTCTCCGTATTTTAAGAAGTCTTCGAGAGAATCCATTTTGGGCGGGTCTGTCTTTGATTCAAGGGCTTGGCCGATAGTGCCGAGATAGTTATCCATATACTCGCCGAGTCCACCTTCGTGCATCATTAATTGCAACAAGGTAATCCTATTCTCACGAAGATGCTTTTGAACTTTTTCTGGTAGACGATTGAATACAGCTGGATCGAGTTGCAGCGGCTCTTCTAACACTGACTTGGGGATCTTCCCCAGTTGAATCAAACGCAATAAAAGAACGGCTGTAAAGACCTTTCCGACCGAATGAATAGCAAATGGGGTGGCCGGATCAATTCCCTCGGATGCGAGGGTAAACGAAGTAGGATTTGCATCTTGCAATGTAATGCTGCCTGAAAACCTACTATCTTGAATGTATTGCTTTAGATCCTTTTTTGCCTGCTCTGTAAAGATCCATTGATTGCAGAGGATGTCTTGGCGAATAGGAATATCGTAGCCTCCCCAAAAAATAATGCCGCACAGCTCATCTTCGGGGATTTGATCCAACAAGGGGAGAAATTGCTCGACATCTCCGGCAGCAATCGCTTGGTCGAAGCGGACATCAAAATCATCGAGGACTTTTTTGGTTTTTGTAAGCAGATACGCTTTGATTTCGTCCGGTTCCTTTGGGTCTGCTAAGTAAGCTTCCGCAATCTTTCGCTTCATGTTTGTAAGATAAGCCTCTTCTTCCCTCATCCATGTTCCTTGAATCTTCCCCAATCCCGATACATTTGCTTCCAATCGAGAAACTCGACCGATTAGTGGCTTGGCAGAGGTCACCGCTCCTGGATATAAAGCATTGAGCGCATCCAAAACCACGGGCAGATCCGCTTCCCGCGCTGAGACAGCGTACCGTTTTCCATTTATTGTAAACGAATTAGCAGCTGTAGCGTCTTCTATCAAATAAGCGTCATGGAGTAGATGGCCATCATTAATGGTGATGTGAATTGCATTGCTCATAATTGGCTAAATGCCAATTTGTTGCTTTTTAGTCTAGAGAGGCCTTGCGCTCGACTTTGTACAATAAGCTGAACCCATTGCGTAAACACCTACGAGAAAAGATAATAAAATCAACTGCCATGCGCAATCCCGTATTCTTCGGCATGCGCGGCTAAGTGGACGAGGATCTCCCCGATGCAGGCGTCGGGCTTTTGGTCCTCGATCCTTGTCAAAATCTCTTGCGCTCTTGCAAGGGCTGCCTTTTCATTCGCCGGATAGTAGTGAAGCTCAATGCCTGCCGCTCTCGCTGCGAGAATCTGGCATAGCGCGGCAGCCAAAGGAGAGTCTCCCCAATTGCCTGTGTGCGCTATCGCCCGCATCTCTACGCTTTCAGATTTGGCTGCAACTGCGCTAAATGCAGTGCAAGAGAGGAGGAACAGCTCTTTTAGGTGCTGCCTGTGACAAGGTTCTCCAGCCTGTCCCCAGTTTTGGGGCAAGGCCACGGCGAACAGATTGCTAAAGGTAGGATTTTCAAGGGGCTTGAGCTTTTCTTCGATCTCATCCAAGGACGATCCTGAAAATGCCCCGTAGCGGCAGATGTGGGCAATCAATGCCACGCTGTTTTGTTTTAGCGGATGAAAAGAAGGCGCCTTATCTAGAAGCGCTTTGAGATGGTACAAGACAGGATGCTCGATCGCTAGCAGCTCTTCTTGAGCTATTGCCTCTCCTTCAATAGAGCCTAATAGTTTCGAGGAAGCAAAGTCAGCCGTCCAGTGCGCAATCTCATTTGTAGAAGGAGGGAACGCAAAACGGCCTTCCTTTTCAACAACAAGTTGTTTGGGGCATTGGAATACTTTACATTTCAGCACGCTGGCCGGGTCAGCTAGATTGGCGGTTGAAAAGAGAATAGGATCATCCGGAGCCGTCCCTCCGGTTAGTTTGTCGTATCCCAATTTCTTTGCAGGATGGAGCGGATTTAACGGAGTGTTCACCTTCATTGGCGAGGCTGTTTGCTCTTTTACCTTTATCCGTGGCAGATCAATGCTCTTTTGGATAGGTGCTGCAGACATTGCCCATTTATAGCTTTTGGAGAGGAGGGGTGTTGCCACTTCCCTGACTTTACTGAGGGTTTTGGAAATGGCTACTCCGGCAGCGCCAACGCCAAGCCCAACTCCAAAGTGAGAGATTGCCGCTCCCATATCGGGGCTATCTGCGATGCTCGTAGCTGTAAAAAAGAGTCCGACCCCCACTGCAATCGCTGCGCAGGCCAGCGCCTCTTTTTTCCAAGCGTCCGGATTTTTGGTCTCAACATAACGATCAAAGATCTCCAGCTTGGAAAGGATCGTTTGCTTGGAAATAGTGGGAGGAAAGGCGTCGTCCCTGAGCGCATCAAGATCATTTCTTAGCTCTTTGATCCCCGATGAGAGTTCCTTGTAATTTGCAGAGCTTGCCTGTCCTACCGATTTAACCAATTGATTCCAGCTCGCTAGAGCACTTTGTACCCTGGATGCCAAGATCGCCTGCTCTTCTTTCAATGACAAAAGGACTTTTGCTTTATCTAAGGCTGCCCTGCAGGCTGGGTCGCTATCGTAGGAAAGTAGCTGCTTAAAAGACTCTTTAGCAGATTGGATTGCCTTGAGATTCAGTGGAAGTTGGAGGACAGCACTGTTGAAATGCTCTATTCTAGCGATTGCTGCCATATAAGTAGCCTTTTTCCGCAGTTATAATAATCGCAGCGGGCTTTAAACCGAAGTTAAAATAAAATCTTTGTATTAAGGATTTCAATTAATTGATTGGCGGGAACGCGCTCTTGCTGCATCGAATCGCGATCGCGCAGCGTGACAGTGCCATTTTCTAAGGTGTCGAAATCAACGGTGATGCAATACGGCGTTCCGAGCTCGTCTTGCCTTCGATAGCGTTTGCCGATTGCACCCGATTCGTCGTATTCGCAATTCCAAAGGCCTTTTAGCGAGGCGAAGATTTCTCTGGCCCGCTCAACGAGCATCTCTTTCTTCATGAGGGGAAAAACAGCTGCTTTCACGGGCGCTATGCGCGGCGCGAAATGGAGCACGGTGCGCATCTCCCCATTTTCGAGCTGCTCTTCGTCATATGCATCGCAGAGGAGCGCAAGAATTGTCCGCTCTACTCCAAACGTCGGCTCTAAGACATGGGGGATATATTTTTCGCGGGTTTCCGGATCGGTATACTCGAGATTGCAGCCAGAAAACTCGGCATGGCGTTTCAAATCGAAATCGGTCCGGTAAGCTAAGCCATAGAGCTCGCTCCGTCCAAAAGGGAAATCGTATACGAGGTCAACTGTCCGCTTTGAGTAGTGGGAGAGCTGCTCTTTTGGATGTTCCTTTTCGTGGACGCGGCCCTTACTCAGACCGATCCGCTCGCACCAGCGGTGCATTGTGGCCAGCCAGTCCTCGAAAAGAGTCTCCCAATCGGCTTCCCGAATGAAATACTCGATCTCCATTTGCTCGAATTCGACGACGCGGAAAATGAAGTTTCCGGGAGTGATCTCATTGCGGAACGCCTTGCCAATTTGCGCGACGCCAAAGGGTACCTTCACGCGCATCGTATCGATGATGTTTTTGAAGTCGAGAAAGATCGCCTGCGCCGTCTCCGGCCGCAAGTAGGCGACGTCCCCTTCATGCCCTGTTTTGCTCATGTGGGTCGAAAACATCAGGTTGAAGTTGCGCGCCTCGGTAAAATCGGCGGCGCCGCACTTGGGGCATTTCACCTTCCGCTCTCGGATCAATTCGTTCATCTCGCTGAGCGCCATCCCATCCGCCCCGATGGACAGCGTCTCTTCAATCAGATGGTCACAGCGGAACCTTGCCTTGCAAGCGCGGCAGTCGATGAGAGCATCATTAAATCCCTCCAGGTGGCCCGAGGCGAGCCAAGCCCTCGGATGGAGCAAAATCGGGCCGTCCATGCCGACCATGTCGCGCCGCTCTTGGACGAACATCTTCCACCAGAGGTCTTTAATGTTTTTTTTGAGGGCGGCGCCGTAAGGGCCGAAGGAATAGGTGTTGGCAAAGCCGCCATAGATGTCTGAGCCGGGATAGATAAATCCCCGCCGCTTAGCGAGGGCGACGATGGGCTTCAAAGAGTCTTGCAGAGAAGAGGGTTTCATAATATCTCGCCTATTTTAGGGACAATCTGCGAATATTGCCAAGAGGTTTCTATGATGGATGCATTTCCCCTTCTCTCGGTTGCGATTTTAGCCGACAGCCAGCACCATTTTCTCCATCAGACCCTGGAGAGCATCGCCAATCAGGAAGAAAAAAACTTTGAAGTTCTCCTCTTAGACAGTCGCCCCTCTTACGAATGGCAGCCCTTCAAGTGCAGTTTTCCTCTCAGCGTCCATCAAGCGGAAGGACAGACAGAGGGGGCCGTCATGAACCGGGCGCTGACCCTCAGCCGCGGAATCTACATCCAGTTTCTCCGGCCGGGAGAGCGGTTCCTCTCTTGCCAGGCCACCGCCTATGTCGGCCAGCTTGCCCAGGAAAACAACTGCCCCGAGATCCTCTACAGCGCTTTTCTACAGAAAGACCCCGAACAGCCTCCGAGGGCAGCGACCTTTCCTCTCCATCTCATCAAGCAAGGGATTGCCCCCACAAACCTCCATGCCCAGTGGTTTCTTCGCAGCGCCCTGATCGCCCTCGGTGGGTTTAATCCACACTATCATCGCCGCCCTTCTTTCGACGCCCTCTGCGCGCTCATGAAAAACCACTCCAGGGCCGTCTACTCGCGCCGCGTCTTCGTCGATTGCGAAAGTCGCCCCTCCACGGCCATCCAAACGGCGGGCTTTGCCTTAGAAACTTGCAAGATCCTCTATCGCCGCTTTGGGCTTTGGTACGCCTTGCGCTGGCTTTTTGTTCAAGACAGGGCCCTTCTCGCTCGACGCCTTTGGAAAGCAATCAAAGATGCCTTTTGGGGTGCACGTGCTTAAGGGCCCCGCCCTTTAGAATCCTCAATATTGAGGCCAGTTTCTAGAGAGCCGTTTGATCCAGCCGTCTATAGAAACCTTTCCCGGACCGAAAATGAGGATGATGAACGATGCGATAAGGAAGGGGAAGGGAGTTTGGGTGACAAGAATGGAAGGGTCTATAATAAAGTGCAAGTCGCTGAAGACGTGGTTATGGGCCAGGCCAATGGCTGCAATCATAGTGATGATCAGCGGGATTGCCGAGAGGCGCGAAGCAAAGCCGACGAGGATGAGAATCCCAAAGATGAACTCGGTAAGGCCGACGAGGTAAACGTACGCAGGAGCAAGTCCGAGTGTGGCAAAGAATTGGATCGCTTTTTCAGGGGTGAATAGCTTGGCCCAGCCGGAGACGATGAACTGATGGCCCCAGATGATCCGGATCAGGAGGAGAAAGAGGCTTTGTAAGTGCGTTCCGATCCAGATGAACCAGTTGTAAAATCTTGAGCAAACATTGATGAAAGGGTTGACGTACATGGAAAAGCACCAATAGTGAACTTTTTTATTACAATGAAGAGGCTCCTTTTTTTTAACAAGGGGCTATGATATGCTTTTTGTCCATGGAAGTATGTGGGTTTACTTTTGAGGAACTGGGCGACTGGCTGGAGCAGGCCGGCGAAAAACGGTTTCGCGCGGCTCAGATCTTTGACTGGATCTATCGCAAAGGGGTTTTGTCTTTTGAAGGGATGGAAAACCTTAGCAAGGAGCTGAGAAAACGGCTCGCGGAGTCTCTGCGGTTTCCTCTCTTAAAGCTTGCCGCCGTCCAGGAATCAGATGAGACTTCAAAATTTCTTTGGGAGCTCAGCGACGGCAAACGGGTAGAGTCGGTCCTGATCCGCTCTTTCGATAGAAGGACCGTGTGCCTCTCTTCCCAGGTCGGATGTCCTGCCCGCTGCGCCTTTTGCGCTTCCGGCCGGGAGGGGTTGATCCGTTCGCTGACGGCGGGAGAGATCGTCGAACAGGCTCTTCATATCGATCGATTTTTGAAGGAAAAAGGGGAGAGGGTCTGCCATCTCGTCTATATGGGCATGGGCGAGCCGCTTGAGAATTACGACGCGGTGCTCAAATCGATCCGCATTCTGAACGACGAGAGAACCCTCCATATTTCGCAGCGGCGCATGACCGTATCGACAGTGGGGATTGCCCCGGAAATCCGCAGGCTTGCCGAAGAAAGGCTCTTTGTCAATTTAGTTTTATCTCTTCATGCTCCAAACCAGCATTTTCGCAAGAAGATCATCCCGTTTGCGAGAAAATATCCTCTGGAAGAAATCCTCTCGGCGATGGACTTTTATGCTGAAAAGACCCGCCGCGACATCACCTACGAATATACTTTGCTCTCGAAGATCAATGATCAAGAAGAACATGCGATCGAGCTTGCTTCCCTGTTGAGAGGGAAGCAGTGCACTGTGAACCTCATTCCTTATAATCCGGTCCAGGGTCTCAGGTTGGAGCGCCCGGACCGAGCGAATGTGTGCGCATTTCAAAAAATTTTAGAATCTAGAGGAATCCGGACGACCTGGAGGTATACCAAGGGCGATGATATCGCGGCGGCTTGCGGCCAGCTCGCCTTGCAGAAACCTTCCGGGTTGACGAATTTCGGAGCTACGAGTTAGTCTGTCTTAAAATCACTGTAGTGCATGAGTCTAGCCCATTACTTTACTTTTCTTCGGATCTTGATTAGTCCGGCTTTTCCGATCCTCTATCTCGAGTACGAGTGGTTTGGCATCCCATTAAAGGCCCTGCCGTTCGTACTCCTTTTTTTACTTTGCGTTTGCGAGTCGTCCGATTTAGTCGACGGGATCATCGCGCGCCGGCGCAACCAGGTGACCGATTTGGGGAAAGTACTCGATCCGATGGCCGACAGCATTACGCGGATTTCCCTCTTTCTGACGTTTACACAGGGGCCTCTTGCGCTTCCCTTGAGCATTGTCCTGATTTTTCTTTATCGGGACTTTTTGATCAGCACGTTACGTACATTGTGCGCTTTGCGCGGCATTGCACTGGCTGCCCGCTTTAGCGGAAAGATGAAGGCGGTCATCCAGGCGATCGCCCTCTTTTTGATTCTCTTGCTGATGATCCCCTATACTCAAGGGCTCCTTTCTCTAGAAATGTTTAGACAGGTGAGCATTTGCGCTGTCTCCGTCGCTGCGGTCTATGCCGTTATCTCGGCGGTTGATTACTTCTATGCCAATCGGATGTTCATTAAAAAAGCTTTATCATAACTGAGCGATACCAACACGCACTCAAAAATCGACTATAGGGCTTTCACCCAGTCCTATAGCCGATTTTTGAGTGTGTTTCGGTAGAAATAGTGATTTTAGCTGGGGCTGCGGGCTTATTTGCAGGCGAGCTCTTTAAATAGAGCTTCAGGTATTCCTGGGCAGGTTTGCGCCAGCTGCAGTCGGTCTCCATCATGCGCCTGAGCATGGCCAGGCAGGTGGGCTGTTCGGCGTGCCAGAAGGAAAAGGCCCGTTGGAGGGTGGTCCGCAAAGCCTCTACCGTAGGCTCTTTGAAGACGAAGCCATTTCTTTTTTCAAGAGGGACCATCCCGTCTTCGCAATCGAATACCGTGTCTCTAAGGCCCCCTGTGGAGCGGACGATCGGGATCGTTCCGTAGTGCATCGCGATGATCTGGGTGAGGCCGCACGGCTCGAAGAGCGAAGGGACAAGAACGAAGTCGAGGGCGGCATAGAGCAGATGGGCAAGGGGGTCGCTGTAGCGGTATTCAAGAAAGACATGCGGGTGGTTTTTATAACGCTTTTTCAGCTCGTCGAACTGGTGTTGGATCGCGGAAGAGGAGGAAGAGCCCATGAGGGCAAAAGCGCCGCCTGCGTCCAAAACAGCTTCTATGGCAGCTTGGATAAGGTAAATCCCCTTTTGAGGAACCAGACGGGTAATGGCTCCTACCAGAGGCCGGCCTAGACTTTTCAGTTTGAACTTCTCTTGCAAAAGCCGTTTATTCGCATTTTTTGCTTCTCTGATTTTGGCTAGCGGATCGCTCGAATGGTAGCGGACAGCTAAATGAGGATCTTTTGCCGGATTCCAGACCGTTTGATCTACTCCATTTAAGATCCCTTTTACTTTCGCCCTTTTTAAAAATTGATCGAGGCCGAAACCCATTGAAGGTTCCTGAATCTCTTGCGCATAGGAGGGTGAGACCGTATTGACTGCATCGGAATAGAGGATGCCCCCTTTGAGAAGGTTGATCGACTGGGGGTAAAGGGGATTAGTGTCTTGCAGTCGCCCCGGTGTTAAGTAGGCAGCTCCTTTCATCCCGATCGCATCGAGATCCCTTGTCCCGCATTTTCCTTGGTACTCGAGGTTGTGAATGGTAAAGATGACTTTTCCTACGCGGATTTTTGAAGCGAACATGCCACGAAGCAAAGGAGCGCAGGCAGCGGCATGCCAGTCATGAAGATGAAGGATATCAATCGGTTTTTTAAGGGCTGCCAGATACTCCATAGCGGCTTTGCAAAAGTGTAAAAACCGCGGGGCGTCGTCGGGAAACCCGTAGATTTGGCTGCGCCGAAAGTAATCTTCTTCTCGCGGCTCAATAAGGTGGAGGCGGCACTCTTCAACTGCCGCAGACCAGATTGTGTTGGAGGCGTTCGGCCCCCCGGTAGGCTCAACGGCAAGCTCTGTGAGCTTGGACGGATCGATGAAGGAGTATTTTGGAAGGATCACATCGACCTGATGGTGTTGTCGGGTGAGCTCTCTGGATAAACCAAGAACGACCTCGCCTAATCCCCCTGCTTTTGCAATAGGGGCGAATTCTGATGCAATTTGTACAATTTTCATAATTTCCCTCTATAACATATTTTCTTTGTTTGAAAAGAAAAAAATTCAAAAAGAAAAAATTTATTTTATTGAATTTTAGCTCTTGTATTCTACTTACTGTCAGTTGGTTATGGCGGGCAGTCTCTAGGGATTGCAAAAAATTTCAGGGATGCGCTATGATCGATCTCGTTTTTTTGATTCTCCTCTTGGAACACTGGGGTGTCGCCAAGCGGTAAGGCAGCGGTTTTTGGTACCGCCATCCGGAGGTTCGAATCCTTCCACCCCAATTATAGATCTATGGTAGAACGAGATGCTGCATGGCTCTTTTTTTCCGGCTCTTCTCATCCGGCACTAGCCGCTGAGATTACCCGCTTTCTTGGGCAAACCCAGGGAAAAATTGCCATTGAACGCTTTCCCGATGGAGAGATTGGGATTCAAATTCTTGAGAATGTGAGGGGCAAAGATATATTTTTGCTCCAATCGATAGCTCGCCGTCCGAATCACTATCTCATGGAGTTGTTAATTATTGTAGATGCGCTTAAACGCGCGTCTGCTAAAAGCATCTCTGTTCTTTTGCCATATTATGGATATGCGAGGCAGGATCGAAAGAATAAAGGCCGGACCCCGATTACCGCCAAGCTGGTGGCAGACCTTTTGGAAAAGGCGGGGGTTACGCGTGTTTTGACGTTGGACTTGCATACGGAGCAGATCCAAGGGTTTTTCGATATCCCCGTCGATAACCTCTATGCAAGACCTCTCTTCGTCCATGCGATTTGGGAGATGGGGCTGCAGGATATTGTGGTTGTCTCTCCGGATGTGGGGAGCAATAAGCTGGCGAGGCGTTTCGCTGAGGATTTAAAAGCGGATATTGCCATTGTTGATAAGCGCCGCATCGATGAGAGTGCGGGGAAGGTTGAAGTTAGCGCCCTGATTGGAGATGTGAAGGGCAAAAACGCTCTGATTGTCGATGATATTTGCTCTACCGGCTCGACTTTGGCCGCGGCTGCCAAAGTATGCAGGAGAGAAGGGGCAAAGAGCGTGTATGCGTTTATTACGCATGGGTTTTCAGCCGCAAGAGCTCTGGAGGGGGACGTTTTAGATGGCGTCTACTTCACCGACTCAATTCCCCCGATGGAAAAGCTGGAGGGGGTGAAAACGGTGTCGGTGGCCTCTCTTTTTGGGCAGGCGGTGCAGAGATTGTTGGCGGCCGAGTCGATCTCGTCGCTGTTTAAGAGTTAAGATAAGGAAAATAGATATGAAATTGTCATTGAAAAAGCGCGCCGGCGCTCTTAAGAGCGAGACGAAATCGATCCGCCGAGAAGGAAATATTCCGGCTATTCTTTATGGATCAGGTTACGCGCCCGAGAAAGTCGTAGTGCCCGGTACAGAATTTGAAGCCATTCTCCGGCAGCTCAAACTGAAAAATCACCAGTTGGCCACAACCGTCTTCGAGCTTCACATCGATGGAGCAAATAAGAAAGCGCTTGTGAAAGACATCCAATATCATCCTGCAACTTACGCGATTGAGCATCTCGATTTTATTGTCTTGGATGAGAGCAAGGCTGTTACTGTTAAGGTGCCGATTCAAATCCAAGGCGCGGCAGACTGCGTCGGCGTGAAACTGGGCGGGACTCTTCGTCAAGTGATCCGCGCTCTGAAAGTCTCTTGCTTGCCTACGCACATTCCGGCTGAATTCCAGATCGATGTCCGCGATCTTGGACTTACGCAGTCGAAGCGGCTTTCCGATATCGCGATGCCGGCCCATGTCCGCCCACTGGCGCTCATGAGCGAAGTTGCGGTTGTGGTAGCGAAAGCGAAGGGCGCAGCGTAAGATGGCTTCCTTTCTCATCGCGGGGTTGGGAAATCCCGGCAAGGCGTATGAGAAAACCAGGCATAATATTGGCTTTCGGGCTGTAGAAGAGATCGCCCGAAGAAATGCGCTAGTCTTTAAGAAAAAGCTCCTTTTACGGGGACGGGTAGCGCAGGGCTTGGTGCAGGAAAAGAAGCTTTTTTTGCTCGAGCCCGAGACATACATGAATCTAAGCGGCCCCATGGTCGCAAAGATGATGAAAAAGCACTCCATTGCTCTCGAGAATTTTCTCGTGATAGTCGATGATATTTCCTTGCCCTTTGGCCGGATCCGGCTGAGGTCTGCAAGCGGAAGCGGCGGCCACAACGGGCTCAAGAGCGTGGAAGAGTCTTTAGGGACAAATGCCTACGCGCGTCTTCGCATCGGAGTCGGAGACCGCAAAGAAGGCGATTTGGCGAGCTATGTATTGGCTCCCTTTACTCCGAATGAAGAGAAGCTTGTTCCGGAAGTTCTGGAGCGGGCGGCCGATGTGGCCAATGTTTGGTTGACTGATGGATTAACAAGTGCGATGAACCGCGCAAATCAAACCAGTTTGTGAAATGGTTCATCCCAACCGGAGAAAAAATGAAAAAGGAACGTCAAGCCCTCTACGAGGGAATGTATATTCTGAGCGCTACGCTCAGCGACGAGTCCCGCAAAAAAGCTTTTGAGAAGATCCTGACAGGGATTACTGAAAAGGGCGGGAGCGTGGAAAAAATTCACGAACAAGGCCGCAAGAAATTGGCCTATGAAATCGATTCCAAGCGCGAAGGCTACTACTATGTAGTCTATTTCCAAGCGCCTACTTCTGCGATCAGCGAGCTTTGGAAAGAATACCATCTGCATGAAGATTTGATCCGCTTCATGACGCTCCGTGCCGAGAAAGTGCTCGACACTCTTGAATTTAAACCGCTGAAACAAGCGCAGTAGGAGGCAAATATGATTAGGCAGCAATCTACAGAGCGCAGGACCCAAAATCCCGCACCTACCGGCAACGGCGAATCAGTTTTTGCTAAAAAACGCAAAAGCTGTCCGTTTACCCTCAACAAAGTTGAGAGCATCGATTACAAAGATATCGAGACCCTCAAGCAGTTTATCACCGAGAGAGGCAAAATCCTGCCCCGCCGTATTACAGGCGTTTCCCATTACTATCAAAACATGCTCAAACAGGCGATCAAAAGAGCGCGCCATATGGCTCTGATCCCCTTTGTAGCGGAGGAGTAATACATGAAACAGCAACTCCTATTGCTTGAAGACGTAGAATCTCTAGGTAAAAAAGGCGAAGTGGTTACGGCAAAACCGGGCTATATCCGCAATTTTCTTTTGCCAAAGCGCCTTGCTGTGATCGCAAGTCCAAACACCTTGCGCAAGCAAGAAAAGCTTAAAGAAGAGCGTGCTAAACAAGCGATCATTGATCAGAAAGAGTCCCAAGAGCTGGCGACGCAGGTTGAATCCATCATTGTGGAGACGAAAGCCAAAGTCGATCCGGAAGGACATATGTATGGTTCCGTTTCCGCGGCCGACATCGCATTGCTTTTCCAACAGCAGGGCCTTCCTGTCGAGCGCAAGAATCTCCTTCTTACTCGCCCGATCAAAGAGACCGGTGTGCATAAGATCCCCCTTAAGCTGAAAGAAGGCGTAACAGCGACTTGCACGCTGATGATCCATCCTGAAGGAGGACCAGCTCTTCATAAAGGCATCGAGGCCGTTACGGCGCCGCTGCCAACAGAAGAAGAAGCTCCTTCTGAAAATAACGAATAAGTTAAAGAGAATTTGTAATCGGTCAAATGTAAATTTGACCGATTATCTAATGTTTATTATTATTTCTTAATTGCATGAACATGCATCTTGTTGTTTTTTTTCTTGTTTTAATTTTGAAATTCTTGTTAATACCATTTATGCAAAATAAGTTTGATTCTGAGCGCGTCGAACCCCGGGGCTTTGACGCGCTCTGAATCAAACTTATTTTGCATAAATGGTATTATTCCAATCCCAATAAATAAATTCATATTTGAGCAGCGTGAAAGCTGCCGAAAATCGGCGATCGCAAGTGGTATAGTATTAATCAATACAATACCACTTGCGATCGTCGATTTGCGGCGCTTTGACGCGCTCAAATATGAATTTATTTGTTGGGATTGGTATTAATCAGAAAAAGCTCCGAGCACTTCATGGGTGCTTGTCGCACACATCAGCTTCTTTCGCAAATCGGGATCTTTGACCGCGCTTGTCAAAAGCGATAAGATCTGTAAATATTCCGACTGGCGGTCATCAGGCCCTACGATCAAGAAGATCAGACGCACCGGGGCCTTATCGATGGCGCTCCAGTCGAGGCCCTTTTTCTGCTGAATGCCCACAACGATATAGAATTGTTTGAACCCTTTAAGCTTTGCATGAGGCACAGCTACACCCATCCCGATCCCCGTCGAAACGATCTCCTCCCTGTCGAGGATGGCTTTGCGAAATGCAGCTTTATTAGGCAGCTTGCCCGCATCTTCCAAAAGATCGATCAAAGCATCGATCGCCTCGTTGCGCCCTGCTGCGTCAATAAATGAGATAAGACTCTCGTCGAGATAGTCCGAAATTTTCACAATCTTTCTTTGTTTAAAAAAAACAAAGGGATTAAAGCGTGCCAGTGTGGCCAAATCCGCGATCTCCCCTAAGCGTTTGCGGCAGCGGCTCTTCCTGCAAAATGAACTCCGCTTGCACCACCGGCGCGAGCACGATCTGCGCAATTCGCATGCCGGGCTCTACTGAAAACGCCTCTTTGCCATGATTGATCAAGATTACACAGAGCTCGCCGCGGTAATCGGAATCGATCGTTCCCGGCGTATTGAGGACCGTGATCTGATTCTTCAGCGCCAATCCGCTTCGAGGACGTACTTGGACCTCATACCCTTCCGGGATCGCCATCCGGATTCCGGTGGGAATCAAGGCGGAAGCGCCGGGAGCTATGAGCTGCGCGCTTTCCAAATGGGCGCGCACATCGGCTCCTGCGGCAAAAGGCGTTGCGTAAGAAGGAATGAGATCCGGATTGCCCGCTTTAACGGGAACTTGCTTTTTCATCGCTTAGTCTGCAGGTTTTGCCTCGTTGGAGGCAGTGTTTGTCAGTGCCAGCAGTTCTTTTAAACGCTCCGCACAATTTTGTGCAAGAGAAGATTGCGTACAAAATGAAAAATTTCCAAGAAAATAATCCAATAGCCTCGATAAGCTCGCCTTCAAATTAGCTCGGGAGATGATGTTGTCAATCATGCCCTTTTCCAATAGAAATTCCGATTTTTGCGCCTTTGGCGGAAGCTTTTGTTTGATCGTCTGCTCTACAACGCGGGGGCCCGCGAAAGCAATCAGCGCATCCGGCTCCGCTACAATCACATCGCCGAGCGTCGCAAAAGAAGCCGTCACTCCCCCCGTCGTCGGATTCGTAAGCACCGAGAGATAGGGAAGCTGAGCTTGATGCAGGCGGCTTAATGCCGCAGACGTCTTGGCCATCTGCATGAGAGAAAGGATAGACTCCTGCATCCGGGCGCCGCCGGACGCAGAGACGATGATGAGGGGCAGCCGCTTTTCGATGGCAAGCTCGATTAGCAGCGTGAGACGCTCTCCCACGACCGACCCCATTGAGCCGCCCATAAACGAAAAGTCTAAAACAGCAAGGGCGACCCCCTTCCCGTCCAGCTTGCAGCAGCCCGTCCAGATCGCATCGGTGCGGCCTGTCTTCCGGATTGACTGCTCCAAACGATCCTTATAGCTCTCCGTATCGACGAAATCTAAGGAATCAATGGGAACAATATGCCCAAAGAGCTCCTCCGCACTCCCCTCGTCGGCTAAAAGCGCTAAGCGCTCTTGCAAGCCTAGGCGGTAATGATAATCGCACTTCGGACAACAGTTCATGTTCTGCTGCAGTTCATTTGCATGGATCATCTCCGAGCAGCCGGAACACTTGATCCAGCCGCTGAAGCCGTCCTTTTTTGTCGTTTGAACTTTAATTTTCGGTTGGTTCCGAGAAAATAAACCCATTCAAAAAAGCCATATAGTGTTACAAAGCAATCTCATTTTATACACAATTCGAAATTCATACAATTGCTTTAGCAAATCTCTCTTCAATATGGCGCCAATGAAAGATTTGCCAAATCGCTTTGACGTAGTCAGCCCGTAGGTTTTTATATTGCAGATAGTAGGCATGCTCCCAGACGTCAACGCCCAAAATAGGAACCAACCCTTTGGTGCTTAAGGGGTCTTGATTTGCGCATGTCGCGATCTCCAGCTGCTTTAAATTTTTGTTATACCCAAGCCAGCCCCAGCCAGACCCTTGAATCGCGATCGTCTCGGCATTAAATTTTTCTTTGAAGTGCTCGACCGAGCCGAAATCGCGCTCGATGGCCTGTTTCAGCTCGCCGGCAGGTCCTTGGCCGCCGCTTTTCGGCGAGCAGAGGATGGTCCAGAAAATACTATGATTGATATGCCCGCCTCCATTGAATTTGATCGCGGCTTGCAAGGCAATCATGGCGGCGACATCATTTTTCGACTCGGCCTCATGGTATTTTTCGATCGCAGAATTCAGGTTGGTAACATATCCCTTGTGATGCTTGGCGTAGTGCAGTTCCATGATCTCCGCTGAAATAACCGGCTCTAGCGCATTATAGTCATAGGGAAGATCGGGCAATTGATAGCTTGTTTTCGCATCTGTTGGCATAGTTCCTCCAATTTCTGAGGCTGCCATCATATCCCGTCCGAAGAGCTCGTTGCAAATAGTTTCTCCGATGCGGTCACCCTGCCTTGGACCGTAATCTTTTTGCCATGAGGAAGAATCTCTCCATAAATCCGCCGGAATCCCTCCGCGCAAGACGGGCTGGTAAATACAATTTCGTCAATTTCATCAAGGCTTGGGGCCGCACCCGGCTGCTGCAAAACCGTTTCGTAGAGATCGATGACATGAGATGGGATCTTCTTTTTATGAAGATAGTCAGTTAAGAAAGGCCTTGCCAAACTCGATCGCGGGTAGCAAATCCTCGCATTGGATAAATCAAGAGATTCGAGCAGCTCGACGATCCCCTCTTGCTCAGCAAAAGGAGCGATAAGCGGTTTTATCCCACGTATAGCGTCTGCCGTTTTGGTTCCAATCGCAAGGACTGTTTTGCCCTCCAAAGAAGGGAGCAAAGACGCTGCCGTCTTGCTCGTCACTATGACATGGGTGCAAGAAGGCAAGACCCTATCGAGCTCCTCCATGCCTTCAGCAATTGGCTCCGTTCGGATCACGGGATAATGATAGATCCGCCCTTTTGAAGGGCACGCTGCAGGATCGAGGCCAAGATGCAAAATGGTCCAAGGCCGGCCCTTGCCGCGCGAATCGATCGAAGAAAAAACCTCGATTGCGTCGGTATCCCCTTCCCTAACAACTATCGCAAGCCTTCCTTGATGCTCAGCGCCGTCTCCCGGCAAAAACCACCTATTGAGTTTCGCTCTCAGCCCCAAGCGGGCAAGAGCGGCCTCGGCAATAACAACACCATCCACCTGCTTTTCCCCCAACTTTTGCAGCCTCTCCTGAATCGTTCCCCGCAAATCGCAAAAGCGAAGACCGGAGCGTAATTTTTTTACCGCCTCTTCTCTTCTCTCGCTCGACGTTGCGATACAAGCCCCTTCCGGAAGATCGATTAGTCCCTGCCGCAAAACAAGGGCATCGCGCGGATCGGCGCCCGCCGTCAAGGCCGCCAAGAAAAGTCCTTTAGGTAAAGGATCGGGCAGATCTTTCGCCGAGTGGATAGCCGCCCGCACCTTCCCCTCGAGAAGCAAACGGTCGATTTCCCGCGTAAAGAAATCGCTCTTGCCGAGATCTCTCAAGGATGTCTTCTTATCGAGATCGCCAAATGTCTCGACAAAGAGCATCGACAATTTTACATGCGGCAAAAGCCCTTGCACCTCAGATGCCTGAGCGCGAGAGAGTGGCGATGCACGAGCGGCAATACAGATGGATTGCATAGGGACAATCTACTCCTATCTTGTATTAATCTTTTCTGCGATCCCAAAAAGCTTTTTGACCAAACGACGAAACTCGTCCGGCGTTTTCTTGGAGCTCCTCAATCATTTGACGTTGGAATTGCGGAGCCTCTCCCTGTTTAAATTGTGCCGTGCTTAACAGCCTGATCCTCTTTTGGATTCCCTCCAAAGAGATCTGAAACATATCAGGATAAATAGCGCGGCGGTATACACTCCATTCAAGACTTTCAAGCTCTTTTTGAACCATTGACGCCTGGCTTACCCACTCTTTGCTAGTCCATGTTGCAAATGAACGACAAACTGCTCTAAGCATAAATATCTCCTTTTTAAGAGCAAACATCTTAACTCGAAAAGACCATTTTTCTCAAGAAATGATTTGAATGAGGATTTTGACTACCGGAAAATCACAAACTGATCTAAGCTTTTTTCATATGAGCATTATCGAAGATCTCAACAACGGCATCAAAGAGGCAATCCGCAGCCAAAATCAGATTCGCCTCAACACGCTGCGCATGCTAAAATCCAAAATTCTAGCCGTCGATGCCAGGGCCAATCTGCCTGATGCAAAAGTATTGGAGCTCTTTAAAAGCTATTACAAAAGCCTCCAGGAAGCGAAAGAGCAGGCTGCCAGCCGCCCCGAAATGGTGGCTCAGCTAGAAAAAGAGCTGGAGATCATCCAAGAGTTCTTGCCCAAAGCCCTCACACGCGAAGAAACCCAACAAATCGTCGAAAAAGCGATTGCCGATTCCGGAGCCAAAACGAAAAGGGATCTCGGACTGGTGATGAAAAGCGCTAAATCGTTGAACAGCGCCATCGATGGCAAGTTGGCGAAAGAGCTTGCCGAACAGCTTCTAAACGATTAACTTCCTTAAAATGGATGAAATCCAGAATGTAATCGACCTTTGCACAAAGGCGTTTTGTCTTGTTAAGCCATGGGATGTATTGATCTCATTGGCCGAATCCCATCTCCGAGAAAATAAGAATTTAGCTTCGATCAAATATGCTGAAGCCGCTTTAAAAATGCAGCCCGATTCTCTTCGGGCCAGAGTCGTTTTATGCTCCGCATATGAACGGTTTTCGGGGATGGGCAAAATGATTTTTGATTGCGCCAAAGCGGGGCTTGAAATCGATCCCGGCCATATTGACCTGCTTCTCAGAGCCGGTCATGCAAAACTATCGATGATGGAACTTCAAGAAGCTTCCGTTTACTTTCAAAGGGCTCTTGCGGAAAACCCCGACAACATCAGTGCAATTCTCGGACTTTTTGAAACGAGCCATACTTTGGGAGATCTAAACCAGTCAGGTTCTTTGCTTGAAAAGGCGCTTTCTTTGAACCCCACCAATCCTTGGGCATCCAATGCAAAAGCGATATTTTTAAAGGATTTGGGGAAATATTCGGAGTCTTTTGCTCTCGCAAAAAAGCTTGTAGAAGAACACCCGAATATAAGACTGTTCAAGTTTAACTTATCCTCTCACTATTTATTACAAGGGGATCTTCGAAAGGGGTTTGAGCTATATGAATATCGCCCGACGAATAGTTGGGAGCGCATGTTTTTAGATTTACCTTGCGCCCGTCTCTGGAAAGGGGAGGAGCTTGAAGGCAAATCGATTTTCCTTTGGAGCGACCAAGGAGATGGCGATACGATCCAATTCATGAGGTACATTCCTCTCTTTTCTGCATACAAATGCAAAGTATTCCTCAAAATTCCCGATCGGATGCACGGATTATTTCAACATCTTAAGGTATACCTTGTTCAGGAAAATGAGAAATTACCTGCCCACGATTTCCAGCTAAGCCTTTCTAGTCTTCCCGCTCTTTTTAAAACCAAGCTCGCAATTATTCCACCGCCTGTTTCTTTCCCCAAGACATTGCAGCCAATCAAAGGCAGGATCGGAATTGTTTGGCGAGGAAATCCAAATTACAAATGGGATAAAAAACGATCGATTGACTTAGAATTTTTGACCCCTCTTTTTCAAATAGAAGGGGTGAAATATATCGCATTACAAAAAGAGATAAACGAGAAGGAAATCCGCTTTTTAGACAAACATGGCATTTTACGTCCAAAATTAGAAACGTGGGAAGATACGGCTCAAAACCTCCAATTTTGCGAGAGGGTCATTTGCGTAGACACCGCTATCGCCCATCTTGCCGGATCAATGGGAATCTCCACCTCGATCTTGATTTCTCTCAATCCAGATTGGAGATGGATGTTGGACCGGGAAGATTCTCCTTGGTACGCAAGCATTAGATTATTTCGGCAACGCATTCCATTTAATTGGAAAGAGCCCATTGAGGAAATAGTTCGCAGTTTTGCATGAGGCTCAAGGGAAAAGTTCGCGGATTGCGTCGTCGACCATCTCCACCTGTACAAGACGGATCTTTTCAGACAAAGCCCCGGAGATTCCTTTGCAATTCCGTTTCGGGATGATGCAGCGGTGAAAGCCCATGTGGACAGCTTCTTTAAGGCGGGTTTCAACTCGGCTCACTCCCCTTACTTCACCTCCCAATCCAATCTCTCCGAGTACAATCGTGTCGGAAGGGATGGCGCGGTTCATAAAAGAAGAAGAAATAGCCATCGCAATGCCGAGATCGATGGCAGGCTCTACAATCTTGAGACCGCCTGCAAGAGCGACAAATACGTCGCAGTGGTAAAGCGGATAGCCCACCCGTTTTTCTAAAACGGCTAGTAAAAGCCCAAGCCGGTTCTGATCGAGCCCCGTAGAGCGGCGGCTCGGTGTAGAAAACGCGGTCTTGGTGACGAGCGCCTGAATTTCAAGCAAAAAGGAGCGCGCCCCTTCCAATCCCGGCACGATGGCAGAGCCCGGCATCTCCTTCATCCTCTCTTGTAAAAAGACCTGCGATGGGTTCGGCACTTCAGCAAGCCCGCTCTCTTTCATCTGAAAAATCGCAATCTCGTCTGTCGGGCCGAAGCGGTTTTTGAGAGCGCGCAGCATCCGGAAGCCGTGCTGGCGGTCCCCTTCAAACTCAAAGACGGTGTCTACCAGGTGCTCAAGGACGCGAGGTCCGGCGAGCTCGCCGCTTTTAGTCACATGACCAACGAGAAAAGTCGTAATCCCCCTCCCTTTGGCTAAGTGCATAAACTCTGTTGCAATCTCGCGCACCTGCACGACCGAACCGGGCGAGGACGGGATTTCCGATTTGTAAACAATCTGGACCGAGTCGACGATGATGGCATGGGGTTTGAGGTGTTCGATCTGCTCCAAAATGGCGCTGAAATGGGTTTCGCTTAGAAGGAAAAGATTGGCGTGATCAATCCCCAAACGAAGAGCTCTAAGCGATGTCTGCTCAGCCGACTCCTCGCCGCAGACATAGAGGATCGTCAGCCCCGTTTTTGCCAAGGAATCTGCAATCTGGAGCATCAGGGTCGATTTACCGACCCCCGGCTCTCCTCCGACCAGGATCAAAGAACCTTCGACCATCCCGCCGCCAAAGAGGCGGTCCAGCTCCCCCATGCGCGTGCAAAGCCGCTTGCACTCTTTTGGATCAATCTCCCGAATCCGAAGGGGCCGTGCGCTTTGCCTTTTTTTTGACTCAAAGCGGGGCTTGGCCTCTTCCAGGCTCGTCTCTTCTATCAGCGTATTCCAGTTTTGGCACCCGGGGCAGCTTCCCGACCACTTTAACTGAGAATGGCCGCACTCGCGGCAAGCCCAGAGCACTTTTGTCTTCACATCTTCTCCTGCTCAATTTGGGCAAGGGCCTCTTGGGCCGCCATCTGCTCCGCCTGCTTCTTTGATAAGCCGGTCCCCTTGCCGAGATCGCGCTCGCCTAAAGAAACTGCAACATGAAATAGCTTCGCATGATCAGGGCCGCTCTCCTCCACAACCCGATAGACGGGAGGCTTTCCAAAACGGCGCTGCGAATAGTCTTGCAGCTCTGCTTTGTAATTGCGGGGCGGGCTTCCGATCGCCTCTTCAATCTCAGCCTCAAAATGCGTAGAGATAAATGAGCGGACTATATTGAGCCCGCCGTCGAGATACATCGCTCCAACGAGGGCTTCAAACACATCGGCGAGGATCGATCCTTTCGTTTGGCCGACGCTCAGCCTCTCCCCTCTGCCAAGAAGAATGAAATCGCCCACTCCTAGTTTCTGCAAATACCTTGCACACGAAGCCGCATCGACAAGTCGCGAGCGAAGCTGCGATAGCTCGCCTTCTTGAGAAGCCGGCAGCCGCCGGTAAAGATAATCTGCCATCGCGAGGCCTAAAACCGAGTCGCCCAAAAACTCTAGCCTCTCATTGTGCTCTCCCATCCATTCCCGGTGCTCGTTGACAAAAGAACGGTGGACGAACGCGAGGATTAGCAAATTTTTATTTTCAAAAACAACCCCTAAACGCTCTTCAATCAGCTCAATTTTTTGTTTCAAATCTTCATGTGACAACATGGCTTGTTGTTATAGCCTAAATGGTCAGTTTTCAGCCATTGCCGAATTTCAAGGGGTTGAGTAAACTAGGCCCCATGGCCAACCTCAATCCCCATCTCGAAAAGCTCTCGAGCTACTTTTTTTTTCAAGATGTCGATCAAAAAATCAAAGCTCTGCAGACCAAAAACCCGCAAGCGATCCTCCTAAACCTTGGTCTTGGGGATATCACAAAACCTCTCACGCCCCATCTTCTTTCGGCCCTCTGCAGCGCCTCCCAGGAAATGGGGGATAAAAACACCTGCACTGGCTACGGCCCCACCCAAGGGTACCCGTTTTTGAGAGAAACGATCCTCTATGGAGAGTATCGCAATCTCGGCATCTCGGCAGATGAGATCTTTATCTCCTCGGGAGCGAAATGCGACCTCGCCCACCTCCAAGAGCTCTTTGCCCTCGAATCGAAGATCGGCGTAACCGACCCAACCTATCCCGTATTTCTCGATGCGAACGTAATGGCCGGCCGGACAAACTTTTGGTCGGAAAATGATGAGTGCTATGATGGGTTCCTCCCTATTACTTGCCTAGAAGAGAACGAGTTTCTGCCCTTACCCCCAAAAACCGGATGCGACCTTGTCTACCTCTGCTCTCCCAACAATCCAACAGGAGCGGCCCTCACCCGGAAGGAGCTGAGGAAGTGGGTTGACTGGGCTCTCGAGCACCGAAGCGTCCTTCTCTATGACGGAGCTTATGAAGCCTACATATCTTCGGAGGATTGTCCTCATAGCATCTACGAGATTGAAGGGGCAAGAGAGGTTGCCATCGAAATCCGTTCCTTTTCCAAGTCGGCCGGTTTTACAGGCTTGCGCTGCTCATATACCGTCATCCCCAAAACTCTTTTAGCAACTTTGAACGGCCGCGAAACTTCTTTGCACTCCTACTGGAAAAGGCGCCAAGATTTGAAATTTGGGGGCGTTCCTTATCCAATCCAAAAATGCGCAGCGGCAATCTACTCTCCCGAAGGACAAACCGAAGTCAAAGAGCGCATCAGGATCTACCAAGAACAAACCCAGTTTCTTCTCGAAGGGCTCAAAAAGATAGGCCTCACCGTCTTTGGCGGGATCAACGCACCATATATCTGGTGTAAAACACCGCAAAATATGAGTTCATGGGACTTTTTTAATTATCTTTTGGAAAAAGCCCACGTCATCTGCATTCCGGGCAAAGGCTTTGGCAAATCGGGCGAAGGATACGTCCGTTTTTCTTCTTTCAATAACCCGCAGGTTCTCGCAGAAGGGCTTCTCCGCATCAAACAAACGGCTATCTAAAATGCAAATGCATCTCACAGCACAGCAAATACGTCTCTACGCCCAATGCGGCTGGATCGAATTTGAGGAGTTTTTTTCTCAAGACCAATGTCAAAAGCTTTTGCAAGAGATCAAACAGATCCTTCAAAAACGAGGAGAAAGAAGAGCTCATTCGCCTGAGGCGCTTTACAAAATAGGCCGCGACTTATGGCAGGACAGTAAACACTTGCAACAGCTCTTTTGCTCCAAGCTCTTTAGCGCCGCCGCTTCGACTTTGAGCGGCAAAAACCCCTTGCAGCTCGCGTGCGATCAGTGGATTCCCGAAGGGATGAGTTTTTCTCCGCTGAATATGGAGGCCCACTTAAGCTTGCAGGGACTCGTCTGCGGCTGTTTGCTCTCGATCGATGGAGACAAAGCCGGCCACGTCCGTTTCTGCCACCCAAACCGGCTTCCGCTTTTTGAAAAGCAAGCGCAGCTTCTTATCGCCTACGGCAGCCTGCAAACGGTCTACATCCGCAATCCTCAAGATCCGAACAACCCGAGCCTCAAAGATCTAGGCTACAATTTTGGCGACCGTCTCCATCCAAAAACCCATCCTCTTTGCTGACAAGCACCCCCATTTTTTGCAGCTCGCCTGCTACCATGGCCAAGATCTTCTTTTTGGAAACGTTTCTTTTTCCAAGGATCTCATCGGTAATCTTATCTGCAAGCAGCTGC
This sequence comes from bacterium, assembly GCA_021809325.1. Classification (GTDB taxonomy): domain Bacteria; phylum Chlamydiota; class Chlamydiia; order Chlamydiales; family SM23-39; genus JAKBAE01. Next base: position 37,312 of record JAKBAE010000004.1, read on the forward strand.
ACCTCTAGTTGCGTGAGCGCAGCCATCGCCTGCGTTTGAACACCTGATTCCTGCATAGAATCCGCATATTGCATTGTCATGCCCCCTCCAAAGATAGGGTTAAAATAGTGATGCGGAAAGGGTAAATAAATTTTTAAATTTTTACAAAGAAAATCTTACAACTCGATGTCCATCATCCGATCGCTCAGCGATGCCATAATGGCGGCTGAAATGACAATCGGATCCAAAAAATGGGACTTGATCGGACAGCCGGGAAATTTCTCAAAAAGCCTCCCCTCAATATCGGCTCGAACAGATGGAGGAAGAGAAGAGTAGATGCGTAAGCCTTTTCCTCGAAAGACCTCTTCAGCGGCTTGGCACTGTTTTAAAAGAGAGCCCAAGGTCTTCTTCAAAACTGCCGCTGTCTTCGGATCGGCTTTCGCAATTTTTTGCTCTAAACGGAACCGGAGATTATTTTGAAACGAATCGAGTTTGAGCTCTTCGGTTTGAGGAAAAGTAAATTGAAAATGGAGCTGTTCAAGACGGTCCTTTAAATCTGATAAGTCCTCCCTTAAAAAGGCAGTCGACGGAATGGAGAGAGAAAAAACCTCTTGCTGTAGTTTGTCGAGCCGCAAAGCGATCTCGATAGGCTCGAGATGATTCATAGAAATGGCAAGCTCGGATGTTTCCTTTCGAAGATCGGAGATCTCCCGATTGAGGGCAATTTCAGATCGCTCGAGCTTGCCTAGCTGCTCGATTGCCCTCTCTAAAAGATAGCCGCCCCACCCTTCCCTCTCAGACAGCTCTTCAATGGCCCCTAATACCTCTTCCCGAGTTTCCACAGAAAACGAACCAATAGCCAAAACCCCTCCTAAATATTATTAAACACATCTCACCACACTATTATTATAAACTATCTCGAAAGAAACTTCAATCCCGAAACATTTTTTCGAAAAAAAGATTTGTCATTTTTTCAGATCTTTCAACACACTGTTCTACAGCCGGGCCATCGATATAATTGCCCAAAAGATAGAAGCGGTCCAAAGACGCTGCCCAAGAAAGGATCTCCTTTTTTTGCCCCACCCCTAGTTGCGGGATAGCCAGATCTCTCCGATGGATTTCCATCTGATCAGGAACTGAGCTCACCCGCAGATGGCGCATCAAGGCATCGAGCACTACCCTTTTGGGATCCGGAGCGCTTCCTCGAACCATGGCCGTCAATCTACAGCTAGAGCCTCCAAAGATCTCCGAATCAAAAATCATCCCCAACAACGCTTCTTCTTCCGAGCTTGGCACAAGATAGCCATATCCTTTTTTCGGCATTGCAAGATCGGCAAACCCTAAATTAACCAACGTCAATGAAACCGATTCAATAGGCGGCATCGTTGGCAGAAGAGTCCTGAGAGCATGGGCAGGAAGGGCCGGAAAAACTACATCGGCATAGATGCTCCCTTTTCCCGTCTCCACCCGCCAGCCTTTGTTTTCTTTAGCCACAGCCAAAACTTCCGCTCCGAGAATGAGATTTGCACTCAAAGAGGCACCAAGCACATCGATTAGTCTTTGCATCCCTCCTTGCAAAGTAAAGAGAGTCCCCGGAAACTGCTGCTTCTTTTTCCTTTGCAGCACGCTTAAGAGAAGAGATCCGTAGCGCTGTTCCATCTCAACGAGCTTAGGAAAACACGCTTCCATGCTCAGTGTGCGGCTGTCGCCGGCAAAAACCCCAAGAGTAATTGGATCAAAAAATAGCTCTGCGATCTTCGATCCAAACCTACGGGATGCAAAAGTGTGGATCGTTTCTTCACCGGAGCCTTTGGGAACGAACGGTTCGAGCAAAAGGCGCCAAGCATGGGGCAAAAAAAGAGAGGAGGCGCTTTTCAATCGGCCCCGATGCCAAAGATAGCGCGTCTTTGCGCTTTTCTTGGAAAAGAGAAGATCTTTTTCTAATCCTACCTCGGCAATCAAGTTCAAAAGAATAGGAGATCTGGCTGCGCTAAAAGTACGGGGGCCTCGTTCAAAAAGAAAATCTCCCGATTGTCCCGTTTCAATCCAACCGCCAAGCCGGGGCGATTTTTCTAAAAGGGTGATTTCAATATCAGGATGCAGCTTTGAGAGACGCCACGCCGCCGACAAACCGGAAATTCCGCCGCCTAAAATCAGGGCCTTCATATCAATTTTGCGTGGTGGTCTTCCGGTTTCAAATAGGAATCGAAGGCGGCTGCAATCAGCCGGATAAAGAGCTGTCCCATCTCGGTCGGAAGCAGTTTTTCTTCGCTCTCTTCAAGCAGCCCTTCAGACTTCAGCTCTTCTATCGCCTTCCTCTCAAAAGCAAAATGGGCATCGAACGATCGGCCAAAGAGAGCTTGGAACTCTTTTTTATCCAGCTCGAAATGGCACATCAATGTCTGGATCACCCAACGGCGCAGCTTGTCTTCTTCTCCTAAAACAAATCCGCGAAAGACGGGGAATCGTCCTTGCTCGATCTCGCGCGTCCACTCTTCAAGACTTTTCGCATTTTGTAAAAAGACCGAATCGATAAATCCAATCGAAGAGACCCCAAAACCTAAGAGGTCGTCTGCTAATTTCAGCGAATAGCCCTGAAAATTACGCCACAGCGTTTTTTGATGAAGCGCTTGAGTAAGCGGGTCTTCAGGGAGGGAAAAATGGTCCATCCCAATGCCGACATAGCCCGCATTTTGAAAAATGGAGCGAGCTTCGACATAAATCCTGAATTTATCTTGCGTAGACGGTTCCGCATCTTCAGGCATCGCCTTTTGATGCGCTTTGAGCCAGGGCACTTTGGCATAAGAGAAAAACGCGATCCGATCCGGGCGCATTTCTGCAATCCGGATTGCCGTTTTTCTAAAGCGCTCCGGAGTTTGATGGGGAAGACCATAAATCAGATCGACATTGATCCCCTCAAAACCAATCTCGCGCGCCATTCGAAACGTTGCAACGCTCATCTCTTCGCTCTGGCGGCGGCGGACAGTCTCTTGCACGAGAGGATCGAGGTCCTGCACGCCGAAGCTGACCCGGTTAAATCCGACTTTTTTGAGATGGCAGAGCTTTTCTCCCCCATCTTCGTATACCGTCCTCGGATCGATCTCGATGGCGATCTCCGCCTGAGGGTCGATAGAAAAAAAGCGGTGAACGGCATCAAAGATCCGATCGAATTCATCCGATGAGAGCAAAGTCGGCGTCCCTCCGCCGAAATGGATCTGCGTTACGTTTCTTTTGCTTGAAAAGGCAGAGGCTGCCAATGCGATTTCTTTCAAAAGCAAATCGACATAAGCAGCCTTTTTTTCGGGGCGGCGGTTCAAAATCACAAAACAGCCGCAATAAAGGCACATCGTTTTGCAAAAAGGGATATGGAAATAAAGGGAAAGAGGACGCTGACTCGTATCGTAGCGCTTCAAAGCGCCCGTCACTTCAGTAAGTCCCAAAGGATAAAACTGCAGAGCTGTCGGATAGCTCGTATAGCGCGGAACCGGGCGGTTCCATTGCATCAACTTCTGAGATAGTTCCACAAGATCTCCAAAGGCTCTTTTGCCAGGATGGAGATCTCAAAATTATTCTACAACCAAAAAACTGAATCTATCACACCCGTTTGGATTGAAGAGGAAGCTGAATCTCCCCTGTGAGAATATCAGTGATCCTCAAATAGTTTTGATCAGGATCTTTTGGGAATTGAAATTTGATTTTGCGCCCGACAGGATTGCTCGAAACCCACGCCCCCTCATCCGGCAGATAAAGACAGGGATAGCTATGTTTCTCATCGTCTTCTCGCAAATAGAGACGCCCGCCTCTTTCGCTAAATGTATAGGTCGGATGATCCTTCGGATTCTCCTCGTTTTTGTACACCCCTTTGATCGCCAAAACCGCCTCTTTACCAGGCTGCCTTTGAGCCAACTCATTTGATTTCACTTGCTGGGTAACAAGACAAAAATCGCTATAAATCGCCCTTCTGCCATCGTCTCTAGAAATCACAAACCACTTGCTCCCCTCTTTCTCGCGATACCCTCTAATCCCCCGCGCATCCAGGGATGCATCGCGAATCAGGGTATGTTTCATCCCGTTGCAAGAACAAAGGATTGTGTCCGGGAAATTTTCGGCAAATGGATCGACATTCGTAGCCAGATAAGCATTGCCTTGGAAAAGAAACTCGCTATCCGGAAGGAAAAAATCAAGGGCATAGACAGGTTCTTCGTAGCCATCCGGAATCGAGGCGCACTCCTTCAAAGAAGAAATGAACCGCTGTTCGTCCGGTTTAGGTCCAAGGGCACAAGAATCGCACATCGCAACCAATCCCGGATCTCCAGCTTGAATGGGAAAGACTACTGCCGCAGTCACATCCTGCTCTCTTCCTCCCATTATCTCCCGATTCATCCCAAAATGTTGGATAAAAGGCAGATTGGCAACACATCCCAATCCATAGTGCTGCAACAGATCGCGGGGTTTCAGCATGGTTTTTTGCCAATCGACGCCAAAGCTCTGTTCCAAGGAATTCCCGTTGCAATCGGCATTCCTTTGCAAAGAGGAGGCCACTTGAAGAAGATCTTGTATAGAAGAGCTCATATTTCCTGCGCCGGATTGGATGATATCGCCTGTTGGGCCGGGAGCAAAAAACGACTCCTTCAAACCGAAAATCTCTTCAAAAACTTCTTTTTTTATGATTTCGGAAAAAGGCAAAGACTGTGATGAATGACGGTTATAAAAAACCTCCATCATCAAACACGCGAAAGCAACACCGCCGTTGCTATACTCGCCAAAACCGTCGCCCGGCTGGCTTTCATGCTTGTATTTTCGCCCAACCTCGCTCTCTTGGATAAAACGGTCTTGCAGAAAAGAGAGGGCCGGCCCCCTGGGATCTTGCTCGCGGCAATGATCATCGCCTTCTAACCCGGAAGTATGCGAGAGAAGCTGCTCCAAGGTCATTTTTCGGGCAGCTTTCGGATCTTCAAAGAGACTATCCACTAGCTGATTGGGCAAAAATGGTTCTATCTCTTCCAGGCGGGTTTGCAGGCCATTGGGTAAAAACCCCTTGTTTATGAGCTTGAGAGCTAAAAAAGTAGTAAAGGTCTTACTCACCGATCCTACACGATGCACTCCATATGGATCATCCGTTTTTCCCAGCCTCTCGATTTGTGTAGAGCCACCCGGAAGAAGGATGCCAACCTCCGCATGATGTTCCTTTTGCCTATCAAGCAGATCATACGCAAGCGCCGCAGCCGTGATATCGGCCTTTGGGGTATCTGACGCCTGGGAGCCAAAGGGCAATAAAGAACTCGCACTAGAAACAAATGAAGCCATAAAAACCTTAATTTTTCAAATGTACATTATACCTTATTATATCGAATATAAATTTAAAAATCAATTAAAATATTTTATTTAATCTAAGAAATCTCTCCTTATCCTCTTAAAAGGCGCCCTTGAACTTCTTATCCCCCGATTTAATGAAACACGTCTTGCTCAAAAATGAAATTGCAAATATAGATACAAATATCCTTCTATTAAATAAAGGCGAAAATTTCCCAGCTCTACAACGATGCAAAAACCGTTTCTTTTTTATCTATTAACTTGGGGATCTTTATCTGCCCTTCCTTTCGGAGGAGAGGTCGCCCAGGGTGATGCAGCGCTCTTATCTTCTTCAGATACGCTTCAAGTGAGAGCAAATGGCAAAGCCATCATCCATTGGGAGCAGTTTAACATCGCATCCGGCGAGGCCGTCCATTTTTTTCAATCACAAAGAAACGACGCGATCCTCAATCGCGTAACACTCGGGCCGGCAAGCGAGATCCTTGGGGCTATCCAAGCCAATTGCCCCATCTACCTCATCAATCCGAACGGGGTGTTTATTGGGGGCAGCGCCTGCATCGAGACCGCAGGGTTTCTTGCCTCTACTGCAGATTTGTCTAACGAAGCCTTCTGGAAAGGTGAAGAGCTTTTATTTCAAGGACTTGGGGATGGAAGCATTGTCAATCTCGGCAAAATCGGCGCAAGCGGGGGCGACGTTTTTTTTATCGCGCGCAAAGTAGTCAATGAAGGAAGGATTGAAGCGCCGAGTGGAATTGCTGTTTTAACCACTCATGAACTGATGCTCTATCCCGATAGCAAGCAATGTGTTTATATCCGCCCGAAAGAATCGGCCTCGGAGGAAGGAGTTCAAAACAGTGGATCGATTCGAGCTTTGGCAGTGGACTTCAACACATGCAGTCCCTACGAAAAGGCGATCCAACATACCGGATGGGTCGAAGCTCTAAGCACAGCGGAACAGAACGGACGAATTTATCTCCTAGCAGAAAAGGGAGGAACATTTGTCGATGGATCTCTTCGCACTGAGTCAGGAGAGATCCGCATACTTGGACAGAAAGTAGAGTTGTCCGATCAAGCCAGGGTTGATGTGTCAGGACCTCGCAGCGGTACGGTTTTCATTGGGGGCGATTATCAAGGAGCCAACCCAGATGTGATGAATGCCAAAGAAACTATTGTTGCGCCAGGCGCTCAAATACAAGCGGATGCCTTTTTAGACGGCAATGGTGGTAAAGTCATTGTCTGGAGCGATCAGACAACCTCTTATAAAGGAACGATCTCTGCATGCAGCGGCCAGCAAGGCGGCGATGGCGGATTTGTCGAAGTATCCGGAAAACAGCTGGCATTCGATGGAAAAGTCAGCACGAATGCTCCTTTTGGAAAAATAGGGACTCTCTTGCTCGACCCTACCAACGTCACTATCGGCGCTGCCGATAGCGGAGGTTCTTTCAGCGGGTGCATAGCAGGAACAAACACTTTTACGCCCGATGGGGCTGCAACAGATACCATCGCTGCAGCAACGCTCGTGGGTCTTCTGGACGCTCCTTGCAATGTCTTGATTTCAACAGTTGGAAGTCCAGGAGCTGGCACCGGGGGGATAACGGTTTCTAGCGCAGTCAGTTGGACTGAAACTACTACACTCACATTAACTGCGGATTCCTTCATCACAGTTTCAGCCGCCATTACAAACACAAGCGCATCGACCGGATTTACTGCGATGAATTTCACAGCGAATGGAGTGGGAGCAACAACAAATCCTGGAATTTTGCTTTCAGCGGGAGGCGTCCTTACAACGACCGGAGGCGATGTCATTCTGAACGGCACTTCATCGGCTACAGCGACTGCAAGCCATGGGGTGCATTTCAATAGCGGCGCGATCGCAACAGGAAGCGGAAATATTACCGTAACCGGAACTGTGCCGGTAGGCGCTACCGGAGCGAGTGTTTATGGCATCAGAATGAATACGCTCAACGGCATGACAAGCTCTTCCGGCAATATTACCTTAAGCGGGACAACGAATTCGAGCGGCAATACCAGTTATGGAGTGGGTATCACCCAAGCTTGGACAACAGGAACAACCGGCACTATCGCTTTTTCCAATTGCAGCAGCGGCTCTGGCACTAACGGCCATGGCGTCAATCTCGGCAGGGCCTTTACAGGAAGCGGCGATGTCACTTTTTCTAGTTGCATGGGAAGTACAGGAGGCGGAAACGGGATCGATGTGGCTGCCGCCTTTACAACAACAGGGAATGTGACGGCAACCTCCTCCATCATAGGCCGAGGCAATGCCGGTTCTGGATTTAGTTGCGCCGCAAGCTTTTCAGTAACAGGAGCAGGAAATACTATAAGCATTACTGCAAATGCGACAGGGACAACTGGCGCATGCCATGGCATCTCAGTTACCAGCTCTCTATCCACAACTGGCGGCGGCAGCATTACGCTGAATGGAACGGGAGGCGCTAGCAGCACCGCTTCCCACGGCGTCGATGCAAGAGGGACGATTACCACGGCGACAGGGAACGGACCTATCTTCGCGACAGGAACCGCTTCTGGCACTGGAAGTGGCATTGGCGTTCATATTCAAAGTCCTTCAGGTTTTCGAAGTACCAGCGGCAACATCACTATATCAGGCACTAGCACAGCATCAGGAACCAATGCTTGCGGAGCCTTTGTACAGGGCTTTGGTTGGAATACACTCACAACCGGGACGCTTACATTCATAAACTGCCAAGGTGGCACCAATGCAACATCTTCTCATGGATTTGAAAGAGTATCCGGCATGGCCACTTTGGGAGATCTAGTTTTTCAAAACTGTTCCGGAGGGGGAGGAAGTGGCAATGGTGTTTTTATACCAGGTGCAGGAGGCGCCTTCTCTATAGGCGGCAATTTGCTATTTGTAGATTGTACGGGAAGCGGAACTGGCAACGGAGTCCTGATAACCTTTGCCTTTTCTCTAGGTGGTAATCTCACATTTTCAAACTGCCTAGGAGGAACGGGAGGCGGACATGGATGCGAGCTCGCGGCTACTGTTACAATTCCGGGCAATATCTCAACAATTTTGCCGCTTCAAGGACGAGGAAACGGCGGCAATGGACTTTTGATACCTTCGAATCGCACTGTGAGTGTAGGAGGATCCATCAACATTACTGCAAATGCGACAGGGACAACAGGCGCATGCCACGGCATTTCGTTAGGAGGATCCGCCGAGATCAGAACAACTGGCAGCGGAAATATAATGCTCAATGGAACAGCGGGTCCTAGCAGCACGGCTTCCCATGGTATTGACCTTGGATCGGCAGCTTCTCGAGTTCTAGGATCGGGAGCCGGAACCGTCTCCTGCTTTGGAACCGGCGGCGCTGGCACTGGAAGTGGCTATGGAGTTTTTCTTTCCGGAATAGGTACGGTGATCCAGTCTGTCGATGGACTTATTTCCGTGACAGGACTTGGCTCTGGCAATGGAGTCAATGCAGAAGGAATTGGACTTTTTTCCGGGGCGAAGATTGCTCCAACAGGAATCGCAGGCATTACTCTTGACGGCACAGCATCAGCAACAGGAGGAGATAATAGCCGAGGTATTGTCATCAATGGGTCAGGTTCCTCTGTGACTACAAGTTCCGGCAATATCCTTGTCAATGGAACCGGCGGCGGAACAGGCATAAATAGCAGCGGCCTTGAGGTATCCGGAAGCGGGGAAATCAACTCAACAAGCGGCTCTATTTCAGGAACTTGTGTTGGAGGAACAGGCACAAGCGGATGCGCAGGGATTTTTGTCTCTGGTTCGGGCTCTCTTATTACTACAGCAACCGGCAGCATCAACCTCACAGGAACAGGGGGCGGGCTGACAACCTTAAACCAAGGTATTTCGCTTGGAGCAGCCGGAGGGATCACAACAACGAATAACGCTCCGATCACTTTGATAGGGACAGGATCTCTTTCTGGAACCTCTTCGAACGAAGGGATCTTTATGACAGGGGGTTCGACGACAGTCAGTACAGTCACGGGGAACATCCAGATGACAGGGACTGCGGGCGGAGGAACGTCTAACGCAATCAGCATGCAAGGGCTTTCTTTGGTTCAAGCCTCGACGAGCGGAGATATTGCCTTTACCAACTTTGGCGACATAGCCATCGATCAAGGAACAATCCAGACATTTGGAAGCGACATCACCCTTACGACAACTGGATCGATTGATGTGACAAATGCCTCAACGATTTCAGTCCCTGCCCCTACCGGGAATCTTTTATTGATCGCAGGACAAAATATCACGATTGATGGAACAAGCCAGCTGCTTGCGCAAGGCACAATAAACAGCAGCTTAACGCTTGACGTCGATAATGCATTTCCTACCGCTCCAAGCATAGGCCCCGGCCAATTTATCCTCGCCGCAGGAGGGATCGTATCTGCCGGAGCAGGCACACCGGTAAAAATTTATACAGCTAAGCGTTCGCAAAACACCATTCAAGCCTCAATCAATGGAACCCCCTTTGTCCCGGGGCCCTTTGGCGTCGATACGGCTACAGAAAAATGGAGTGTGTATTATCCGAGCGGTACATACGGAGGAGGGGCATTTACGATTTATTACAAAGAACCCCAAGGCATAATTCCCATAACGCCTACGTCGGTCATACGAGTAATTTACAACAATATCGCTGCGAATCTGGTCCAGCTAGCCTATCTCCTACCGGTTCTGCAGCCTGTCTTGAGCGTGACTCGCGGACATTACCACTTCCAGCTCTGCGACAATCCCAATAAGCTCCCTTGCGCTCCAACTTTCTCGCCTTATGGTTCGTTTATCTTTGAAGACGGCGTGTATTGGGTCGGAACGAGTTTTTAAAGCAGCTATACTGGTTCCGGTTCAATCTTACCCACGAAAACCGAATTTAAAGCTCCCTCAAATCGAACAAAAAATCGGGGTCAATATTGAATTTAATATTAACCCCGATTTTTTCTTCGATTTCAGGGGCTTTAAATCGGTTTGCGTTGGGGTAAGATTGAATCGGAACCAGTATATGCTCGACAAATTCTCTATTGACCA
>JAKBAE010000075.1 GCA_021809325.1 bacterium
ATCTGATCCGCAGAGCGATTTTTGGGAGATGGAATCTGAGAAAATTCAGGCGACTATTTTCGTGTTTTACGTGTTTAGAACCAGCTGGTTGCACGGCATGAATTTATTTTTTGTCCAGTACAGAGGTCCTCTGTGCTCTCTAGTGAGCGTAGCGAACGTGTGGTTCATTTTTTTCTAAAAAGTGAATACTTCAAGCTTGGTAATCAATTAATTTTGAGTTTCACTGAGTGCTTAGCATTGTCGCTTTAAAAAAATGAGCCCTCCCTCTATAGAGGAGTTTAATGGAAAAAGATCCAAAACGTTCAAAAATCACTCCGGAAGAGCTTCAAGCAGCGCTACAATCTGAGACAGAGCATTTTGAAATTGCGCTTCATTGGCTCGAGGACCATATGCCTCCGGCTTTCTTCGAAGAGATCAGCCCAAAATGCATTCCTCTCCTCGCTAGGAACCTTTTGAGCTTCCCGCTTCAAGATTGCTATTCGGAGATCCGGCTAAGACACATGGCGCTCGTCCTTTGCTTGCAAAGTTCAGACGCTGATTTGCGCATCCTCAACCACTTTGGCAAGCACGCGATCCGCTACTACCGCACTTTTGTCTCCAACGAACCTCCCCCCTTTTTCCGGGGAAAATCGCTGCTCTGCATCGCAGTGGTCGTCTATTCCGAAACGATAAGCGAAGAAGAGCCTCTTGAAGCGGCAAGGCACGAAGAGATCCAAAAACTGGTCCGCTCCCGCAACCCCGAGATCGGGCAGGAAGAATTTGATTGGCTGCTCCGAGGCTTGACGCCTCGGTTTTTACGCTCATTGACAAACGAGCGGCTGACTCTGGCGCTCGATATGTTTTTCCGAGCCCAGTCTCGCGATCTATGCCAATATGAGATGCGCAGGATTGAAGATTGGAAATCGAAGGACTCGCCATCCGTACAGCTTATACTAGCTTGGAAAAACGTCCCAAAGCATCTTTTTCTCTACCGGCTGGCTGCAATGGTGTACCGCCACGGACTTGCCTTACAAAGGATGGTAGCAACTTATATCAAGCCTTATAGCACGGAAAGTACGCTGATCTTTTCTCTCGGCCTTCATGGACTCGATGGCAAAGCCGCCTGGGAAGCGACCGATCTCGAAGATTTTCTGCGCGAGCTTTGCCTGCTCAAATCTTTTGAGACAGACGATGAGATCGATAAGGTATTTGTGCAAACAGGCCTTCTCACAGGCAATATGGCCCATCTCGTCCGCTCGATCTTAGCCGCATCGCACCAAGTGCTCGTCTACGCCGACCCAAACCTCTATTCGTTAGAGCACGTCGAAGAAGGCTTCTGCCGCCATCCGGAACTGACAGTGCAGATCACAAAAGCATTCGAGACGAAGTTCCATCCAAAAACGAATGATCTGGATGCCTATCTCGGCATACGCGGAAAACTGCTGGCCCTGATCGATAACCTCGACACGGGCCAATCTCTCCACGACACGAGGCGAAAAAACATCCTTAAAACGGCAATCAACTTCCTCGACCACCTCCTTAAAACGAATTTCTACCGCAACAATAAAAATGCCTTCGCCTTCCGCCTGGACCCGAAATACATGGACTTTGCCCCATACCCAAGGAAAGAAAAATTCCCCGAGCTTCCTTATGGGATCTTTTTTATCCGGGGCATGCATTTCATCGGGTTTAATATCCGCTTTAAAGATTTGGCCAGAGGGGGCGTACGCACGGTCATTACGGAGAGGTCCGAACAATATCTTTTGGAGAGAAATACGATCTTTTCCGAAGCCTACAACCTCTCTTACACCCAGCAGAAAAAGAATAAAGACATCCCTGAGGGAGGAGCGAAAACGGCCATTCTTCTCGAGCCGACCGAAGTGTTTGCCAAAGAAGAAGAGATTTACCGCCGGGAGATGGAAGACGAGGGGGTCGTCTCAAGCATCGTCGAAGAAAAGCTCAAGATTTATCGCCGCGACCATAAACTCGCCTACCTCTATGCATCCCAGCGCTCTTTTATCGAAAACCTAGTCGTTTTGGTCAATTGCGACGAGACGGGCCAGCTAAAGCCGAAAAACATCGTCGACTACTGGAAAAGACCTGAATACATCTATCTCGGCCCTGATGAAAATATGCACAATTCGATGATCGTATGGATCGCAGACTACGCCGTCTGGCGAGGCTACCGTCCCGGAAGGTCGTTTATGAGCAGCAAGCCGGGAGCCGGCATCAACCATAAAGAATACGGCGTCACTTCCTTCGGCGTAAACGTCTGCATGGAAGAGACGCTCCGCTATCTAGGGATCGACCCCCATAAGGACCCCTTCACCATTAAAATATCAGGCGGACCTGACGGCGACGTCGCAGGAAACGAAATCCTCAACCTCTACAAATACTATCCTAAAACGGCGAACCTTCTCGCCCTCGTCGATATTTCCGGGACGATCTATGATCCCGCGGGCCTCGACTTAAAGGAGATGGCCGAGCTGTTCCACAAGGCCCTCCCCTTGCGGAATTTCCCTCCCGACAAACTCTCCGACGGGGGATTTCTCCTCGATTTGAGAACCAAACGGGAACAAACAGCCTATGCGCAGCAAACCCTTTGCTGGAAAAAGAAGGAGGGAAAACTTGTCGAAGAATGGCTCTCCGGCAATGAGATGAACCACCTCTTCCGAAACAATGTCCATCAAGTCAAAGCCGATATATTCGTCCCCGGAGGGGGAAGACCAAGAACCCTCAATGAGTCGAACTACAAAAACTTCCTTGACGAAACCGGCAAGCCGACGGCCAAGGCCATCGTTGAAGGGGCCAACCTCTATTTGACGCCCGAGGCCAGGCGCGAGCTAGAAAAACTCGGTGTACTCATCCTTAAGGACAGCACCTGTAATAAAGGAGGCGTCATCTGCTCTTCTTTTGAAGTGCTCGCCAGCCTCTGCATTACGGAAGAAGAATTCCTCAAAGAAAAACAAGAGTTTGTCAAGGAAGTTCTTGAGATTATTGGAAAAGCGGCCCTCAACGAATCGCGCCTCGTTTTGTCCACCTTTCAAAAACAAGGCGGCTCGACAACGGATCTCTGCGAGCTCGTCTCGGCAAGGATCAACCTCTTCAAATATCAGCTGCTTGACTACTTTGAAACGATCACCCTGCCGAAGGATCCGGACCATCCCCTCATCCGCTGCCTTCTCCTCTACTGCCCGCCCCTTTTGCGCAAGCGCTATCCGGAAAGGATACTCGCCATGCCCGAGATCCATAAAAAAGCCGTCATCGCCTGCTATATTGCAGCACGCCTTGTCTATACCCGCGGACTCGATTGGTCCCCTTCCGTCATCGATATCCTCTCTACGCTAGCAAACGACCCGTATCTTTTGAAAGAATCTTAAAAGCTTTATTCACAGCCACTTGAAAGCAAAATCCAGCAACTAAACGACGAGATTGCTAAAATTCTTGCTAAAGACCTGAGCTTTTGCTATAATTCGATTCATGTTAGCAAGCAACCAATATGAGTGCTAAATTGAGAACGATCCAGACCCCGGCCAAGAAACTACCGAAAAATGACCGCGAACAGGCGGTTCTCTTCGGCTTGATCGAGCTGTATATCAAGGGCAATAAACCGATCGGCTCCCAAACTCTGCAAGAGAATGGGTTCGAATCGCTCAGCTCCGCGACGATCCGAAACTATTTCTCTAAGCTAGAAGGGCTTGGATACTTAACCCAACCCCACACTTCCGGGGGCAGGATACCGACGTCCAAGGGGCTGAGGCTCTATGCCGACCATTTTCAAAGCCGCGGAACCCTGGACGGGACGCAAGGCAGCCAGCTAGAGGATGCCTTTAAAGAAAAGGACCGGGAAATCGCCGCTTTGATCCACCAATCTGCGGAAACTTTAAGCCGCCTCTCGAAGTGCGCCGTCTTTATTTCGATGCCGCGCTTCGATCAAGATTTTATCCAAGACGTACGGCTGCTTCTCCTTGAAAAGACGCGGATTCTCTCCGTGCTGATCACCGACTTCGGATTGATCCGCACCGAATCCCTCTTCTTGGAGATAGAAGTAGACGAGCCGTTCCTCCGAAAATGCGAAGAGTATTTCCGCTGGAGGCTTGGCAAAGGCCCCGAGGTCGCTTTTACGAATGAAGAGCTCGCAAAAACAGCGCAGCGGCTCTACAACGAACTGATGGTGCGCCATGTCGTCGGCTATTTGAACTATCCGGCCGAAGAAGTCATGCGCTGCGGCGTCTCGCGCCTGCTCGCCTATCCGGAGTTTAGCGACGCCACAGCTGTTGTAGGGAGTTTGTCTCTTCTTGAAGACATGGAGGCAATGAGATCGATCTTGCGCACATGCTGCAAACAGCAAGCTTTAACTTATTTGATTGGCGAAGAAGCGCTGGAGACGAATGCGATCATCGCAATCCCCTATCGGATCAACCAATCGATCGTCGGTGCGGCGGCATTGGTCGGCCCCACACGGCTCCCCTATCCCGAACTGTTCGGCCTGGTGCGCCACTTCAGCGAACTCTTAACCAAATCGCTCACCGAAACGGTTTATAAATTTAAAATTACATTCCGCTCAGCCGCAGGCTTGAGCGCGGAGATAGCCTCTTCGAAAGAGGCTAGTTCATCCCTTTTAGAAGATAAAACGAGAGAAGCATGACAGAAGAAGAAGTAGCAGCAAATGAAGAAACTTGCAGCAATCCCGAGACGCCCTCTTTGCAGGCGCAGCTCGACGAGTTCAAAGACAAATACCTTCGCGCCTTAGCGGATGGAGAAAACGCCCGGAAAAGGCTTGCGAAAGAAAAACAGGAGATGCTCCGCTTCGGCATCGACAATGCGATTGGCGAATTTTTGCCGGTCATCGATAACTTCGAGACCGCTTTGCGCCATGCCGACTCTGCATCTTCAGAGATCAAGAATTGGGCATTTGGATTTCAGATGATCCTCGCCCAGTTCAAAGAGGTGCTCCACAACCACGGCATCGTCGCCTTCCATTCGGAGGGCTGCCAGTTCGACCCGTCTTATCACGACGCCGTCGAGATTGCCGAAACAGGAGACGTACCCGAGGGGACGATTTTGCAGGAGTTCACCAAAGGTTATAAAAGCGCTACGCGCACCATTCGACCGGCCAGAGTCAAGGTAGCAAGGGCGCCTCGTAAAACGGATCTGCCCGAGGAAGAGGCGATCCAGAACGGACAAGAAGGAGATCAATCATGACCCAAAAACAAAAAAAAGTAATTATCGGGATCGACCTTGGAACGACGAACTCATGCGTCGCCATCATGGAAGGCGGCACGCCGAAAGTCATTGCAAACGCAGAAGGCGCCCGCACAACGCCATCTGTGATTTCCTATAAAGGAACCGAGCGGATGGTCGGTATTCCGGCCAAACGGCAAGCCGTGACAAATCCGGACCGCACCCTCTTTTCGACCAAGCGCTTCATCGGCCGCAAATTCAGCGAAGTAGGAGCCGAGATCAAGACGGTCCCTTATAAAGTGACAAAAAACGCGAATGGCGACGTTGTCTTTGAAGTAGAAGGCAAAATCGTTACGCCGGAAGAGGGCGCAGCCCAAATCCTCATGAAAATGAAGGAGACGGCAGAGAGCTATCTCGGCGAAAAAGTAACCGAAGCAATCGTTACCGTCCCGGCATATTTCAACGATTCGCAGCGCCAGTCGACGAAAGACGCCGGACGGATCGCAGGACTCGATGTAAAGAGGATCTTGCCCGAGCCGACGGCTGCGGCGCTCGCCTATGGCATCGACAAGCTAAAAACCGACAAGAAGATCGCGGTCTATGACCTCGGCGGAGGAACATTTGATATCTCAATCCTTGAGATCGGCGACGGCGTTTTCGAGGTGCTCTCGACAAACGGCGACACGCACCTTGGAGGCGACGACTTTGATATCGCCATCATCCATTGGATGATCGACGAGTTCAAAAAGGAGCATAGCATTGATCTGAGCCAAGATAAGATGGCCCTCCAGCGCCTGCGCGATGCGGCCGAAAAGGCGAAGATCGAGCTCTCCGGCGTCCCATCCACCGAGATCAACCAACCGTTCATCACGATGGATGCAAGCGGCCCTAAACACTTGGCGCTGACGCTGACGCGTTCAAAGCTCGAATCCTTGGTGCATGACTTGATCGAGCGCACTGTCGAGCCGTGCAAAAAGGCGCTTGCCGACGCTGGCCTTTCGACTGGCGACATCGGCGAGGTAATCCTCGTCGGCGGGATGAGCCGTATGCCGGCTGTCCAGCAAAGAGTAAAAGAGCTCTTCGGCAAAGAAGCGAATAAGAGCGTCAACCCTGACGAAGCGGTTGCGATCGGCGCCGCCATCCAAGGCGGGATCATCGCAGGCGACGTCAAAGACGTTCTCCTCCTCGACGTCGTGCCTTTGACGCTTGGCATCGAGACGCTCGGCGGCATTATGACGCCGCTTATTGAGCGCAACACGACGATCCCGACGCAGAAAAAGCAAGTCTTTTCAACGGCCGGAGACAATCAGCCGGCAGTAACGATTGTCGTTTTGCAAGGCGAGCGCAAGATGGCGCGCGACAACAAGGAAATCGGACGCTTTGATTTGTCCGACATCCCGCCTGCGCCGCGAGGAGTACCGCAAATCGAAGTGGCTTTTGATATCAACGCCGACGGGATTCTGCAAGTCTCCGCAAAAGACAAGCAAAGCGGCAAAGAGCAAAAGATCCAGATCCAAGCGAAGTCTGGTCTAACGGACGAAGAGATCCAGCAAAAGATCAAAGACGCTCAGCTCCATGAAGCGGAAGACAAAGCCCGTAAAGAGGAGATTGAAACGCGCAATGAAGCAGATGCGACTTCGTTCCGAGCTCAAAAATCGCTCAACGAATTCAAGGACAAGCTCCCTGCGAATGTCGTAAGCGAAATTCAGACGCGGATCGACGCGGTGAAAAAAGCGCTTGAGGGCGAAGATACAGCTGCAATCAAAGCTGCCTCTGATGAGCTGCAAGCGCAAATGCAGCGCATTGGCGAGGAACTCTCAAAAACGGGCGCACAGACCGGTGCAAATCCGTCTGATGCCGCAGCGTCAAATAGCGCGAAAGACGACTCGATCCAAGAAGCGGAAGTCGAAATCGTCGAAGACGAGAAAAAATAATCTCATTCTCTACTCTGGCCCGAAGAGATCCTCTCTTCGGGTTTTTTTCTTCAAAATAAAGTCACTCCAAATTACAATTTGATATCTTTAAATTTTAAGGATCACAAATTATGAGTGCTTTTACACCTACATCTTCTCCTCGTCTTGCACCGGGATTCATTCAGCCCAATAGCGGCTCTAAATTACTGACGCCAAACACAAGATCTTTAATGTTTTGTCCATTAAACAAAACTCCCGAAGCACGCTTCCAGTTTAATGGGTTTAAAGAAATCAGGGCCCTGGTCACCGAGTTGGTACAAGAAAATAAAAAACGTTCAATTTATGATGACGAGATCGAGGAGCTTCGCAACCTGATTTTAAGTAAACAGATCAGCAGCCCCAAAGAGGCGCTCATGCTTTTGAAGCTCCTCTCAGAGCATTTTTTTTATGGTATTGAGGATGTTTTTCATGAATTTATCGATCAACTTCAAGACTGCTATCCTCAAATTGGCCGCTTTATGACAAAGCTATTGGATGCGCCGCTATCCGGCCCGGTTCTAACACCTGACGGGATACAAAAAATGTTGAGTTTCTACGAAACGCACTGTCAATTTCCTCAGGGAATTCTATCGTGTGAACCTGTTTCGCAAATCCCTTTCTTGGTTGAGAAGATGCAAAAGAACTACCAAGAAAATGAAATGCGAGGATGGGCCGTCTATGCTGATGAGTTTGAGCAAGACAAGCACATCGTTCCTGTTTTTGCCATTTGCCGCTATGGCAAAACGCATGTTTTTATTTTTGATTCGCAAGGACATACCTTGCATCCACAATTTACTGCCATGAGCCGAGTTTTCAATGAGCTGCAGTGGAACCGGCATATCTTAAACATCGAACTCTATTCTTATAAAGAAAGACGGCAAAGGGGATCCGTGGAGTGTTCCATGTATGCAATCCTCGATCTCAAAAATTTGATTGAGATGCATTTAGGTGGTCCTGAAATCACACTTGTCGATTTTTATCGCCAAAACCCTCAGTTTTGCTCTAAAGTTAAGCAGCCCAAGTCTTTTGGGATTTATGGACCTCCTTTTTATGAAATCCATCATCTAATTCCGGCAATGATGAAACCCACTCAGTCGCTCACCCAACTCAAAAAACAATCCGCTGTGATACTGGAACATTCTCCTTCCTATCCCATAAGGCGGCGGCTGTTTGGCGGGGATGTGATCCAAAAAGAGCAAGATCCCGTTCAGTTTCCTGTGGACATGGAGTCTTATGAGCTATACAGTCGCGACGACGTTTTACAAAATAGCTACATCGCACAGCATCGCCTTGAATATCTTGTCTATCTGCTTACCTTAATTCTCGATGAAGTGGCGGCCAATACAAGGGCAGCTTCCAGGGCTTCTCCAACCAATCCAGACTGGGCCGAAGACTATGTCTAAAGGCCAATAGAGCAATGCCCTCTTGGAATCAGATTTCCTTGGAGGGCATCCCAGGCGGCTTCTTGGGCATCGGCATCATTTTCGTAGGCGATCAGAACGGACTGCTTTTCAGAGATGACTTTCGTAACATAGGGAGTGCAAAAAAGGATGGAGAGCGGGCTTGTTTTGAAAAGGCGTACGGCCTGATCATCCAGCCCAAATCCTTCAGCTATGCCCTTTACTCGATGCACCCCGACAATCCAATCAGAAAATGGTTCTAGATTGATTTTAGTTCCCGGCTCATAACAAAGAACTTCAATCCCCTTCTCTCGCATTTTTTGAACGATCCACATATCTTCATTTCCATTGACCGCAATATAACCCTGAATGTGTGAGGGAAGAGAGCCTCTCATTGTGAGAGCTTGGCGGTAGAGTTCTCTTTTCAAAGCGAGATCTTCTGCTTCAAAAATATTTGGAGAACAGACTCCAATTTTTCGCCTCTCTTTCATCTCGAGGATCGCTAACACCCGCCGATCCAGCTCATCAATGGAGAGCCGACCCTCTAAAAAGGCCTTTTCAAGCGCCGTCCAAGCTCTTGGGATCTGCTCTCTCATCAGCTCATCGACATCCTCATTCAGATGCGCTCCATAGAGAAGAAGCTGATGCCCTGCTTCATAGGCCCTGATGGCAATCTCTTCTACGCTAAATGAGTCCAAGGCGCGCATATTGAGCGCATCCGTAATCGCAATTCCTTTAAAATGGAGTTTCTCGCGCAAAAGTTTTTCCATGCATTTAGAAGAGAGGGATGTCGGCCAGCTATCTAGAGAGGGAAAGAGCAAATGGCCGCTCATGACGCACTCGCCCCCCTCTTCAATGGCCGCCTGAAACGGAGAAAGCTCGATGTGCTGCACAAGCGGAAGCGTTTTATGGGAATCTTGCAGAGTATCTCCATGGCCCGGAAAATGCTTCGCACAGGTAAAAAGCCCCTCGCCTCGCATACCCCGGATGATCGCTTGCACTCTTTTTGCCGTCTCTTGTGGATCTTCTCCAAAAGAGCGCATGTGGATGATCGGATTTTGCGGATTGCTATTGACATCGGCGACGGGCGCGAGGTTCAGATGGATGCCGACTTTTGCAGCTTGCCTTCCGATTGAGCGCCCCATCTCTTCAAGCAAAGAGAGATCTTGTACGGCTCCTAAAGTGAGGTTTTTCGGAAAAGAGATTGCCCCTATCATTCGCATCCCAAGGCCCCATTCCGCATCGGCCAAGATGAGAAGAGGCGTCTTGGATGCGCTTTGGAGCTTTTCTAAAAACCGGATTTGAGAAATGGGGTCTGAAGCTTTGAGGAGCGCGTTGCCGATATGATAATTTTGGAGGAGATGTTCCCAATCCTGCCAGTGCTCGTCTTCTCTTAACGGCGCAGCGGGAGCAACAAACAACTGCCCGACCTTTTCCTCCAGGCTCATCTCCATGAGCTTCTCTTGTGACCAGCTTCCGGCAAAGCAAAGCATCGGCAGAAACAAACAAAGGCGCAGCATAATTCCCTCCAAAAAGAGGATTAAGGCTAAAAAATTCGGGCATTAACCGCAAGAAGCCGGGAATTTTTCCAAAGCGGGTGCTATTCATTTTCGTATTTACTAAAAACCGGACCATGTTTTACAATTTTCAAATAAAATTATGAAAAAACACATTTTATCTATCTTTTTGTCCTTTGGAACATTTCTACATTCTTGGGAAGAAAATGCGTTTCCGTATGCGAGCCTGAATGTTGGCACTGTTACACCCAATGCAATCCCGGCTATAGGTTTGGGAATTGGATACAGGCATATTTTTGGATTGTCTGCCCTGGATATCAATGGGAACGTCTTGTATCCGTTTGATAAGGAAACGAAGCCGTTTGGCTGTCCAATGGTGCAAGGCGCCTATTTGATTTACTTTGAAAAATGGAACGGTCCCTATTTGGGAGCCGGAGGGGTTCTAATGTTTTCTTTAGATCAAGAAATTATGGGAAATGTCGTCGTAATGGGCGGCTATCAAACAAGGTCAGGAAGGCCCAAATTTATTCAAGTTGAGTGCAGTCCATTTATGCGGATTGGCATCACTGCCGGACTTGCGCTGTGATAAAAATTTATGATGAACTCACTTTTTCGAAAAAAAATATAACCACCCCTTAGCGAAGCGAACGGGTGGTTATATACTGGTTCCGATTCAATCTTACCCCAACGCAAACCGATTTAAAGCCCCTGAAATCGAAGAAAAAATCGGGGTTAATATTAAATTCAATATTGACCCCGATTTTTTGTTCGATTTGAGGGAGCTTTAAATTCGGTTTTCGTGGGTAAGATTGAACCGGAACCAGTATATCCCTAAAAAAAGCGGGAGAAAATGCGCGATAGGTCATCGTAGGTGATGTAGATAAAAAAGGCGATCAAGAGCCCGAAGAAAGGGAGGACTAACCTCTCCATCATCTTGGCGCTGATCCGTCTTTTCGGATGAGCGGCTATCAAACAAGATCAGGAAAGCCCAAGTCTATTCAAGTTGATTACAGTCCATGAGCCTATCTCTGACTTCTTGACAAGATCTGCATGATTGGTTTTTTTGAACGTGCATAAAGTCTTTTTAGTCTTCAAAAAGGAACAGGATTTGCAT
>JAKBAE010000076.1 GCA_021809325.1 bacterium
GATATGTAAGATCAGGCAAGATAAGCAAGATGCAGGGAAGCCCTGCAACCCAAAAGGAAATAAATTTATCCTGCCTATCTTGCCGCTTGTGATCTTGATCATCCTGTCCTCGCTCGACTTTGCAGGCGTCCTGCAGTTGCCATGGTCAGACTATACTGGTTCTTTGTTGAACAACCTGTAAAATGGATTTAGCAAAACTATCGACTGAAAAATGCCTTTTTGCAAAGGGGCTTTGCAAGAACGCCTGCCCTGCATCGACAAATTTTTGATATGTTGTCGTGTTTATGCCTTTCAGATGGTCGTAAAGCTCATCATTCGAAGCAAAGCGCGTGCGGTCGATATAGCAAGAGGTTGGTATATAGTCTGCAATATCGGGCGCCCCCCAATAGATCGGCACGCACTTGGCATAGAGCGCTTCAATCACCCTTTCCGTGATAAACCCTTTCCTGTTCTTCGTGTTGTCATAGCAGATTGTGTATCGGTATTTTTTTAAGAGCTCCAGCTTGTCGGGGTCCCAGTGGCCCCTCCATGCAGAAAACCCCTCCCAGGACCCTCCATAGAGATCGAACCCTGGATCTTTTGCAAAATAGCGGGCTGCTAAATCTCTTTCAGGAAAAAGGGAGTCAGGATGGGTGGATGCGCGTCTGGTTTGGACCATCACGCAGAATTTTTTATCTTGAAAAGAGATCTTGTCTTCAACCACTTTGCTCCTTGCTTGCCAGTGAATGAGTTTCACATAGGTTTCGTTGTCTACCAGTTCGTCAAATAAGGTGAAGATGGTCCCAAAATAATTTTTCATGATCGGGTTGTAGTGAGGTTCAAAACGAGGGAGGTTTGGCGGCTCTAGAACGACGAGAAAGCACTTGTGCTTTGGAATCAGAGAAAGGTGGTGGAGAAGTTTTTCGTTCAAATCGCTATTTAAGAGGAGAACCGCTCGAACGTTTTCCATCCCGCTTCCGTCCCACTCATTGTCGCAGAGGATACAGCGCATTTTGTTCTCCACGATCCCTTTTGTCAGGGCATTGAAGGGCAAGGAGCGCTCGTTGTTTTCCCATGAACGGAGCAGGTGTTCAATCGACATGCAAGGATAGTTAACAAGATAGAAATTATTTTCATTCATACCTCTATTATGTATATATAATTTTAATTATTGTCTACTGTTTAATTGCGATTTGTCGGAGATGGTGGCGTTGGAGCTCTTCGATGCGGCTTGTTAAAAACGGATGGGCGAGATCAAGCAGGTTATTTCCTGAAGAAGTGATATAAAAGCGGCAAAAGCGGTTGTGGGCCCGCCTTTCGATATTTTCCATTCTCTCTTTTTCAAGCGAGCTGACCGAAGCCCCAAGAGCTGCCTTTGGATCGCCTAGATCTTTTGCTAACGTGAGAAGCGCGAAGCGGTCGATCGCATATTCATGAATGCGGTCGATAAAAAGGACCATCGCAACAGCCGTAGTAAAGACAGCGGCCATGGCCCCCAAGCTAAGCGGCGTCGCATAGAGAAAAACGAGAGTTGCAAGAAAAGCGACCCTTGCTGCGGTTTTTATAAAATCGTCTGAGAATTTGATATGAGCGATCTCTCGGGCAATATAAAATTTTGTCTCAGAGTCTGTGCGCTCATGAATGCTTGCGGCATGATCCGTTTGATCGCCTAAGGAGCTGCCGTCAGGCCTAAATAGCCGATGATAAGGAATCACGATGATCGGGTTTGGGCAGGAGAACTTTCCTCCAAAGCTACTAAAATGGAAGGTCAAAGCGGTATAGAGATCGATTTTTCTGGAGAGGTTCGCGCATTTTCGCAAGGTCTCCACCAGGTAAGAAAATTTCTGGCCCGGCTCTTTTGGGATCATGCTGGCTTGGCCGCAATCCGCAGCTACGATAGGCGTATGCCCCCAGGTAAATGCCCCTAGGATAGGAACGAAGTGGTATAAGTTGTTTTCGAATGGATGAAGAAGCAAGTTTTGGACTGTTCCCCACACTTGCTCGAAATCGGTCATCTCCACGCGCAGCGCCGGTTTCACCAACTGTTCCTGTTTTTTTTTGGCCTTCGATGATAATGAAGACGTGAGATTATTTAAATAGGATTCGGGGGGCGGCTATTTCTTGACCAAATTCCTAGATTTTTGGAATGCTAAAGAAAATTATTTTTTGGCACTCATGAGTTTTTCCAAAGACAAAATCCCATTCCGCCGCAGAGTCGCTTTGACGGCATTTTTAACTCTTATTGGTTCTTGCCAGATCCCGAGCAAAGTAGCGATGGACGGGATTGGCGGGCGCACTGCTTATAACGTGACGGTGCAAGAGTCGAATAGCGAGCAGATGCTGCTGAATCTCGTCCGTTTGCGTTATTCGGATATCCCTTTCTTTCTCGATGTCACCAGCATCACAACGCAATCGACCTTCCGCTCCGAGCTAAGCCCTACGTTTCCGATTCCGGGGTTTACCCAGGATAATCCCGCCACGATCGGAACTGGGGTGATGTGGCAAGACCAGCCGACGCTCACTTATACGCCGCTTGAGGGTTCAGCTTTTGCGGCAAGGATGCTGCGGCCGATCGAATTGCAGACGATCCAGCTTTTGACCTATTCGGGATGGGACGTGGACCGGATTTTCAGGATGTTGATCCAAAATTTTGAAGGGATCCTCAATGCGCCGGAAACGAGCGATCTTCCGGATAAGTATTCCGAATATGCCCGTTTCATGGAGTTTACATCTCTTCTTCGCGCATTCCAAAGAAAAGGGGAGCTGCAGCTCGGCGTTAACGTCAAAAAGGCAGGCGGAGAGGGGCACCCTTCCGAAGAGACGCTGCAGATCGCGTTCCCGATGGAAAATAATGAAGGGAAACAGCTGGCGGAGATTATGCGCTGCCGGGAGGCGATTGGAGGCAGGTGCAGAAGAGAGGTTGATTTTGGGTTCAATGCACGAGGCAAGATTGGCGTCATGACCCGATCAATTCTATCTTGCATGTACTATTTGAGCCATGGCGTCCAGGTTCCGCAAGAGCACATAGATTCGGGAATGGTAAAGGCTCCCGTTTGCCCCGATGGGGTGGACAGCGAGGAGTGGCAAAAGATGTTTTGCCAGCTCATCCATGTTTGCTGGAGTAGATTCCCGCCCAAAGATCCTTATGTTGCGGTGAAATACCAGGACTATTGGTATTATATTGAAGAGTGCGATCGTCAATCGAAAAAGACATTCGCCCTTTTGATGCAGCTCTACAATTTGAATGCAATCGTTCCGACAAACCGCGGCCCGATTTTGACTCTGCCGCTTAGATAGTAGGTGACAATGGATAGCGCTCAGCTTGATCTCATTGCGATTTTGATCGCAGGGGTCGTAAATTTCCTCATTGGCATAGCCTGGTATTCTCCTTGGCTTTTTGGGCCGGCTTGGAAAAAGCTCGCCGGATTTGACGGCAGCCATCCTTATAAAAGGCGGAAGTTAGCTCCGTTATGGGCTTTTGGACTCAGCCTGCTCACTGCGTATATCCTTGGCTTTTTTATCGTCTTTTTAGGGGTGACGACCGTTTCCGACGGCATGTTTGTCGGATTTCTCGCTTGGCTCGGCTTCATTTCGACAACGCTTCTTTCAGCTGTCATTTGGAGCCACAAGTCGTTTAAGTTTTTTCTTATAGATGGCGGCTATAGGTTGCTCGGCGCTCTTGTCATGGGGGGCATTCTGGGTGCATAAAGTTCTGATTCTCTCTTGTTCCGGAGGAAGCGGCTTGATCCAGGCGGCCCTAGCTAAGGAGCAAGAGATCCAAGCCCAAGTCCCATCGGCTCGTTTTGTCCGAAGAGATATGCTCAAGGACTGGTTTTGGAAGTTCGCCGGCCGCTATTCCATTCGCAAGTGGGATCAAGCGCAGAGGGTGGGCGACATTCAGACACTAGAGTGGCTCATCAAGCGGCAAAGTCTGGCGGACCTATTTTTCTGGCCTTTGATTTTTTATCGGGCGATTACGACGTTTTTTCGAGAAGAGATCGATCGAATAATTGATACGCAGCCGCTTGGAACATCGGCTATTTTGCTTGCTTTGCGCATCTATAACTGGAAAAGCGGCAAACGGATCGTTTTGGAAAAAGTGGCGGTCGATTTACCGACTTGGCGAAACACCCATTTCTTTCAACCCATACAAAATCTATCCAAGAAAAGTAAAAAGCATCTTCGTCTGATCACGATCCCACCGCTTCCCGATACTCCCGAGCAGTCGCCGCAAGAGTTTTGGGAAAAGCATTGCGGGCTGAGGCTAGAGGAGATCGTCTACGAAACCTATCCGGTGCGCCAGAGTTTCCGTAAATTTCAGGGGAAAGAGCGCATGAATACCCCCTTCTCTTTTGAGGCTAGGTTTTGGAGTTCTGAAGAGGGCAAAATTCTTGCGCACGCAATCGAGCAAGGATCGATAAATGCCAAGCTGGAAGAGTCCCATGTCCGCTTTTCAATTGCCCCGCAAGATCGCGTCATCACTCTTCTTTTGGGATCCCAGCCGGCTTTTTCAGCGACCCTCGGCTATGTAAATCAAGTGCAGAAGCTGGTTGATCAAGCGCCTAGCGTGGGAACAGTGCATCTTTTTGTCCTTTGCGCAAAACATGTTCCCGGAGAAGATTCTCTCTTCAAGCGGGTAGCCTCTCTTGCAACAAAATCCAAGCTGAATGTGATCCCTTTGAGTTTTCAAAATGACGAAGTGATTGCGCCTCTTTTTTTTCGCAGCGATCTTACCTGCACCCGATCGGGCGGCCATACTGCGATGGAGCTGATGTGCACGATGCAAGGAGAGATCTGGATCCATTCCGAAAAGAAACGAGAGCATCAAGATCTCTCTCTAGAAGAGCTCCTCACGGGAATTCCGGGATGGGAAGCGGGAAATGCCCTCTACATGCATAAATTCCATAACGCAAAGATTGTCACTCCCGAGCAATGCACGCCTCACCTGCAAACTCTTTTGCAGCGCTGGGGATCTTTCTGAATTCGATGGTCTCATTAATGGGTATAACGACTGATTATTTTTTCAAAACTGAAACTTTCTCAAAATGAGCAAAGATTTTCTCCTGTTCAGATACAGCAAAATCGTTTGCGTAAAACTTTAAGAATAGCTCCTTTTTTAATTCAAGTTCTGAAATGTACGGGTTTTCTTGCAGAATAAACCGAGTAATTAAGTACCTCGAAGCCCTGATCATAGACAGTCCCATTTTTAATCGTTCTCCAGGAGTTTTTTTTTGCATTATTTCGCATATTTTGTCGGAAATTTCAGGGGAAGTGTCTTCCATTAGTTCTGTGTCCTTTTATAAATCAAAGTTAGATCAAGTTTTTCCACCCAATTTTTTAGGTATGTGTAATCGATGCTTTTTAAAGCAGCCAAAATGTTTTTAACATCTCTAATTTGAAGATCAGCTTCACTATCTTTTGCCCAGAACAGTTTGGAAATGATTAAGTCTTCAGGTAATACAACCCAAATGAATGTTCCATCAACATCAAGTTGTTTTCTGCGTTTAAATTCGGTATCTCGATAAACTGAATTTTTGCGAACGATGCAATCGATTTTAAACGCAGAATCGTTGTGAATAAGGTTGAACATCTTTTGATAATTTATGGTCTCTATAATTGCTGATTTTGAAAAGTAAAAATCGAATACTCCATATCTAGCCGACGAGTCAATTCTAGTCCTATATTGGTTTTTTTTCCATTGCTGAAAATTAGCTTGGGTATTAATCTTTGTCTCAAAAATCACCAGGGGTGCCGGATATTTATCCGGCTGAGAAAAACTCTTATAACCTGATCCGGGTAGTACCGGCGGAGGGAGTGTGAATATGCAGATCACAGCGCAAAGCGTATGGGAAGATGTTCAACAGATCAGAACTTCTTCTCCTCTCATACACAATATCACGAATTATGTCGTCATGGAGCTGACCGCCAATGGACTCCTTGCTATAGGCGCTTCTCCTGTCATGGCGCATGCACCTGAAGAGGTGCAAGAAATGACGGCGATGGCAAATAGCCTTGTCCTCAATATCGGTACGCTAAGTGGAAGATGGGTTGAGTCGATGAAGCTCGCACTCAGGGCTGCAAATGCTCTCAATATTCCAGTTATTTTTGACCCGGTTGGAGTGGGAGCTACAACGTATCGGACAAACACTGCAAAAGTCCTTTTACAGCATGGCAAACTTGCTGCAATCCGGGGGAATGCTTCCGAGATTACAGCGCTCAGCGGCGAAGAGAGCAAGACGAAGGGAGTAGATAGCGCTTTTGATACAAAAGAGTGTTTCAATCAGGCTAAACGTCTTGCTCTTCAGCAAAACGCTACTATCTGGATGAGCGGGAAAACTGATTTTGTAACTGATGGCCATCGAGTCGCACTTATAGAGAACGGGGATTCATTGATGGCGGCTGTGACCGGAATGGGTTGCTTGGCAACGGCGGTTTCCGCCGCGTTTTTAGCAGTCAACCCCGATCCATTTCTTGGATGCGCTCATGCAGCCGTTGCCATGGGGGTTGCAGGCGAGATGAGTAGAGAGTCTGCGAACGGGCCAAGCTCCTTTAAAACGGTTTTTATCGATCATCTCCATAACCTCGCCTTGTGCGAAATCGAAAGGCGCATCAGGGTTCAATGAAATGGCTATATCTCGTTGCCGGCTGGGATAATAAAAGCCCGGACGAATTTCTTAAAATGGTCGGGGAAGCCATAGAGGGAGGCGTCAATATTGTGCAGCTAAGGCAAAAAGACGCTTCTGCAAGAGAGCTTATTGCTTACGGGGAAGCTCTAAAAGCCCTTTTGGAGTCGTATGGCATTCCTCTTCTTATCAATGACAGAGTGGATGTTGCCCACGCTCTTGGGGCAGACGGAGTCCATTTAGGCCAATCTGACCTTCCTCTTTCCCACGCAAGAGCGATTCTTGGGCCAAAAGCCCTCATCGGCCTTTCCATAGAGACGCTCGATCACATTAAAAAGGCGGATGCTGCTGATTATCTCGCTGCAAGTCCCGTTTTAACAACACGGACAAAACCGGATTGCGGAACCCCTTGGGGATGGGACGGGTTAAAGAGAGCCTGTGATTTGTCATTGCGCCCTGTCATCGCCATCGGGGGGATGAATGAGACGAATGCAGCGTTTGCTTGCCAATGCGGCGCTGCAGGGGTTGCCGTTGTTTCTGCAATCACCGAAGCCGCCTGTCCAAAAACTGCTGCAAGGAAGATACGCGATGCGATTTCTTAAGGAAGAAGAGTTTATTGAAGAGCTTTCTAGACAGTTTCCTGCAAAGGGTGCTGTTGGGATCGGAGATGATTGCGCTGTCATTCCTGGTAAGGGAAATACAGTTTGGCTCATCACAACCGATGCACTTGTTGAAGGCGTTCATTTTTTGAAAGAGCAGATTTCTCCCAAAGATTTGGGCTATAAGACTGTTGCAGTAAGCGTCAGTGATATTGCTGCAAAGGGAGGGGAGCCAAAATACGCATTTTTGTCGATTGCAATGCCGAAAATAGAGGCGAAGTGGGCCTCCGAATTGATTTCCGGAATCAAAGAAGCCGCTTTAGAGTGGGACCTGGCTCTTTTAGGGGGAGACACTGTTGGGTCGCGCCGCGATCTCTTCTTGAACCTCACTCTTATTGGCAGTGCACAGGAAGGAAAAATCCTTTATCGGCACGGCGCAAAAGTGGGAGATCGGATTTGCGTCACAAGCACTTTAGGAGATTCCGGAGGCGGGTTAAAAATTTTGCAGGAGCATCTCCCCCAATCTGAAGACGGGGATATGCTTCTTCGAGCCCATTTTCGCCCAAAGCCTAGCCCCGAGCAGGGAGCCTGGCTCTCTTCTCAGGTGGGAGTGCATGCTATGATGGATTTGTCCGATGGACTTGACTGCGATTTAGGCCGTCTTATCACAAGCTCGAGAGTCGGTGCGTCCATTCAAGTCAATTCGATTCCTCTCTCAGATTCTTTGAAAAGGGTGTCCAAGGAACATGGATGGGATTCTACCCTGCTCGCCTTGACTGGAGGAGAAGATTATTGCTTGCTCTGTACAGTTGATCCGACCCAGCTCACGTCGATCCAACGGTCGTTTCAAGACCGCTTTGCGACGCCGCTTTTCGAGGTCGGCGCAATTGCGGCTTCACCGCCTGTCATCTCTTATTTTAGAGATGAAACTCCAATTATAACGAACTACAACCACTTTAATCACTTTGCAGATCATGAAAATCTATAAGACTCTAACCATAGCGGGGTTTGATGGGAGCGGCGGAGCCGGCATCCAAGCGGATCTCAAAACATTTTCAGCTCTTGGCTGCTATGCAGCTACGGCCCTTACGGCGCTTCCCATCCAAAACAGCATGGGTGTAAGAGGTGTCTACGAAATCCCGGCCTCCGCTGTCGAAGAGCAGATCCGAGCGGTCCTGGACGACATGGAGATCGATGCGATCAAAATCGGGATGCTTCATCGCCAAGAGATTGCCCTTTCTGTAGCAAGAACTCTTTCTGACTATCCCGTCTCCAATATCGTCTTGGATCCTGTCATGGTCGCAAAAAGCGGAGATCTTCTTTTGCTTCCCGAAGCGATCGAAGAAATGAAAAAGACTCTTTTTCCGATGGCAGATGTGATCACCCCCAACTTGCTTGAAGCATCCCGGCTTTTGGGAAGAAACATCAAAATCAAAGAGGAGATGGAAAGAGCCGCTGCAGATCTTCTTGAACTGGGACCGAAGGCTGTTCTTCTAAAAGGTGGGCATCTCAAGGAAAGTTCCGATGACTGTTTATATCTGGGAAATGAAGACTTTCATTGGTTTTCCACCCCCAAAATTGCAACCCGGAATACTCACGGTACGGGATGCACCCTTTCTGCGGCAATTGCAGCATTTTTAGCTAGGGGCGAGTCTCTTTATCACGCTACCCTGAAGGCCAAGGAATATCTAACGTCATCCATTGCGGCTTGGGCTCAAGGATCTGTAGGACGAGGCAATGGTCCTGTCCACCATTTTCATCGTATCTGGGAGGGTATCCATTGAAGTACTCCAGCTCCCTTTGGCACAAAACGCTTCCGGTTTACCAAAAGATTCTAAAGCATCCTTTTAATCAAGAACTTGCAGCCGGTACTTTGGAATCCAAACGCTTTCATTTTTATCTCGAGCAGGATGCTTATTATTTAATCCACTTTTCGCGCGCTCTTGCTATGATCGGAGCTCGTTCAGAGCAACCCTCTATGATCTCCGACTATCTTCATTTTGCCCTTGGAGCTTTGTTGGCAGAGCGAGAGCTCCACTATCACTTTCTTCAAAAGGAGATTAGTGCCGATTATGGGGACTTGACGCCGAGCAGCATTGGTTACACACATTATCTGATCGCTATTGCTCAGACAGCTTCGCTTGAAGAGGCGGTTGCGGCTACCTTGCCTTGCTTTTGGATCTATCTCGAAGTTGGTCATGCCCTTGCGCGAATGGCTGCGAAGCCAAATTCTTACATCCGGTGGATAGAAACCTATTCAGACGAAGAATTTGCTAAGGGAGTCGAGCTCTCTATTGGCTACTTCGATGATCTGGCTGCCGCTGCATCTCCAAACACTCTTAAGCGGATGGAGGCCGCATTCAAAAACTCGACAATTTTTGAGTGGCATTTTTGGAACGACGCCTATGAGATGAATCGATTTTCAGCGGTTCATCAGGTAGCGGACGAGATTTTCCCAGTCTCTTGATTGAAAATAGGGGATGATCTCTTCCGGTACGGCATTCGTTTTCATGGCAAATTCGTTGACGTACTGCATCAATTTGCCTTGGTTCATATGGTTAGTTAAGCTGGGAACAAGCCCATCCATGAAGCCGTTCCACTTAAAATAATCGTGGTGGATGTCTCTCATGCAGACTTTTAAGTCGGGGTTCGAGAAGATGGCTTCCAGAAATTTCAAAGGGTGGACATGGTTGATTTCCGCGCCAACTCTTTTCAGTTCGCTTTGCTTAAAAAGAAGCGACAGCTTTCCGTTTTCTGCCATCGTCTGAATGATATAAGCGATGTTTTGTTTGTCTGTCTCTGTGCAGACAAGCTGGTCGTAGGGAGTTTCTTTGTTTCCTCCATCAGCAGGCGGAATTTTGATGATCGATGCCAAACGCTGAGGAGGAAGGGGTGGAGCAATTTTTTTTTGTTTTGCAAGTGTTTGAATAAGAGGTAAGTCCCTTATTTTCTGAAACGATTCGTTTGGCATTTTTACAGTGAGTGAAAATGGGGTTGCATTATAGCGGCCGTGGATGACTTGTATAAACGGGGGAGGGGGAAGGTCTGTTGGGATGAATGCCATGTCTCACCTATAAGGAAATTTTTCACTCCACTCTACCTTAATTAAATTTTTAATCAATAGGTTTTTCTTTATCGATTTTCGTGCTTTTGACAAAAGGAAGGGATGGAATCATCGATCTTAAAAACCCGCCGCGCGCTCCTTTTCATGCAGATGTTTTCAACTATTGGGTTCAGCGTCCTCTTTTCTACTCTTGTGCTTTACGCAACCCAAGGACTGGATCTGGAAGACCGCTATGCCACATCTCTGACGGCCGGGTTTATTGCATTCAACTATACCCTTCACTTTCTCGGCGGGGCAATTGGCGGGAGACTCATGAGCTACCGCCTCCTTTTTGTCGTGGGGATGCTGCTTCAAGCTGCCGGATGCGCAATCATTTCTATCCCTAGCGTTTTTTCGCTTCTTCTCGGACTTTCTGTCATGCTATCGGGGGCCGGTCTCAATGTCATTTGCATCAATTGCATGCTGACCCAGCTCTTCGATCCGCATGACAAGCGGCGAGAATCGGCATTCCTTTGGAATTACAGCGGAATGAACTTTGGCTTTTTGATTGGATTTTCAATGAGCGGATACTTTCAGCTTCAGCAAAACTTCTCTGTGCTCTTTTTGCTCTCTGCTCTTGGAAGCTTGATCTCGTTCTTCCTTTCGCTTCTTAATTGGAGACACTTAAGAGATAAGGACACAGTCTATTCCCATGCAAGAAATCAAAGAAAGAGGATCTTTTTTGCTTCGCTCATCATTATTGCCCTCATTTTTTGTACGCGTTCACGGGGATAGGGGGCTAGAGAGCCAGTGCAGGCGGAGGGCGCTCTTTTTGATAAGCAGCAAACATTTCGGTCAGAAATATAAATGT
>JAKBAE010000077.1 GCA_021809325.1 bacterium
GTATTAGGCAATACAAGGTGCTTTACGATCGTCGATCCTAGGGGCTTTGACGCAGCCAAACTAAACGTTATTTATGATAAATGGTATTATGCGAATGGTTTTTTTAAACTCAGCGAGGCGGGGTACCTCGATAAGGAACTGGCTGCTCGGCTTGCGCATGCTGCAGGGTTCAGAAATCGTATTGTGCATGCTTATGAGGATCTTGACATGCAGAAAATCTATCTCATTGCTCAAGTAGGTTCTCGAGATCTGAAAGCCTTTTTTGCTTCTATCCGTGATTTGTTAAAGTCGAAGTGATTCAGCAAGAATTTTTCGGCTAGGCTTCAAAGAGCTTCCTTCATCGAGTTTTCGAAAGAGTACGGGGATTTTGCATTTCGGAAGTCGATCAGAGAGATAAGCGATCAGTTCTTGCTCTGAGAGGCGGGTTCGCAAAAAGACCGCCGGCCTAGCGCCAAATTCAACATCGGGTTTGGGGACAACGACCGCCTCTTCTACGTCCGGATGGGATAGGATAGCGGCTTCGATTTCTTCGGGCCGGATATTTTCAGCCCCGCTCATAAACTGAAAGTCTTTTCGCCCCTGAATCGACCATCCTAAGTCCGGATGAAAAGCGCCTAGATCTCCTGTCGGAAAAGGGGAGAGGGGAGGTGTAGGAGGAGATCCGTAGCCGTTGAAGAGGCTCGCTCCCGAAACGAGGAGTTCCCCTTCTTGGGAAAGGCTCAATTTGCGGTCGGGGAGCGGCTGTCCGAGGTAGGCGAAAGATCCGATCCATTGCGGCGAATCAGAGAGCAAGACCGTGGAGCTCATCTCGGTCAAGCCGTAAGCAAGAGAGAGGCGGTATCCTTTAGACAGCGCTTTTTGATAGAGCTCGTTTGCCAAGGGCGCGCCCCCAATGAGAAAATGGGTTTTGAGTGGTGCCATCTCCTCTCGGAGCAAACGGTAGAGCTGAGTTGGGACAAGAGAGACAAAGTCAGGGTAAACGCTGCAGATTCTTTCCTTATAAGAGAGCGATTTATTTTCGAAAGAAAGAGAGCCTTCCGATAGGAGTCCTCGCAAAGAAACGCCGAGCCCTCCTACGTGATGGAGCGGGATCGAGACAAGCCAGCGGTTCCCTTTTTTTGCATTCAGAGCCTTTGCGACGGTGCGCGCGCTCTCAAAGAGCTGAGAGAGAGAAAACGAAGCCCATTTTGGCGCTCCGCTCGACCCCGAGGTTAAAAGCATCAGATCAGATTTTGCAAACGAATCGGAAAAGGCAGCTTTTTGGGCAAGCAAAGGCAATTTTGGGGCAATGAGAGCGGCGCATACGCCAAGCCGCCATGCAGCAAAGAGAAGAGCGATCGTTTGCCAATGGGGATTTGCTTGGATAGTAAGAATATCACCTGGTTTGAACCCTTGCTTTTGAAGCGAGGCCGCTTCCTGTTGGATATGGCGGTTGAGCTCTCCATAGCTAAGGTCCGGGGCAATGGCAAGCGCTCTTGCGGGGGCAAGGCTTATGGGGCAATTTTCGTAAGCCATGAGCGGTCTATCAGGGGAATGGGTTGAGGCAAGAGAGCGCCTTCTGCTATGGGGAAGGGAAGGAAATTTTCTTTAAAAGAGCGGTATGTATCTAGGCCTGCCGCAGTTTCCGGTGCATGAACCTCTTGCAGCCGCGCGATCTGCACAAGGCCGATCGCACTCTCAAAGCTTGAGCTGAAAGTGAGCGTTTTGCCATGCGCTTTTGCGAGGGCGATCCAGGAATCCAGCCGCTGTCCCAAAAGCGTCGGCTTCAAGACAAAAGCACAAATCTGGGGGAGAAGGGCAAGAGGCTCTCTATTTGGCTCAAGAAGCGTCTCGTCAAGTGCAAAGGGAAAAGGGGGCAGCTCGGACAACTTCTCCGGATCTGCAATAGGCTCTTCGATATATTCAATTCCTTTGGGATCGAGGCGGTCCAAAAACCGCTTTGCCTCTTCTACGCTCCAAAAACGGTTGGCATCAATGCGCAGACGCGCGTTCATGGATTGAAGATGAGAGATGTTTTTCGCTGCAGTCTCCGGAGAGAGGCCCTTTACTTTGTATTTGAGGGTTTGAAATCCCAGTTTTAGCGCTTGCTCGGCTTCCTTAGGAGTAGAAGCCAGGGCGTTTAAACGGATCTTTGGATAGTGCGTGGGAAAGGGCTCTAGACAAGAGCGGAGGGCAAACACAAGGGAGTCGAGCGGGTCTTTACTAAAACCGGTCAAAGGCGCAGCTTCGCCCCACCCTTTTTCTGTTTCCAAAATGATCCCTTGCCGCATCGAAAGCCCGATAGGGGATGGATGGAGAGGAATGCTATATGTATAGCAATACATAGCACCATATCAAGGTATAGAGCAGTAAAATGGCAGAAGTGATGGGCAAGGCCCGCTCATGCTGCAAGGGATCTTTGAAGACGAGACGGACGGCTAAAAAAACAAGAGGCCAGGTCCACCAGATCCGCAGGAGGGAAAATGGCATCCCGCTCAAGACAAGAGCGAGAGGGACAAGGACAATCCCTAAGAAAAGATAGGTGAGATATTGGAGCTTCCCAAAGAGGGGGCCGAAGCGGGCGATGAGGGTCATTTTACCGCATTTTCGATCTTCTTCCCAGTCTCTCAAGTTGGCGACAGCTAGGAGGGCGCAAGAGAGGAGTCCGGGGGAGAGCGAAGACAAAAAGAGGTTCTCCGGAACTGTAAGCAAAAGAGCGAATGCTGTGCAGCACACTGCCACAGGACCGTAGAAAACGAATACAAGCAGATCTCCAAGCCCCAGATAGCCAAGCGGTTTTTTGCCTCCGGTATAAAGAGCGCCCGCAATCGGACAGAGAATGGCTAGCGGGAGATAGGCCATCCCAATGCGAAAAAGAAGCGGCAGCGCTACGAGAAGGGCGAAGCCGAACGTCCCAAACGCAGCGTTGCGCATCGCAAGAGGGGAGATCCAGCCTGATTGGACGGCGCGCGCCGGCCCCTTCCGGGAAACCGTATCAGCGCCTTTCATATAGTCAAAAGCGTCGTTGGCAAAATTTGTCCCCACCTGGATCGCAATAGAAAAAAGGAGGCAGAGGGCAAAAAGAGCGTAAGAGATCGGCTGGATGCGCGCAGCAAAACTCGCTCCAATCAGAACGGGACTGATGCCGGCGATCAGCGTTTTTGGCCTTGCCGCCAAAACCCAAGCTTTAAGGGCGCTTGGGGAACTTTGCAAAGTCGGGCTTGCGCTTTTCGTTGAATGCATTGCGGCCTTCTTGTCCTTCTTGCGTCATGTAAAATAGCATTGTTGCGTTGCCTGCGAGCTCTTGCAGTCCCGCTTGTCCATCGCAATCGGCGTTGAGCCCTGCTTTGAGGCAGCGAAGCGCGATCGGAGAGTGCTGGAGCATTTCTCTGCACCACTGGAGGGTCGTCTCTTCGAGTTTTTCGTAGGGGACGACGCAGTTGACAAGCCCCATTTCAAGCGCCTGCTGAGCGTTGTATTGGCGGCAAAGAAACCAGATCTCGCGCGCTTTCTTTTGCCCTACGATTCTAGCGAGGTAGCTTGTTCCATACCCTCCGTCAAAAGATCCGACTTTCGGGCCGGTTTGGCCAAAGATCGCGTTGTCTGCCGCAATCGTCAAATCGCACAGGACATGCAGAACATGGCCGCCTCCGACGGCATATCCAGCCACCATTGCGACGATCGGTTTTGGGCAATTGCGCATCTGCCTCTGGAAGTCGAGTACATTGAGTCGGTGGACGCCGTGTTCATCGGCATAGCCGCTGTCTCCGCGGATCTTTTGGTCGCCGCCGGAGCAAAACGCCTCTTTCCCTTCTCCTGTAAGAATGATGACGCCGATAGCCATATCGTTCCTTGCGTCGTTCAACGCATGGATCATCTCTTCTACCGTCAGAGGGCGGAACGCATTGCGGACTTGCGGGCGGTTGATGCAGATTTTGGCGATTCCATCCCACTTTTCATATCGGATGTCTGTATAGTTTCCACATTGTTTCCAAGACATAGGATCTCCGCGATTTTTTGAGGGTTTTCTAGATGCAGGCAATGCCCTGCGCCTTTGATTTTAACGGCCATTTTAGGCCAAGAGTTATAAAGAGCCGAAGCAATTGGGTCAAGCTCGCCGTAGACGATTTGCAAAGGCTTGGGAAACTCGAGCATCCGCTTCAAGAAAAATGGCTGGCGGCCCAGGCTCCACTCCATGAGACCTCGGGCAAGCTCCTTCGGCCGGTCCGCTTTTCTAAGAGGAACGACTTTCGCTTTTGCTTCGGGATTTTGCTGCAAAGAAGCAAAGGCGCGCTGGCTGTACCAGTCGCTTAAAAATTCATTGAAAGGGAAGGTGAGGAGTTTTTGCGCCCATTTGCGGTCTGCTTGCAGCCTTTCTTGTTTATCCTCTTCCGTTTGCAGGCCGTAGTGGGTTGAGAGCAAGGTCAGCGTCCGGATCCGCCCCGGATAGCGCATTGCGAAGCGCAGCGAGAGCCTGCCGCCGAGAGAGTAGCCGACGAGATCGAGCGGCTCCGGAGGAAAGGCGCTTTGCATTAAATCCTCGATTTCCATCTCGGCCCAAGGCGTTTTGCCGTGCCCCGGTAGATCAAAGGCAAAGCATGTCCTCTCCTTTAAGAGAGACGCGATAGGCGCCCAATCTTCGCCTGATCCGAGAAACCCATGGACAAAGACGATGGGAGCCCCTGTTCCTTTATTTAAAATTCTGCCAAACACGTTGACCTCTTTTCACTCAGCGCGAGACAGCACTTTTCCAGAACGCGTTTTTGAAAGCATGCGTTTTCTTTTCTGGAAGTGAAAATTTCTAGGATCCGTGCGGAAGAAGCGGGGAAAAGAGTTTCGAGCTGATCAATTTGCGATAAAGAGGAATAGGGGATGGAAAACATCTTTGCGGCCTCCTCAAACTGCAAGTCGTGGCTGGCGGCGAAGAGTTTTTCAAAATGGCTGTCTTCTTGCGCGATGGCCACATGGGAGAAGATGCCGCTTCCAAAATTATTGGAGATGATGAGCAAAAAGGGTGTATTGATATTGCGAAGCAAAAGAATTGAGTTGAGGTCGTGCAATGACGACTGGTCGCCGAGCACGGCAACCGTTGGCTTTTGCGTAGACAAGCTCAAACCCGCAGCCGTAGCGATCTGCCCGTCGATGCCGGATAGTCCGCGGTTGCAAAAAACGGGCCCCTTGGAAGCGCAAAAATAACCGGCATCCCGGATCGGCATGCTGTTGGCAAGAAAAAGATTGGCCTCTTTCGGAAGAAGCGAAGCCAATTTCCGCATGAGATCGGGTTCGACGAAAGGATGGGGCTCTGAAAAACAGGCCTCGATCGTCTCTTGTAAAACGCGATCGATCTCTTGCCATCTCTCAAGGTAGCTAAGATCTGTTGTCTTTTTTGTCTGCAAAGCCTCGCAAAAGAGGGCGGGGTGCGCTAAGATTCGCGCGGGGCGGACATGCTGGGTGTCGATTCTTTCGCCCAACGTATCGATATGGAGGACCTCTGCTTTGGCCTTTTGAATCCAGGGAGGCAAGTATTTAGATACGAAGCTTCCCCCGAAATAAAGAACGCAGTCGGGCGCAGGGGCTTTGTTTGAGCGGATGGCATAGTCGAATTGGCGGATCTGCTCCGGGGTAGGATAGGAGCCTGCCCTCGACAAGATATCGGCAAAGATTGGCCAGCCAAGCCTTTTTCCTAGAGCAAGAATCGGCCTTGGATCTAATCCGGCAGGCAGACGCCCCAAGAGGATGAGTCCTTTTTGCGCACGGCGGATCTTCGCTTCGGCATAGGCGATTTGTTCTTCTGTTGGCTGAAGAGAAGAGGGGAAATAGGGTTGAAGAGAGCCTTGCCGATAGGATGCGGGAGCAGTGTAAAGCGGTTCTCGGAACTGGCAGTTTATTTGAACAGGCCCGGATTCGATCTTTGCACGGGAAACGGCAAAGGCCACCTGCGAGCGGACGAATTCCTCGGAGAGGGAGGCGTCGGGAGGGGGTAAATCCGTTTGCCATACGAGGAAGTTCTGGAAAATCTTGATCTGGTCTGTCGTTTGGTTTGCGCCGCAGTCGCGCAATTCAGACGGGCGGTCTGCAGTAAGAAGAAGCAAGGGAATAGAGCTGTGCTTTGCCTCCATCACAGAGGGGAGGAGATTTCCCACGGCCGTTCCCGATGTGGCGATGAGGGCGGCGCACTGTGTCGTGCCGAGAGCGCAGCCAAGAGCAAAGAAGCCGAGGCCCCGCTCATCAGGATGGACGAAGATCTCTGCTTTGGGGTGTCTTGCCGCAGCTAATGCAAGAGGAGTGCTGCGCGATCCGGGCGCGATGCAAAATCGGGTAACTCCCTGACAGATCATCTGATCGATCAGATGAAAGCTCCAAGCTCCATTATCCATGAAAAAGAGATCTCCACTGCAATAATTTTTGTTCTGACTCTTCCCACTCAAGAGCGGGGTTGGAGCCGGCGACGATTCCAGTCCCGGCGTAGAGGTAAGCGCGCGAGCCTATCACGAGAGAGGAGCGGATCGCAACAGTAAATTCAGCGTTCTCTTTGCTGAAATAGCCAATCGGCGCGCCATAGAGCCCTCTTACAAAAGGCTCATTTTCTTTTTGCCAAAGGGCGGCTCTGTCTTTCGGCCAGCCTCCGAGGGCTGGGGTTGGGTGGAGCGCATTGAGAAGCATCGAGTCGTCGACGCCCTCGTTTAATTCGGCATTGATCTTCGCATGAAGATGGCAGAGCGTCGGGGTTGTAGCGATTGTGCAGGGAGAGACTCGGACTGCAGATCTTGAAAGAGGCTGCAGGGCATCTCTAATCCTGTTTCTGACAATCTCGAACTCGCGCCGATCTTTTTCGCTTCTGAGCAGCTCTTCGCCGTCTTTCAGATGCCGGGTCCCTGCCAAGGCGTCGCATTCGACATGCCTGCCTTCTCTTTTATAGAGCCTTTCGGGAGAAGATCCGAGAAAGGCGGCTGAGGGAGAGGTTTGCAGGAAAAAATTGGTTTGCCCGGGCTTTCTCAAAGCGGAAAAGAGCGCTAGGGCATCGATCGGACAGGCGCATTCGATTTCAACCCGTTTAGCGGTCACGACTTTATCCAGCTCTCCCTTTTGGATCGCATCCAGGGCGTTTCGGATTTTTATTTCCCATTCAGGTTTTTGGGGTATTGAGGAGATGCGTTCGATTTTCAAAGGGGAAAAGGGGAGAGGGGCCCCCTTTTCAAAACGCTCCGGTGCGATGAAAGCGGGTGAAAAAAGGCGCCATTCTTCGCTTTGGCGAGAGCAAAAGGGGCGCCAAGTAAAAAGGGGGGCCGAAGA
Organism: bacterium; assembly: GCA_021809325.1. Lineage (GTDB taxonomy): Bacteria > Chlamydiota > Chlamydiia > Chlamydiales > SM23-39 > JAKBAE01. The sequence goes on from JAKBAE010000077.1 coordinate 7,273, forward strand.
GGCGGGGTCGGCCAACCCGCAGCCGGCCATGGCAAGCGTCCCGGCGCTATTTTCCCAGTAAAATTTTGGATAGGGCGTCCTGGCGCCAAGCCAAACAAAGGGATTCAAAGCTTGTCGCCCCGATAGAGCGTTACGGAACCGAAGAGAAGAGGGATGGCGCGCACATTTGTCCAGCCGCTTTGGCGCATCCAATCTAAAAAAGCCTTGCCATAGGCAAACTCTTCGATTGTCCGGTTGAGGTAGCGATATGCTGCAAAATCTCTTGAGAGAAGCCCGCCAATAAACGGCAGAAGGTGACGGAGATAGAAGAGATACGGCTTTCGAAAGAGGTTGTCAGGCAGAGAAAATTCCAAGATGAGACAGCGCCCTTTTGGAGCAATGACGCGATGCATCTCCGAGAGGGCCCGGAGAGGGTCCGTTACATTGCGGATGCCGAAGGAGAAGGTGCATGCATCGAAGGTATTGTCCGGGAACGGGAGTGCGCATGCATCCGCTTGTTGAAAAGTGGTTTTCTCTCCGAAAGGCTCTTTGGCAAACTTTAATTTCGCGATCTCCAGCATGCCCGAAGAGAGGTCGATGCCAACGGCCCTCGAGATTGACGCGCCGGCTTGGAAGAGAGCGCGGATCTGATCTCCTGTCCCTGTTGCCAAATCGAGGAGGCAAATTTTTTCGCAAGATGGCAGATGAAGGGCGAGGGCCTTTCGCCATCGCATGTCCATTCCTAGCGACAAGATCCGGTTGACTTTGTCATAGCTAGGGCAAATGCGGTCAAACATGGCCGCGGCAGTTGTCTTATCGTGAATCATGAGGGGCATTTATATCCAAGAGACGCCTTCAAATTCAATGAATTTCTTCGCTTGCACCTCAAGGAAAAATCGCGTATCCTTTCGAGCAAAAATCTGTAGTTGGTGATGTAACGGTTTTTTTGGGAGGGTAGATGGAAGTTTCAGGCGCGGAAGAGAAGGTCTACTCCCAGCCAAAATCCGAGTCGAAGACGAACTCGCTCGACGATCTTTTGCAGGAAAAGCTTGAAAAGGCGTTTCATAAGCAGACCTCGAAGGTACGGCTCCACGATATCGCAAAAATCGCCTCTGAGCATTCCCCAATCGATTTGGCCCATGCCGCCTCACGACTTCCCCATAATGTCCGTCCGGTCCTCTACGAAAATCTCCCCAACCGCGAAGCGAAGATCCGCTTTGTCATCAATACCGATGCCGATACCCGCCTGGCGCTCTTTCGCCATTTGAGTGATCTCGAATTAAAAAAGCTTTTCGACAAAATGCCGATTGACGATGCGGCTTGGGTGATCGAGGATATGCCCGAAAGGCGCTTTCGGCGGCTGATGGAGCAGATCGATTCAAAAAAAGCGATTCGGATCGTCGATTTAAAAAAACATCGCCGCAATAGCGCCGGCCGCCTCATGACCTCCGAGTTCTTTGCTTTTACCATGGAGATGACGATCGGGGAAGCGGCGGCTTATATCCGCGACAACCCGCGGATCGATTTTACCCGCGGGATTTTTATCCTGAATCCAGCAGGCGAGCTTCAAGGGACTGTACCCGCCCGCAACCTGATGATCAATCCGCCCCATACGCCGCTTAGGCAGGTAATGCGGCCGGTATTGCATAAAGTCACCCCCGACGCCACGCGCGAAGAAGTGATTGATCTTGTCGAGCGCTATAAGATTTTCTCTTTGCCGGTGGTCGATATCGATAATGAACTCATCGGGGTCATCTCCCAGGAAGATATAGTCGAGGCGATGGAAGATTTGACCGATGAGACCATTGCCCACATGGCCGGCGCAAGGGAAAAATTTACCAGTTCCGACTCCATTTTAAAGCGGTTTTTGACACGGGCCCCCTGGCTTGCCGTGACTCTTTTTGCAGGTTTTGTCAATGTCGGCGTCATGTCCTCTTTCCAGAAATATGAGGGGGGGGTTTTGACGTTTGTCCTCTTTTTTGTGCCGCTCATTACCGGAATGTCTGGGAATATCGGCCTTCAGTAGAGTACGATTGTCATTCGGGGGATGGCCCTTGGATCGATCCCAGCGCACAGTAAAAAAGAGACCATCCTCAAAGAGCTTGCAAGCGGTCTTTTCACCGGCACGATGTTTGGCATCTTTTGCGGGTTGATCGTCTATGTGCTCGATCTTTTGGGAGGCGGGGGCTTTTTAGGAACGAGCCCGGCTGCAGTCGGAGCGATCATCGGCTTTGGTCTTCTCGGAAGCTGCTTGGCCGGGACGCTTCTTGGCATTTTCTCCCCTCTTTTCTTTTCAAGGATTGGGGTGGATCCCGCTGTCTCTGCGGGACCGATTGTCACTGCGTTCAACGACTTTCTCTCCATGTCGATCTTCTTTTTGATCTCCTGGGGAATCCGTGCGCTTTTTTTATAGCTTATCTAGTCCTGCGATTTTGAGGACGGTGATAGGCTCTTTCTGATGTTTGCAGCGAAGGAACTCCAACCGAATAATAAGCCCTGTAGGGCGCAACCACTTCCGTCCACCCTGCAACGAATGCCTCAATCGCTGGATCATAGATAATAGTAACTGATCCAGAATTGGTTGTGGTAACCCCGGGGATCGCAGATGGCGAATTCCATGCATTTCCATCAAAGAGAGAATAATAAGGAAGGAAACCATTAGACTCTATCCAGGTGGAGATCATCATGTTCGTTGACGGGTTAAAGGCAAAATCAACATTCTCATCAACAGAAGAGGTAGCTGAGATTGTGGCGGGCGTCGACCAACTACCGCTATAGATCGTATAATAGGGCACATAGGTAGTATAATCCCCCCAGCCTGCAAACATAGCATTTTTAGCCGAATCGAAACCAAGCATGACATAGAGCTCAACCTGCTTGGTAGAAGAAATCTGGGCTGCCGGGGACCAAGAACCTCCGCTGAAAATAGAAAACATGGGAAGGGCAATTGGCGTTGAGTTGGCACTAGACCATGCGGCGAACATGGCATTTGTAGTCGGATCAAAGGCAAGTGCAACTACATCGTAAATATAGGAAGTATCGATAGCTGCGGATGTTGACCAGGCGCCGCTTGAAAACGTTGAGTAAGTTGGGTAGTTAGAAGTTGCGTCCTCCCATGCTGCAAACATACTTGCCGTATCAGGATTGTAGGCAAGAGTTACATTATAGTTGGCTGCAGCAGATGCATCGATTGGCTGAGGAGCGGACCAGCTTGTTCCATCAAAAGTGGAATAGGATGGTTGGTAACTGAGCATCGGATCCGCCCATGCTGCAAACATTGTATTTGTAGTTGGGTTAAAGGCAAGGGAGACTTTCCCATATCTTGATGTAGAGCTCCCTGTGATCTGAGCGGCTGCCGACCATGTAGTTCCGTCAAAAGTCGAGTAATAAGGGATCGTTGAGCTTAAGTCGCCCCAAGCAGCAAATAGTGTATTTGTGCTGGGGTTGAAGGCAAAAGCAAGTTCACGGAAAACGCCATTTGGACTATTAGGGATCGTTCCCGTTGTCCAAGTGATTTGTGTTGCTAGAACTTTAGTCAGCAAAGAGAAGCTGAGAATCAAAAATATGCGCATAAAACCCACCCAATCAAAAAATATTTTTCAGGAGCTTAGGAGATGAGCCTATCTCTGACTTCTTGACAAGATCTGCATGGTTGGTTTTTTTGAACGTGCATAAAGTCTTTTTAGTCTTCAGAAAGGAACAGGATTTGCATGATCGCAAGCGGCATGATGTGCAGGATGATGTACTCTTCTGTATTCCAACTTTCGTTTC
>JAKBAE010000078.1 GCA_021809325.1 bacterium
TTCATGAGCGTACTCCTTTTTGTTTGATTTTTTCCTGCCGGAAAAATCATTGAGGATACGCTCTCTTCAACCTTCTAAACACAACTTTCGGTTATATCTCTGGATGGAGACTCCAAAGTCCCAAAAACCGAGGAACTGGATCTCGTGCTTTTTCTTTCTAAATGTCGGCAGCTGGAAGGGGCGCGAGCGGATCTCGTTTTTGATCAAGACGCCATTGTCGGAGAGCACTTCGAACTCATCATAGCCCCTCACGGTGTAATAGCCCCCGAAGATCATCTCTTCGCTGGGGAGGAGCTTTGCGCTTGAGCCTTGGATCATACTGTTGAAGGCCCACGTCATCCCCAAAGGCAGTTTTAAAATCTGTTCCAGGTTAAACCTGCCATAGATGTAATTGCATTTCGATCCGGCCCTCTCCGTTAGAAAATAGGCTGTCCGGTTAAATGCCGTCATATTGCCCGGGCTCAAATAAAACTTAATTTCCGCAGAGGTGTTGCCTGCTTCATATTCCATCTGTGCGTCTAGGCCAAGGACAAACTGGGAAATATCGATATAATTGTTAAAAACAGGCGCTACGCCAAAGGTTAAAAAGTTATTCGTCCGCTTGAACTCATAACCGATATAAGCTTCAAACTCGCAAATCGAATAGGTGAAAAGGGTTGAATACTTGCCGCAAACCTGCCAGCCTTTTCCCTGAAGGCCAAGATCCGCTCCTACGGATGGTTCGGTCAATGTGTAAGAGCCATATACCATGAAAAGATCGCGCCAAGGGAGCGGAATGAGATAGCTCGCCATGTTCGCATACCAGTTCTTCGGATGGGTCTCTGTGATGAAGAGATAGTTGAACTGATGTCCGACGCCGAAGGCATTGCCCCAGTTAAGGCCGGCTAAAAAGCGAGGCGTTCCCGTAATCGGATCGCCTACGTTCTCATAGCCGCCATAGACCCTTAGCGGAAAGCGGTCTTGCGTTAGCAGGACGACATCGGTCTCGCCCAATTTCTGGCCCGGCTCGTATAGAAGCGACGTCGAGTAAAACGGGTTTTGGTTCATCCACTGCAGATCTTCGTTCACTCTCTCCGAGCGAATCTCTTCTCCCGGCTTCGTTCTGAACTGCGAGGCGATCTTTTCATTTGAAAAATACTTGGCGCCTTCCGCTTTGACGCTGCCGAGTTTAGCCACTAAGACTAAAAGGCGAATTTCTCCTGAAGAAAGATCTTGTTTTTCAGGAACAAATACCCCGACGATGGGATACCCTTGTTTTTGATAAAAAGAGATGATCGTTTCTTTGAGAGCCAAAACCGTCTCCTCATCCAGGGGGGAAGAGATAAAACAACACAGGGCTTCGATGAATTTTTCCTTGGAGGGGACATCCATTCTGAGATCAATGCCAAAACAGGAATCGGCGCCGGAACAGGAACATCTGTGAGATTGTTCACATAAATCTTCAATAACAATCGTGCGTAAAGAGCTCGGATCCATTTCGCCCAAAAGAGACGATAGCACAACTAAAGAACCGAAAAAAAACCGATGTTGGCCCATCGAAACCGATTCTAGGAATCTTATCCGTTAAATCCAAGTGTGAAAAAAAAATTTGAAGCTATTGTGAATTTCCGGCTACAATTCTTGCCCATTTGAAAACGAAAGGATCTTGCATGAATCGGGTTTTAGTTTTGATCGCGTTGCTCTTTGCACTTCCCGCCTTCGGCGAAACAGAGGCTACTTATCTTTGTTCCCAACAGCCGATCTATATTGTGGACGAAATTCATTCTCACACACCTTTGATCATCCAAGCCCCTGAAATTGAAATTCATGGCAGCGTTATTGTCCCAAACAACCCTCTACAGATCATAACCGAGCGCTGCACAATCAACGGAAAGCTGCATGCCGAATCGGGATCGATTGAAATCAAAGGGCGCACCGTCCACCTCTTGGAACATGCCCTACTCGAGGTATCGGCAAACTCGACCCCGGGCGCTATCGTGATTGAGGATGCCCAAGAGATCAGCGTAGAGGAAGGAGCTCGTTTGCTTGCGAACGCAAAAACTGATGGCGATGGAGGAACCATCACCCTTTCTTGCCGTGAAAGGGCCTCCTTTCAGGGGGTGGCCGAAGTGCGGGGAGGCAGTGAGAGCGGCAATGGAGGCAAAATCCATTTCTCCACATCCGGATCGCTGTTTCAGCTCAGCGAGAAGCCCTTCATCGATGCCCAAGCTCCGATGGGCAAATCGGGAGAGCTTCTTTTCGACCCGAAATTTGTGACGATCACCCCTTCCGGATCGGACCCTGCTGTGGGCAACACCTTTTCATCCAACCCAACGGGATCGGTCGAGATCAGCGGCGCCTCCCTGCAAGCGGCCCTCAATGGAGCTGACGTCGTCATTCAGGCAAATACCGACATTGCCTTTCAAGATACCGTGTCGACCAGCTCAAGCCACTCTCTAACGCTGCAAGCGGGAAGATCGATCCTCTTTAGCGGATCTCTCACCCTCAATGGGGGCGATTTTACCGCTACGATCAATGACAGCGGAGCTGCGGCCCTTGACCGCGATCCCGGCGAAGGGCAGTTCTTGATGGACGACTCCTCTCAAATCTTGACCCAAGGCGGAGCGATTGAGATGGATGTCGGGACCTTTGGCGGTTTGCAAGCAGGAACCTTCCTTATGCAAGATACAGCGCTTTTAGACGCCGGAGGCGGTTCGATCAACCTGAGCGGATTTGCAACGGACAGCACGGAGGATAGCTCCTATGGAATTACACTTAGAAGCTTTGCCCAAATCAGCACCTCGGGAGCCGGAGCGGTTTCTTTATCCGGCGAGGGGGGCAATGGCGCAAACTATACTGTAGGAATCTACCTTGATTCCTCTAGCCGAATTGAAATCGAAAACGGCCCTCTCCTTCTCACCGGCACCGGCGGCGGCAACGGCCACGGAATCGGCAATATCGGCGTTTACGCCAAAGGGACAATCAACAGCTTGGGCACTGGCTCCATTGCCTTACAAGGCACGGGAGGCCTTGGATTGCATGGGAATATGGGGGTCTGCCTCAGCGGGGGACAAATCAATGCCGTCGATGGCACAACCACTCTTACTGGAACGGGAAATGGGTCAGGCGGATTGAACTTCGGCGTCCGCTTAGAATCGAGAGGCCAATGCCAATCGAGCGGAACGGGGGCAATCACCGTCACCGGCACATCCGGGATAGGGAAAAATAACAACCACGGAGTGATCCTTTCGGGGGGCACTATCCAAATCCAAGATGGAGATCTTATCCTCAGCGGACAAGGCGGCGGCACCCAGAACTATAACTACGGCATCCGCTTTGAGGCCGGAGGCCAGTGCTTTTCCCTAGGAACCGGTCAAATCACCCTCAACGGCCAAAACACGCAAGGCCGAAATGGCAACGCAGGCATCTGCATTTCGTCCCAAGACATCGTCAGCTCTTCAGAAACGGGAAATATCCAAATGACCGGAACCTCTCAAGGAACCGGCATCCTCAATCAGGGCATCCGAATTGAAGCAGGACAGATCCTCTCAAGCGGGACCGGACCTAGCGCAGCGCAAATCTATCTCACCGGAACCAGCGGAGCTGGGACCGACAACTGCAATGGCGTCGCAGTCGTCGGAGACGCCTCTGAAATAACGAGCATCGATGGGAATATCACCATTGAAGGCACCGCGCAAGGAACCGGCCAGGGCAATGAGCCGATCTTGATCGACCCTCCGACGCAAGTGTACACCACAGGCACAGGTACGATCACTTATATTAGCCACTAATCGAGAGCTGCGCTCTCGAGCTCTCCCCAAAGGGGCCAGCCCCTTTGGAATCCCCTTTTTTTAGACGAGAAGCCCGCGCCAGAGCGCGGGCTTCTCGCTTAAAAGATAAATGGTTTCCAAAGGACGAAGTCCTTTGGCGGGATTCTTAAGGGCGGAGCCCTTAAGGCACTAAAAGTTCAAAAGACTTGAGGAAGCGCTGGAAGATGGGCTCGTCGAAGTGTTGTTTGCCGCCTTCCATGGCGATCATGTAAAGCTTGTTTCCGACCATGAAGGCTTGGCCGCGGAAGTAGTTTTTGCCGCTTTGGACGAGGAAGGTGAGGGCGGGGAAACCGCGGATGTCGATGAGTTCGGCGAAGATGAGCTGGTTGTCCGGGTGTTGCCCTACGATGCCTTTGAGGAGGCCCTCTAGTCCGGCTACTTCATGGCCGCCCGGAAGAGCGATGGGGTATTGGGCGATGAGGAGCATGCAGACGCCGCGGTCTTGATAGGGGGCGAGGTAAATGTCGTAGGTGAGTTTTTTGCCGGCATCGTCGACTTTAAAGCTTTGCTGGAACATTTGGGGAAGGGTTGGGAAGGAGATCTTGCAGTCGCCGGTGCGGGAGAAGACCTCTTTCCAGGCGGCTCGGGGTGCTGGTGGGTTTGCATGGGCGTGGCTGTAGAAGAGATGCACGGCGAAGATCGCGCCGATCATCAACCAGAATCCGATCTTTTTTGTCGCTGTCCGTGACATGGGATGCATCTCCTTTATTGGATTAATTGAATCAAATCACTGCCCAAAAACGCTGTTTCGGGCATTCCTGAGCCGCTGAGATAGACGAGGATGTAGATCGGGATCGCGACCAAGATCCCGAGGAAGATGGCAGCGAGGATCACGTTGCCGATGGCGCGCAGGACGGAGTAGGACTGCACTTCAGCCAGAGCTTGCAGATAGACGACAATCGACCAGATTGAAAAGACGATTTTCCCAAGGAGCAAGATGAAAAGGAATGTGATTGCAGGCTTTGAGAGAACGAGATGGGGCTGCGGTCCGAAAAAGAGGATCGAGCCGAAGAGGACGACCAATAGGATCCATAAGCAGAAGTTTCCGAGGAGAGGGACGCAGGACCAGGCGTAGGCGGCGCGGGCTGTAGCAAATGTAGCCTTTCCGCCAAAGAGCTTGCCCGTTACAAGTACAGCCCAACTCCAGACGGCAAAAAACAGGTACCCCCAAAGCGCAGCCAAGATGATCGTTATTCCTACCATCGGAATGAGGCCAACGCGCAGAGCTATGGGAAATGTTTGGAAGCCATTTAGGAGAGCAGTAAACCCGTAGATGAAAGCGAGAATCCAAAGAGACCGGTTTGGGTTCGTGTCTACAATGCTGCGTATAGTGGACCTAGGATTGCACCAGATCGATCGCCAAGGACTTAAGCTTTCCATAGACTCCCCCATTGCAAAAGAAGTTTGCAAGAGCCCCTGCCTGCCTCATCGCGGGGAATGGCATCGCCATTACACCTGTAGCTCAGCTGAGCAGCCAGAGGCACGTGCAACCTTCTTTTAATTTATTTTTATATTAAAAATAAATTAAATGCAATAGATTAGAAATAAACAAAGCAGAAGCAACTAAAATGGAGGATTTATTAATCTAAATTAATTAAAAACTCATCCTCGAAGAGAAAGTCGTCTTCGAAAAGGAATTCGCCGTCGACGATCTCTTCTTCTCCGATCAACGCAGCTTCTTCCGTAAGAAGAAGCTCTTCCTCATCGACAATTTCAGCGGGATTGCTTACGGCAGTTGCGAGCAGGATCATTTTTGCTAAAAACATCTTAAGACTCCAAAAAGAAATAATTATAATGAAGCTTGCAAAGCTGTGTCAAGAGAGGGTTTTACAAACTGAAACCCCGCTGAGAGAAGTTTTTCCGGATGGGCCTTGAGACTGGTGAGAAGCAGCTCGTCTGCGACTTGGCCAAGGCCAAACTGAAGAAGCTGCCTAGGGAGGCGCAAAAAAAGAGGGCGATGAAGGAGTTCGGCGAGCTTGCTTGCAAACTCTTCCTGCCGAACCGGCCCAGGGGATGCGGCAATGTACGGCCCCTCTATTATCGGATGGGTGAGGGCAAAATAAATTGAGGAGAGAACGTCTTCCAAGGCAATCCAGCTGATCCATTGCCGGCCATCCCCTAAGATAGCGCCAAGGCCAAGCCGATATGGCAAGAGCATCTTTTGAAGCGCTCCTCCGCCCTTTCCTAATACGATGCCAAAGCGGGGATGGACGATGCGAACCCCATTTTTAGAGACAGAGGCGCAAGCTTCTTCCCAGCGGAAAGCGACCTCCGCTAAAAATCCTTTTCCTTTTGAAGACGCCTCATCAATGGTCTCTTCACCTCGATCTCCATAATATCCAAGGGCCGAAGCGCTTAAAAATACTCTCGGAGGGCGGGGCGATTGGGCTAAAATCTTTGATAGACGAAAGGCGCTTTGCTCGCGGCTCTGTAAGATCTTCTCTTTTTTGGCGCTCGTCCAGCGCAAGCTGAAAATCGATTCGCCCGCTAAATTGACTACGGCATCGAACCGTTCCTTCTCAAGGCGCTCCCAGCCAATTTCATCGGACAAAACGGCACGATTGCGGACGAGACGAATGACTTCATCTCCCTGATCCCGAAAGAATTGAACGAGGGGCCTGCCGATAAATCCGGAAGCCCCGCTGACTAGAATACGCAATACTATTGCTTCTCATTTTTGTTGCAGCAAGAGCAGCTGCCCTTGCAACGGCATGCCTTGCAGCAGAGCATGGAAATGCCCCATAAGCCTGCAAGACCGACAATTGCAAAAACAATGCGGGCGCCGACGGAACTCTCTCCGCCAAAAATATCGGCGACCAGGTTGTAGTTAAAAAACCCAACCAATCCCCAATTTAGAGCGCCGATAACGATTAAGAGCATCACAATAAAACGTATAAATCCCATGATAGGCTCCTCATATTGACCCAATGCTTAATTTAAATGAAAAAGCACCCCTTGTCACTAATTTTTTTTTTTGTAGTATCAAGCCCATGCACCCCTTTGATGAAAAAAACCTCGCCGCCCTCGAAGAACTTTGCCAACTCCAATGCACGCCGGAGGAAAAAAAAGACATTTTTCACTCGCTTAGCCGAGTTCTTGAGTATGTCAACCTCCTCAATGAAGTAAACATCCAAGATGTCCCATCTTGCAACTTTGTATTAAGCGGGATGGTTAAACGGGTTTTGCGCGAAGATATAGTCTGCGACTTAATATCCCCTGAACTGTTTTTCTCAAATGTTCCCGAGAGGACCGATGGAATGGTTCGCGTTCCTCCCATTTTAAAAGGCTTATGACAAAACCGTTACATCATCTATCTGCCTCCGCCTTAAGCAAAGCCTTTATAGAGGGCGAAGTGTCGGCAGTAGATATCGCACACTATTTTTTCAAAAGGATCGAGCGCTACGACAAAGAGCTGGGCAGTTTCTTGTCCGTGCTGGAAGAGAGGACCTTGGAGCGCGCCAAAGCCTTAGACAGGAAGAGATCGAAGAACAAACCTCTAGGAAAACTCTCGGCCATTCCTATTGCCATTAAGGACAATATGCATATTGCGGGGGAACTTACGACCTGCGCCTCAAAATTTCTCAAAAACTACCGCGCCTTGTTTAGCGCAACTGCCGTCCGCCTCCTTGAAGAAGAAGATGCGCTTCTCATCGGCAAGACAAACCTCGACGAGCTTTCCATGGGCTCTTCCAATGAAAACTCGGCTTTCTACCCTGTAAAGAACCCTTGGGACCCTAAACGAGTGCCCGGCGGCTCATCGGGAGGGTCCGCGGCGGCAGTCAGTGCAAGGCTGGCCTTAATTTCAACAGGCAGCGACACGGGAGGCTCGATCCGCCAGCCCGCCTCGTTTTGCGGCATTGTCGGATTCAAACCCACCTACGGCCGCGTCTCGCGCCATGGCCTTGTCGCCTTTGGCTCATCGCTCGACCAGATCGGCCCTTTTACAACAACGGTGGAAGACGCTGCCCTGGCAATGGAAGTAATGGGGCGGCATTGTCCCCATGACGCCATGAGCCTCGATTTGCCGGGAGAGCCTTACTTGGACCTTTTGACTAAAGACTTAAAAGAGATCCGCTTCGGCGTCCCTTGGAACTTCTTGAAGAGCTTGAAGCCGGAGATCAGGACCAACTTTCTCCAGTCGCTCGATGTCTTAAAAAGCCTTGGCGCAAAAATTGTCGATGCCGATCTCGATATTTGCAAATACTCTATTGCCGTCTACTACATCCTCGCTACCGCCGAAGCTTCGACCAATCTTGCCCGCCTCGACTCTGTCCGCTATGGCGCCCGCTCTCTAAGCGCCAAGACGATGGAAGAGGTCTATAAGCTGTCTCGCGAAGAGGGGCTGGGCCGAGAGGTGAAAAAGAGGATCATGCTCGGCACTTACGTCCTCTCTACCGGTTACCAGGATGCGTTTTATAAGCGGGCGCAAAAGGTGCGCACCTTGCTGATCAACGCCTTTGAGCAGGCCTTTTGCCATTGCGATGCCATTGCCTTGCCTGTTGCCCCTAGTTCCGCTTTTGAGCTCAACTCGATTGCAGACCCTCTCGAGATGTATTTGCAAGATATTTTCACTGTCCCGGCAAATCTGGCCGGATTGCCTGCGATCAGCGTCCCTTCCGGCTTTGATAGCGCGCAAATGCCCCTTGGACTTCAACTCATCGGCCCTCAGATGCACGACGTCTTAGTGATGCAATACGCTTACGCTTTCGAAGCCGCGACTAGCTTTGGCCAAAAGATTCCCCCGGCCTACGAGGTAGGTTTATGAGCTGGGAGGCGGTTGTAGGGCTTGAGGTCCATGTCCAGCTTAATACCCGCTCAAAACTCTTCAGCGCAGCCCCCAACCGCTTTGGCGACTCTCCTAATACGAACATCTCGGTAGCCTGTACGGCCCAACCCGGCACCCTTCCGGTCCTAAACAAAGAGGCTGTCCGCAAAGCTGTGCAATTCGGCTTGGCCGTCAATGCGCAAATCAACCTAGTAAGCCGCTTCGATCGAAAATCATTTTTCTACCCCGACTCTCCCAAAGGGTTTCAGATTACCCAATTTGAAAGACCTCTCTTATCAGGAGGGGTCATCGAGGGGGAGGGAAAACTCTTTCAGATCCATCACGCCCATCTCGAAGAAGACTCGGGGACCCTCAGACACTACCCCGCCTTTACAGGAATCGACTTCAACCGCGCCGGAACCCCTCTCCTTGAAATCGTTTCAGAGCCATGCATCCAGAGCGCAAAAGAAGCTAAGGCATTCGCATTTGCCGTCCGGAGAATTTTGATCTATCTCGATGCATCTGAGTGCAATATGGAAGAGGGCAGTTTCCGCATTGACGCCAATGTCTCCGTGCGCAAAAAAGGAGAGCCTCTTCACAGGCCTAAAATGGAAATCAAAAACCTTAATTCCTTTTCTTTTATGGAAACGGCGATCGAAAATGAGATTCAACGCCAAATTGCAATCTATGAAAGCCATTCGGAAAGATCCTTTGAGGAGCTGATCCCGCCTGCTACCGCCCGATGGGACCAAGAAAAAAAAGAGCTCGTCTTCATACGAAAAAAAGTGCAGGCAGACGACTACCGCTATTTTCCCGAGCCAGATCTTGCACCGATTGTCTTGACCGATGAATATGTGGACTGGGTTCGCCACACCCTTCCCGAGCTGCCGAAAGAACGCTACAACCGTTATGTAACCGATTTAGGGTTAAACCCTCAGATTGCATCCACCCTCATTAACCATAAACCGGTTGCCGACTATTTTGAAAAGGCATTGAAAACCTCTACGAATCCACGTCTGCTAGCCAACTGGATCTGCAGCGAGCTCACCAGTCAGATTGTGCTTTCAATCCCTCCCCCGCATATCTCTAAGCTCATGCGGATGCTAGACGAAAAGAAGATCACCGGCCCGATGGCCAAGCGGCTTACGGAAGAGATGATCCGCTCTCCCAAAACAGATCCGGAAACTCTTACACAAAGCAATTCGGATTATCAGCCCCTTACAAGCGAAAGTGAGATTGAGCCCATCATCGACCGGGTGTTGACCGAGCACCCCCAGTCCGCCCTCGATTTTAAAGCCGGAAAAGAAAAAGCGCTGATTTTCTTAACAGGACAGGTCATGAAACTCACCAATGGCAAAGCCGAGCCAAAACTTGTTCAAGATCTTTTGCAAAAAAAAATCTTAAATCAAAAGCCGTACGATTCAGCTTGAAATCTATAAGTAAATCCTTGCATAATCCACGAAAAAAATAGCTCAAAAAGAATGAGACTGTCATTTTCGCCATTAGTTTCCTCTCAAGAACTGGAACACGCATTTCCAACATATTATTCCTTTATAAGGAACGATTCTCCCTCTGATGACAACGATTGCCTCGCCCGAAAGAGATCTACGATTAGTCCCAATGATAAGGGAAAAGTGACCGCATGCTATGAGCGAGCGATGAATCGGTTATCTTCTTCTGAACCTCAAACTAAAAATTTCAGATCTAAGGACCAAAGGGCAATTGTTTCAAATTCACCCTTGTCGGATGACGGAGTGCGCAGACTGAAGCTGGAAGAAAACATATCCAAAAATTATTCTGGACGCTCTTCTCCGTGCATTTTCATGTAATTTGAAAAAATCGATAGAAGCTCCTTATTGAGATAGGTTCTTATACCATTGAGGGGCTTGCAAAGCCCCGACGCAAGAGGGGTTTTGCAACTCAATGGTATTATGAGCCTATCTCTGACTTCTTGATAAGATCTGCATGATTGGTTTTTTTGAACGTGCATAAAGTCTTTTTAGTCTTCAAAAAGGAACAGGATTTGCATGATCGCAAGCGGCATGATGTGCAGG
>JAKBAE010000079.1 GCA_021809325.1 bacterium
CAGTTGTTATCGAAAGTCGTTGCGGGGATCAAATTTAAAGACGGTGAAGAAGTAAAGGAACACGTAGCTTAAAGGAAAAATTCGAGGGTATGCTCAGATCTGAAACACAACTTTTGACAATATCTCGCAAAAACCCAATCTCCTACGTGGGAAAAAACAGTGTGGGATACATCGTGGAGCAGTCCTGCGACTTGCTCTTTCAACGAGGCCCCCTTTGCTCTTAAGATTGCAAAGACTCCAAGTGAATGATCGAAACGGTTGTACTCTTCCGTATGCGTCTTGATGTAATACGCAACTCCATATTGATGAATGCTTTTCAGCCTTTGAAATGCAGGGGCATGGATCAGCTCGATCACGAGGGGATCTTCAACCTCCAGGGGACCATAAAATGTATCGACTGCCTCGCCGTGTAGCCCGGAGGCAAAAAGACTAAGAAGAAAAAAGAGCCGGATCGCCATAAGTTTTGAGGATCTTAATGAGTGATAGAAAAAATTACAAGTTTGTAAATCCAAGGATCCAATCGATTAGCTGGGAGTCGAGCCAATATAGCCCTTTTCCTTCCGACGGGTGAGCAAGATATCCCATATGCCCCCCCCGTTTTGTCTTAAAGACATCGACGTTTTTGGGCAAGGCAATACCATCTAGAGAAGAAGGGGAAACGATGGGATCATCCTGAGCTAAAAGGATCTTGCAAGACAGAGCTATATCGGGGATGAACTGCAGAGCGCTGCATTTTTCATAATAGTCCCTCGCATCGCGAAATCCGTATTGCGGAGCGGTATAGATCTGATCGAACTCGTAGAACTTCAACTTTCTCGGCAGCCTGACGCGCGGCAAGTCCCTAAACTTTTTGTGGCGGTAATGGACATCTGAGCGCATTAGACCGATGAAATATTTCTCATACATCGCATTTTCGGGATGCCCGATCATCACCACGCTCGAATAGAGATCAACAGGCGGACTGACAGCGATAACCCCAACGAGAAACTCCTTGGCCAACTCTCCCAGCTCCCCACTCATCTTTAAGACGATATTGCCCCCCAGAGAAAACCCAATCAGCAAAAGGGGGGCATCGGGAAGCTCTTTCTTTAGCTGTAAAATAACGTGAAAGATATCTTCGCTCCTTCCGCCATGATACATCTGCTTCGCCAGCCCCTTTCCCGAACCGCATCCGCGCATGTTAATGCGCACCGAACGGATTCCAAGCGATTCCAATCGCTTCGTCAAGCGCACAAGGTAAGGCGATTGATGCGATCCGCCAAGTCCATGCACCATCACAACCGTCAAATCGCCCTCTTTCCAACCGGACGGCGTCGTGATTTCAAGCGAAAGCTTATCTCCGTCAGGAAGTTGAATGAGCCTTCTTTCTGAAAAGGGCTCAAAAAGGACATTGAAAAAGCTGCTGATGATGGTCTGATGATGGGGGTCTGAAAAAAACGGAAATGGTTCGAATGGAATCTCTTGGCTCATAAAAGAAATCCGCAGCCCCAATATGTACGTCCCGACTCACTAATCATCGATTATTTAAATTAACTTGTCAATTTAATTTAACTATCTTCCAAAAAACGGAAAACCTGATTTAATTGGAATGTCATAAAACAAAACAAGAGACTCTTCTCCGGGATTGCGCTTCCCGAGGCTGGCATTGGAGAGATGATAGAAATGGACCCCTAGACGGCTGGCATCTTTGAACTGCCAAGCCAATTCAACCCCGCTTCTAAATTCCAACGGATAGCCGAGATTTTTTCCTTTGCCGGCCCGGTACCATCCGGCGGCAAAGCCCGGGGCGATCACGATTTGATCGCAAGGAAAGAGATCGAAATTGATCCCCGCATAGAGATAAGTAGACCCTTCTATGGTAGCCATTGCTCCGACAAGAGGGCGGAATTCGAGGAATCGAAACGGCGAGGCAGGCTTTGAAAAGTGGAACTTGTATTCAAGACTGAACTCACAGGTTCGGTGTTTTTCCCTCATGAGATCGAAAATGCCGGTGCTCACGGAAAAGAGATCGGTTTGCCGCACCGCATGCAAAGAAGAGAAAAGCAAAGCAACGAAAAATACCCTTCTCACGGTTCCCCCCAAGAATCTATCTCAATAAAGAGCTTCTGTCGATTTTCGGGTTCCAGAAAATCGACAGAAGCTCTTTATTGAGATAGGTTCAAAAGCTCCTCATAATATATGGCCGTCCTCTTCGCAAGAGCAGATATGTACAAAAAAGAGTTGGCTTGCTAGGCTGCTTGGCTTTTTAAAGCTTTTAAAGGGGTCTTCATGAAACGTTTGCTCTTTTTGGTGCTCGTCGCACCCTTTCTTCTTGCCGCATTGCCAACTTATCGTCCGATACAAACCTGTTATTCGCCATCCTATTATTACCCTCCAAGCTGCCACTGGATGAGCGCTCTTTCAGTCATGGGCGACTCGTTGGAACTGGAAGACGGAGCCGTTTGGAAAACGGATCAAAGAGCCTTATCCGATATCTTTTATTGGACCTCGTCCGACCCGCTTGTCTTAACGCAAAACCAGGAATGGTTTTCGACATTTCAATACAGGCTGATCAACCTGAACACCGGAGGGGGCGTTCCCGTCAACCTCTTCTTAGGCCCCGTTTTGGCCAATAGCCATGCAAAATTTCTCTCCCACTTTGATTTTCAGCAAGGCGTTGCATTCCTAACTGACGGCACGCGATGGGAGATCTGCCCTCGGGATTATTCCAAATTTTATCAATGGATCCTCGATGACTGCATTCTGATCGGATCCAATAGCGGATGGGAATCGACTTATGATTGCATCTTAATCAATTCCAACATGAACCACTTCGTCCGCGCTAGACAATATTAACCAAGGCGATCCTATGCGAATACAACCCACCCCCCCCCCTAGAAGCTATGTGAGCGTAGCCCGAGGCGTACCACCAGAGCCTAAGCAACCCAATCTTGCCCCCGCCAAGAGCGGACCTAGCGCCCCCCCTCCTCCTATCGTCAATCCAGACGCCCAGCGCCTGGCTAAGCGCCCTAAGATGCTCGTTACCACCGGGATGGCGATTTTCAGTAATTTCCATCAGTGCCTTAAAGCCTATTCACATAAGGAGTGGTTAAAGCCTAGAGAAAACGAAGCTGTCGCATTCAATTTTAAAGAAACGTATCCGGAACTTTTCGATTATATCTTGCAGAATGGGCCTGAAGTTAGAAATTCAGTAGCCGAACATGCGAAGAAAAGAAGTCGATATCTAGCAGGCAAAGTGCTGGAAGCCCTCTATTGGCTTCCAATGGCTGCAGTGGAGGGGCCCAAACTACACCCTGAAACAGTTCTTTCCCTCCTACGCAAACACATTCTCCTAGACCTCATGCCGGAAGAGATTGCCCTGAAATTTGAAAATGAAAAGAGTTTTCTCTTCAAGCTGATAGAAATCCCTTACTCTACTCTAGCGGAAAGATCTCGGGAATTTTCAAAAGGCGATATTGAAAACGTTCGCTTTTTACTTCCTCTCGCACTGCGACATGTTTATCTTCATGCGCTTAAGGAAACTGAGCTCATGAATTTGATGTGGACCTATGAAAAAGATACAGATCTTGAAAGAACAAAACTTTTACAGCTCAGCCACCCAAGCGAATGGAGTCCAATAGTGAAGGCTAGGTGCGCTACTTGGCATGACGTGGCGCAAGCTTTGAGAAAAATCCCTCCCCCGCCTTTGAAGAAAGATCCTCTGACGCTCCAAGAAAGGGTGCAGCTCTATCGCAATTTGATGTGTCATCTCACTGAGTTGGAGAAAGCTCTTCTTTATATGAAGAGAGATCATCTGCTGTTTTTTACTCAAAACGCTTTTTGCGATGATCAGGTTAGCCCAATGTTTCCTAATTGTTTGAAGCTGCTTCCTATCTTGTTTAACCAACTGGACCTCTGCCAAAATGAATTTAGGATCAAAGAGTTCATTGATGGAATTGGCTCTTGGCTAAACGAGTGCGAAAAAAGACTCGCTTCATTTCACTCAAAGCCAAAGGACACAAACCTCAGCCGTTTCTATTTTAATGAAGACAAAGTCATCTACAAGACAGGCCTTCGGTTCTTGTTTGATTTTGTGAACATCTCTAAGGGAATTGCTGTGAAAAATGCTATTGACAGCGCCCTCAAGCAACTCAATCTTCAGGAAAAAGATCTTCCGAATCTGACTCCAGAAAACACTGAACAGTTTCTCTACTGCTTTTGTTGTGAGTTTTTTGGATTGGATCCAAATGAATGGATGCAATCAATAATCGGGTCTTTGCCAGACGATAGTTTTACTGATCTAGAAACCAGGATGAAACAAAAATCGCTAGATGTGAAAGCGGATAATTTCCCTGATCTAGAAAAATTGAAACAAAAAATACTAGAAGAAAAAGTGGAGTTGCTCTTTCAGCATCTCCTGCCAGTTTTCCAAAAACAGATTTATACCCAATCAGGAGTAGCCGTATGATCCAGCCCGTCTCCTCTACTTTGCCCTCTTCTTTGCCAATCATTGCCGCACACTCTTCAACAGAGTGCAAAGCTCACATTCTGGCGCTCGGCATCCTAGCCTCAACAGCCTTTTTGCTAACGACTCTCTGGGAGTTTGCGATTCCTATAAGTATCTGTATTTTGTGCGTATCGATTCTCTCCTCTCTTCCTTCGAGAACGCTCATTCCTGCCAGCGCACCCCCAAGCCGGCTTTACATAAAGACAGCAGAACCGATATACCTACACCACCCCGTCCCCATCCGCCTGCCTCCTCCGTCCCCTCGAACTCGATCTGTCCCGATCTACAGGCCTCCGGCCCCCTCTCCAATTCACAGAGCCCCTGTAGGAACGGGAGAGCGTACATTTGCCGCGCCACGGCCTCCGGCCCCCGTTTCAAGTCAAAGAGCGCCTGTAGGAACGGGAGAGCGTACATTTGCGGCGCCACGGCCTCCGGCTCCCTATCCAAGTTGTAGGCCCCCTATCGAAGCGGGCGGGCGAACATATGCCCCACCCCCTGCAGCTTTCTCTCCAAGCGAGAGAGCTCCTGTCGGAAACAGAAATTCAAGTAGGTAATAAATGTTTGGAAGACTCTCTTCTTCTCGCACTTACCCATCTTCCTCTGCAGCCGTGCAAGTGCCGATTGAGAATACTCATGCACAATTGCTCTCTGAAGGAAAATATGACATGGCTTCTCGGATATGGCATCAATATGGTGATCTGCTTCAATCAAATAATCCTCCCGAAATAATCGCTAAGGAGATCTTAAATACCTGCGAAAGCGATCTATACGAGTGGATTGCACGCCAGAAAGAACCATCCTTTCAGCTTGCAATATCCCGCTTCAGCAGTCAAAACCCTTCGTTGAAATCAACGCTCCATTGCATTCATCTTGCATCGCAAGCTCAAGTTAATAGGTTTGAGCCTCATACGGTTCTGTATCTTCTCTACCAATCCTTGCAATCTGAGCCAAAGAGCTCGTATTGGGACATCGCAAAAAATCTCTTTAAAAGCCACCCGAGCCTAACTTTTTACATTCGATCTCACTACTCGGAGGTCGAAAAAGCATTGGAAGGTTTTAACCACAAGATTGCGATAGGAACCCGACAAAGTAACGAATTGAAGCAATTCTTATCAGAGATCTTTTTAGCTGCACTGGAAGAGAGCGAACTCTATGACTTAGCTTTCGCTCTTGAAGAAAATGAAGGAGAGGCCCTTAAAAAATGTTTATCTCGCGCAACCCCCCAACATTGGAATGCATTTTGTCCTGATTTTTCGATAAAATCTTTAAAACCTGAAGCGGCATGGAAGCAACTATTTCTTACTTTGCGCACGCGCGCCTTTTTCCCTACAACGGACATTCACAATGAATATCTGATCTCTGAGCTTTCGGCACTTGTGCGCGACATTTCCTATTTCGACCCCCGTCACCGAGATGGACAGCAATTTGGTTATTTGATTGAGAAAACTGACTTCGCTCTTCCAAAATGCAAGGAAGGACTAAATGATCTGCAAAAAAAGATCGAACTGTGTCAAAAGCACTTTCGCCCTCAAAAAATTCTAAAATTGCTCAAAGAGGGGAACATGAATTTTCATGAAAGAGTACAGGCAAAAAAGGAGTTTGCATCCTCTTTCGATCAGGGAGCTTTCTTTAGTATCTTTGCAGATCCGATTTACAAAGCCTCCGTGATCTACTTATTTTCAGCGCTCAAAGCATCCGATATAAAAAGCCTGCCTTCATCGCTTCGATCCGCATGGAAGGATTCGCTAAAAAGGCATCAGATCGACCCGGAGAATCCATCCCTTACTTATCTTGCCTATGAACGAATGATTTACGAGGTTTGGGATCAATTTTCTTGGGAAAATCCCAATTGTTGCGAAATGGATCTGCCGGACCTCTTAAAAAAGAAGATTAAATCCCTCGATTCCAATGTTCTTTGTTCCTTATATGAAGCAATGAACCGGGAACCAAATCATGAAAATCGCTACCTAGCTTTACTCTCATTTTTTTCTGACAATGGGAATCTGTACAACATTCATTGGCTGCTGGAGGGCCTCGTCCCATGAAAGTGTATTGTTTCAAATGCTCTCATTTGACAGAGGTGAGCGGAAAAATCCCATTTAGGGCCGTCTGTCCGCAGTGCGGCTCCGATCTGCATGTGTGTAAAACTTGCCGCTACTATAGCCCGGGAAAACCGAACGACTGCGCTGTGCCCGGAACGGATTATGTCCGAGATCGCGAAGCCGCCAACTTTTGCGAAGAGTTCAGCCCTTTAGACTCGCCAGCTCCCGCCCAAAATGATGCAGCGTTTGAAAGAGCCAAGAGGCTCTTTGGTGAAGAGCCCCCCAAAAAGAAAAACCCCCTGCAAGACGAGGAACTCTAACATGAGCAGCATTGACTATTCCCAAAGCAAAGCCCTTCTCTTGGCGCAAGCAATCGAGAATGAGTACAAGTTGAAGGTAGACTCAATTTTTGATTTTGAGCGCACTATTGAAACCACACGCACAAATTATGATGCAGAAAATGATGACTATGACAGACGAGAGCGCTACCCGGACAAGCAATTTTTAGAAGAGCGCTATAAGCACTGGGGCACTGTTATAGAAAATCTTTCAAAACAACAACAACAGCTCGTTGATTTATCCGGCAAACTGAATAAGAAGTTAGTAGATCTGGAGTGGTCGATCCTGGATCCGGCGATCATTCCTAAAATCATATCAATTCATGCTAATGCCGGACGGGAAATCGAAGCTTGCAATCAGGACTTACAATTAAAATATTCAGCACTGAGTCAAAATCTCAGAAAAATCCAAGATCTTGCAGACAAAGCTCTTTATGAAATTAATTGGATCATAAATCATCCCCATGTACGCCTTCGCCAAACTCTTAGCAGGGTGACCAATGGGCAATATGCAGCAAGTTTTACCTCTAAAACCGGGGATCGTGTCTCCAGGAATTTGAGCAGTTTCGGCTCTTCTGTCTGGGGATCGCAAAGCACTCACAATGGCCAAGGCTATCAATAAATTACGTTGCTTTTAAAATAATTATCTCCGTTTTATTAATAAACCATTTTGGGTTATTATGTTTTACAGGAGATTAAAATATGGCTTTAAATGTTGCAACAATTCTAAGAAACCAGCCCGCCGCTCTTTTAGAGAGGCCTCTTAGAATAGATCCTTCTGTTCAAATTGCCTCCCGATGGTTTGTGGCTAACGCGCTAAGACAAGCGCTTATTTCTCTTGTTACAGAACAATCCACCTCTTTTTCCTCTCTCTCTATTGATTCCACCAGCCTCTCTTATACGACCACGACATTTGAAAGCGAACAGACGATCCCTACCGACAAATGGAGATTTGGATGGGATTGGTTATCGATCACTGAAGACTTTCCCACTATTGAAAGTCTCTATGAAGCGATCCTCGAGCGGCGCCGTCAAATCGAAGAGGTCAAAGAAAAGTGGCGCCCCTACATTAAAATGATTGGAAAGTTCGATCCGATCCATATCGGCCTTTCAGAGCTCTCTCAGGGCCGAAATCCGCAAGGAGCCTATCCATTTCCACCCGAAAATTTGGCGCTGATCGGCAACGGGATCAGCGGATCGTATTTCCTCTCCGATGAAAATGGAGAAATCCGCTACGTAGTCAAACCGATTGACGAAGATATCTGCTGCCTGAATAACCGAAAAGGATTCTCCTCTCCGTATACCGAAAGCACGATCCGTGAAAACATGACGCTCTATCTCTCATCGATGAGAGAAGCAATGGCCTATGAAACCGCCAAGCTCATTGGAACCACAAACGTCTCTCCCCCGACTACGCTTGCGATCATCGAGAGCGATGCCTTTTACGACCAGCTCGATGGGATTGACCCTTCCGAGCGCGAGCGCTACGAGCGGAGCGTGATCAACCGGCCAATCCGCGAAAAGCTTTGCTCGGTACAAGAATATGTGCCAAACTCGAAAGAGTTATTTGAAGGCCTGCAAGAGTTTCAGGAAATGGGGCTCTCAGACGAAGAGATAGCAGCGCGCATCGACACGCGCGATTTCGAAGATGCGAACATCCTCCTCTGGTGCACCTACGATACTGATGGACATATGGGCAACTTTTTGGTTTATCCCAAATCCTACGATGAGATCGGCAATGAGATCCTCGGGATCAAAAAGATCGACAACGGTCTGGCCTTCCCCGAAAAAAATGAGCAGCTCCGCAATAACCTGCGCTACCTGCCGAATGCGGAAAAGAGCTTAAGCGCCGAAGGAAGAGCGAAAATTGCCGCAATTCCAATCGAAGCTCTCGCCGATAAGCTCGAGCAGTTTGGCCTAGACAGATCGGTGGATGCGCTGCAAGAGCGGCTTCTTTTCCTCAAACAGCTTGTCGCCGAAAACCCCGAACTCACGATCCGGGAGATCGACCAGCGGATGTCCGCCAATCGCGGTATTAATGACGGAGGAACCTCCTCATGAAAAAAAAGTTAACATTTGCAACCCTTTTGATTCTGGCGGTTGGCATCCTGATCGGATCTCTGCGCCAAGAGGAGACGCCTGCTATGAAACTCGTCAACACGAAATCGGGCTTTGTCGTCGCAGAGCTCACAGATGGTAAAGTGCGCTTTGGGGACCGCTTTTTAGAGGCGGAGATGAAAGAGAGCGGCATTCGGATTCCGGCCAATAGAGCAGCTGACTTTGAGGGAAAAGAAATTGTCTTATTAGGAGACCCCCTTTTCCAGAAAGCGTTTGTGGAGATTTACGTCCCTCTCACGATCGCCTCGTCAACCTATCGCTGGGAATAACGGTTCGTCCTTTAAGGATATTCCTTCCTTCTTTATGATTAAATCTAAGAAGGACATCCATGCCCCCCAAACGCACACTCACCGCTTGGATGATCGCAATGATCAACCTGGCGGCGATCTGCAATATCAAGAATTTTCCCTTGATGGCGGAGTACGGCCTTTCCACCCTTTTTTTTCTCACTCTCACTTCAATCTTCTTTTTCATCCCCGTCTCTTTCGTTTCCGCAGAACTTGCAACCGGATGGCCTGAAAGAGGGGTCTATACCTGGGTTAAAGAGGGACTCGGGCTCAGGCTCGGCTTTGTCGCCGTCTGGCTCCAGTGGATCGAAAATGTCATCTGGTATCCGACGATCCTCTCTTTTATCGCTGCGACCTTCGCCTATACTTTTATGCCTGAGCTGGCCCAAAACAAGCTCTATGTCGTCGGCATTGTCCTCACTGCTTTTTGGTCCACGACGCTGATCAACTTCCTCGGAATGCGCACCTCGGGGTGGATCAGCTCGATCAGTGCTCTTTTTGGGACCATCCTGCCCATTGTATTCATCATCTTGCTCGGCCTCGCCTGGGTTATGAAAAAAGAGCCTTTCCAAATCGAGTTCAGTTGGTCCGCATTCTTTCCAAACCTCACCTCCATCCATCAACTCGCCTTACTCAGCGGCTTTTTGATGAGCTTTTCCGGCATGGAAATGTCGGCCGTCCACGCAAAAGATGTAAAAAACCCGAAAGTAGACTACCCCCGCGCCATCCTCCTCTCTGCAATTTTGATCATCGTCCTCTCCGCCTTCGGCTCGATCTTGATCGCGATCGTCGTTCCTTTTGACAAGATTGAGCTGACCTCGGGAGGCATGGAAGCATTTACATATCTCTCCAACGCGTTCCATATGGGCTGGGCCATTCCCATCATTGCAGGGATTATGACTTTCGGCGCTCTCGGCATGATGAGCACCTGGATTGTCGGCCCGAGCCGAAGCCTCTACGCTTCCGCTTTGGATGGCGATTTGCCCAGATTCATGAGAAAAACGAATAAACACGGCATGCCCGTAGCAATCCTGCTTGCCCAGGCTATTGTCGTCTCGGTTTTGAGCCTTGTCTTTCTCTCCATGCCAACTGTGGGCTCTTCCTATTGGATCCTCCTCGCCCTCGCTGCATCGCTTTACATGGTGATGTATATCCTGCTCTTCATCGCAGCTATCCGCTTGCGCTATACGCAGCCCGAC
>JAKBAE010000080.1 GCA_021809325.1 bacterium
AAGCGCAGGCCGCTAGAGTACAGATCCAAAGAAACAAGAATTTTTTCAAGGACCCTCTCCTTCGCTCTGATCTTCTTCTTCATTCGGAATTTCCGTGCTGCTCAACCAAAGCCTCGCTTCAATCTGGGTACGGAACTGGTCAGACGTCACATATTCCCCTTTCATCAAATAGCTGCCATCCGGCTGCAGATGATAGGTCTCAAACCCTTCAAAGCTCGAATCGTTGTTTCTAAATTCCCACCCAATCAGGTTGTCGTCATAGAGCCCCTTGCCCACAATCCGCCCAATATTCGGATTTTCCATTTCAACGACAAACTGTTTATTTTGAAAATCAAAAAAGGAAAGCTCATTGCGCAGCCCTTCCGACATCCCCTGGATCTGAATATCCTGGAAACATTGGATTTTCCCCACAAAATCGCGCGTCTGCACACTCCAGTTCGTGTTGAAGATAAGCTCTTCTTCCACCATGCTAAGAATTATTTTTCCCTCTCCGGACCATAGCCCGGGGGAAAAGATAAATGAGTGTTTGAATCCGTCCATCAGAACATGAACCTTCTGCTATAAATACTTTGCAACAACCCCAGGGCAGCCATTGTCGTGAGCAAGGAGTTTCCTCCATAGGTCACGAAGATCAAAGGAACGCCCGAGATCGGGAGGAGGGCGCACATCATCCCTACATTCAAAAGGACATGCATCGCCAAGTAAACCGCTAGGCCCACCCCCAAGAGCCGCCCAAAGCGGTCCCTGGCCACCACTGCTACCTGAAGACTAAAATATATCAAACCGAAAAAAAGCGATAGTAAGATCAGAAGCCCCGTAAGCCCAAATTCTTCCCCATAGGCCGCAAAGACCGAATCGGTATGGGCGGCCGGCAGCCATTTCCTCCCCGCAAACTCCCCCTTCTTCCACCCCGCCCCGGCTACCCCTCCGACCGAGATCGCGATCGCCGCCGCCCTCTGGTGGTAGGTGTCTGGATTGAGCCTTTCGTACTGGTACTCCTTCATAAATTTAGTAAATACAGGGCGCATCTCCTCATGGGAGACGACCCCGGTAAAAAGACAAATAATGATTGCAAAAAGAGAGAGCCCCGCCAAGCTCAAAATCCGGATGAACCCCGCATGGAGTCCGGCAAAATAGCCCATCGCGAGGGCGATCGGAAAGAGGATCAAAGCGGTGCCGAGATCCGGCTGCTTGAGGATCAAAAGAAAGGGGACGCCGACCAAAAGGGCCGCCTGCATCGATACCGCAAGAGTTTGCGCTCTTTGCTTGTCCAAAAATGCCGCCAAAGCGATCACGACGGCGAGCTTGGCGTGTTCCGAAGGCTGGATCGTCAATCCAATCCCCGGGATGCGGTACCAGCGGTGCACATTTTGGATCGGCGCCGTAAAAAAGAGGCCGAGCAGTAAAACGACGATCAGCGCATAGAAGATCCAGCCGGCATTCCGAAGCTTCCTATAATCAAAGGACGCAGCAGCGGCAAAGACCGCCCACCCCAAGATAAACCAGCGGACCTGGCTTTTCACATGCGGCGTCCAAAAGCCCTCGAACGGCTCGCCGGTCATGGAAGAAATGACAAGCAAGCTGATGGACATCAAAGCCAAAATCGCTGGAAGTATCCTCCAGTCGATGCGCGATAAAAAGCGGGGGTCCCAGATCTGTTGCATATTTTTTTACATTGTATGATAAATTGGAATCGAATGGAAATTGTAGAAATTCATCTCGATTCGACCGACTCGACCAACACCTGGGCAAAAAAGCATTTTCCCGAATTTCAACAAGATAAAGTCACCTGCGTTCTCGCGGAAGAGCAAACCGGCGGAAGGGGGAGATTTAACCGCTCTTGGCACTCGCCTAGGTCCCTAAATCTCTATGTCACCTTCGTCTTTCGGCTCCACAATCCCATGCACCTCGGCAGCATCGGGCAAGTCATGGCACTATCCCTTGCGCAAGTCTTATTGCAAGAAGGGCTCCACCCCCAGGTCAAATGGCCCAACGATGTTCTTCTTGGCGGAAAAAAACTCGCCGGCGTACTCGCTGAGACGCAAAGCTTGAAAGATACCGTTGCTGTCTTTTTAGGGATTGGGATCAATGTCAATCTCGCCGCGGACGAGCTCAAAAAAATCGATAAGCCGGCCACCTCGCTCAAAGCAGAAACGGGGCGCGACTGGAACCGGGACACGTTGTTCAAAAGGCTCTCGAGGCAATTCCTAATTGACTTGGACAAATTCAAAAAAAGGGGGTTTGAGCCGTTTCATCACCAATTTGAAAACTTGATGGCCCTCAAAGGAAAAACCGTCCACTGCTTCGACGGAAAAAAAGAGTGGGCCGGCATCTGCCATTCCCTCAGCAACGACGGCCAGCTCAACCTTCTCTTGCCCGATCATACAATCCGGACTCTTTCCGCCGGAGATATCCGGTAAAACCGATTGCCTTTTATTAAAATAATCTTTACTGTGTCTGGACATTTCAAACATCCAAGGGCACGAATATGGTCCAACGTTCTCTGCATAAAGCTTTGTTATTCCTTCTCACTCCTATCGCCGGCGTCTGCAGTCTGATCATTCCGGGAACCCCTCAAGTAATCCCGCACTCTACTTCTGTAATTAGTTCGACCAGTGTAGCGGGGTCAAGCAGCGGGGCCGTTGCAGTGTGGAAGGATTCCACCGGGGCAGCTTGGCAAATTTCCTCCCACGACGGCATCTCATGGAATGCCGGCTCATCAAGCATTATTATGACAAACCTATTTCACGCCCCCGAGATCTGCAAAGGCCCCTTAGGCTACGGAGTGGTTGCATATATTTTAGGAATGGGGGGGAACCCCTACTTTGTTTTCTCGAGTAATGGACTTTCTTGGTCTATGGCGCAACAGATTCCCGTCCCTATCTCCGTTGGAACCGGCGGTTTTTCTCCATCCATAGCAGGAAACGCTCAAGGTTTTATGACGACTTACGCACTCATTCCTTCCGGGGGTAATGTTTATGGGTATTCCTCCTTTTACGACGGCTCTGTATGGTCTATGGCTACACTAATTAATTTAACAACTATCGGCGGTGAATCTCCTTCGGTTGCCGTTTACCAAAACACGTTTATTGCAACTTGGGTAGACAACACTAACCAAAACGCCCAATCTGTCATTTCTACAGACATGGGATCTTCCTGGAGCGCACCTTCAGTGATCACAAACGACAACTCGGTGAGCTCGCAAGTAACCGTCAGCGCAACGAGCAATGGTTTTTTGGCAGCTTGGGTCGATGTAAGCGGCAATGCGCAATCGAGCTTTTCAAGCGATGCAATGACCTGGAGCCCGCCTGTTCAAATTGCATCCGACATCAAGACGTCTAATGAGACAGCTATTGGGCTCAGCGGTACTTCCGATGGCTATATCGCAGCTTGGCAAGACAGTATGGACAATGCGTATGCAAGCTTCTCGGAAGACGGCTCTTCCTGGATGGATCCGGTTCAGATTGGCACAGGCCTTGATTCAATCTCAGGCTCTATTATAGGCGTCAGTTTTTTTGGATCTAAGTGCCTATTTACCTGGACAAGCGGCTCTGCCCCCTATTCAAACCTATGTCAAGTAGGGCTGCCTTCATCATCTTCTCCCCATTCTTATAAAAGGCCTTCTAACAGACGGTAAATAACAATCTCTTGCCCGACCGTACAATCCGGACTCTTTCCACGGGAGGTATCCGGTAAATCCGCTTCCTTTTAATTAAAATAATCTTTAATATGTTTACACATTTCAACCATCCAAGGGCACGAATATGGTCCAACGCTCTCTGCATAAAGCTTTGTTATTCCTTCTCGCACCTATCGCCGGCGTCTGCGGTCTGATCACTCCAGGAACCCCTCAAGCAATCCCGCACTCTACTTCTGTAGCTTCTACGACCGGTGTGGCGGCAACAAGCAGCCGGGCCGTTGCAGTGTGGGCGGATTCCACCGGGGCCGTTTGGCAAATTTCCTCCCTCGACGGCATCTCATGGAATGCCGGATCGTCAAGCATCATCGCGACAGGTATAACAACCTTTCTCGAGATTTGCAAAGGCCCCTTAGGCTACGGAGTGATCGCCTATATCTATACGACACAAATACAGCCCTACTTTATCTTCTCGAGCGATGGGATTTCTTGGGATATGGGACAAATAGTCCCTGTCCCACCAAACATCGGAAACGGTGGAGCTGCCCCATCCATAGCAGGAAACAATCAAGGTTTTATGACGACTTACACGCTCAATCCTTCCGGCGTCATTTTATACGGGTATTCCTCCTTTTACGACGGCTCTTCATGGTCTACGGCTACAAAAATTGATTCGGCAACGATCGCCGGCGAATCTCCTTCAGTTGCCGTTTACCAAAATACTTTTGTTGCCACTTGGGTAGACAACACTAACTTCAATGCCCAATCAGGCATTTCTACAGACATGGGTGCCACCTGGAGTGCACCTTCGGCGATAACAAACGATAACTCGGTAAACTCGCAAGTAACCGTCAGCGCAACGAGCAAAGGTTTTTTGGCTGCTTGGGTCGATGTAAGCGGCAATGCGCAATCGAGCTTTTCAAGCGACGCAATGACCTGGAGCTCACCTGTTCAAATTGCATCTGACATAAATACGTCTGATAACACAGCAATTGGACTAAGCGGCACTTCCGATGGCTATATCGCAGCTTGGCAAGACAGCATGAACAATGCGTATGCAAGCTTTTCAGAAGACGGCTCTTCGTGGGCGGACCCGGTTCAGATCGGCACAGGCCTTGATTCGATCGACAGCTCTATTATAGGCGTCAGTTTCTTTGGATCTAAGTGCCTATTTACCTGGACAAGCGGCTCGGCCCCCTATTCCAACCTATGTCAAGTAGAGCTGCCCTCATCTTCTTCGCCACATTCTTATAAAAGACCTTCAAACAGAAGGTAAATTACAATTTTAAAAAGAAGATCTCTAGCTCAAATTTCCCGAAATGGTATAAGTAACGGAGGGTATCAACTGATGCGGGGACCTCAATGCGTGCTATTTTTCGAACCGTTTCCCTGTTCGCTCTGCTAATTTTGCTTGCGGCTTGTGAAGGAAATCAACCGATCGTCAACAACGTCCAGGAACGGGACGCGAATGAAATCGTCGTCTATTTAGCTTCAAAGGGCATCGAAGCGCAAAAAGTAGCGGTCGTTGCAGGTATTGGAGGAGCAGGACCATCGAATACGTTCGATATAAGCGTCCCCATGGAGAATGCAACGGAGGCAATGGCTCTACTCAATAACGCCGGGCTTCCAAGGCGGACGGGCACAACCCTCCTTCAGCTATTTGCCGGATCGGGGCTCATGACCTCGGATAAAGAAGATGAGATCCGCTACCAAGCTGGATTGGCCGAACAGATCTGCAACACCGTTAAGAAATTCGACGGCGTCCTCGATGCGGATGTTCAGATTTCGTTTCCCTCGGGCGACCAGATACCGGGCGTCCCTCCGCAAAAGATTACTGCCGCCGTTTACATCAAACACCAAGGCCTCTTGGAAGACCCCAACAGCCATATCGAAACCAAAGTCAAACGGCTGCTTGCCGGCAGCGTCAGCGGCCTTTCCATCGACGATGTTTCCGTAATCTCTGACCGCGCACGCTATGCAGACATCACTCTCGAGCCTGCCGCCTCCTACGGAGGAGCGCCGCAAACTTATGTAAGCATCTGGTCGATCGTCATGACCAAAAGCTCGCTTGGCCGTTTCCGTTTTCTCTTTTTCACCCTGGTCACTTTAGTCTTGCTGCTCACCGCCGCCGTTGGTTGGCTGGTTTATAAATTTTATCCGCAGCTCCTGCCGAAAAAGCAGCAGCCGCCTACGCCATAACGCCGGGATGCCATGCGCTCTTCCGTTGGGATGATCCTCAATGCCTTTTTGAGCCGACAAGATGCGGCTAAGCGCGAGAGGCTCCTCTCCTTGCTCTCCGAAAAGGAAAAATCCAAGCTCTCGCAAATCCCTTCCTTTGAAGAAGGCGCGGCGATAAAAAGATTTTCCAACGAACCACTGCTCGAGCGCGTCCACTGGTCGTGGTTTTTGCCGACGCTCAAATCCTATTCTCTGAAAGAGCAAGAGCTTTTTCTAGCCTCTCTCAATGAATCCTCCGCTACCCCCTTGATGGAGCTAGTCCCCTGTAAAATCGCAAAAGAGCCGCTCACCCCGATTGGGAAATCCTATTTGCGCCAAGTACTTCTCGACAGCCTGGTCGGCCCTCACGACCGCCTAATTCCTGCAGACTTCCTTCCTCCCTCTCCTTTGAACAATCTCTTAAAGCTCTCTAAAAAGAAGCTGATCTTATTGATCGATTTGCTGTCGATGCACGACGTCGCCTCTGAAGTGAAGCAAATTGTCGAGACAAAAATCCTAAAGAAACTCTACAGTTTCCTCTCAGAGGCGCAAAAGAAATTCCTCAAGCACGCTGCCGCGAAGCCGGAACCATTCTCCCTGCCAAAAATCGGGCTGGACCGATGGGACGGCACTGAAGAGTCGCTGCGCCACGTGCTCCATCGCAGAGGCTTAAACAGGCTAGGGATTGCCTTGTCAGGCCAGGAAAGCGCCCTGACCTGGTATGTCTGCCATCAGCTCGATATAGGAAGGGGCAATGCCCTTTTCAAGATGAGCATGAAAGAGTCCGTCTCCTCTGTCATAGATGCGGCGGCGCGTCAAGTCGAAGAACTTTTGGAAAACGAATCATGGTAAAGCTGTTTTCTCTCATTAGCGGCCAAAAAGTCGCTCTTGCACCAGGGCAAAAAATTGTCCCTGCAAGTGAATATAGCGAGCTGCAAGAGGCCTCCGACATCTTGAAAACAGCGCAAAT
Organism: bacterium; assembly: GCA_021809325.1. Lineage (GTDB taxonomy): Bacteria > Chlamydiota > Chlamydiia > Chlamydiales > SM23-39 > JAKBAE01. The sequence continues at coordinate 6,825 of JAKBAE010000080.1, forward strand.
GGAAGCGCTGGAGTTCAAACGCTCCGTTGCCAACGAGGCCGAAACGACAAAGGAGCTGGCATTCCAAGAAGGCTTTCAGGAAGGGCTGAAAGCGCTCAATGAGCATATCCTTGCATTGGATCGCGAGCTCAATGCGATCCGAGAAGACGTACATAAAAAAATCCTCCCCCTTGCACTCAAGGCAGCGCGCAAGATCATCGGCGAAGAGCTGAAGCTCCACCCCGAGCGGATTGTCGATATCGTGATGACGGCGCTTAGGCCGGTAACGCAGCATCGAAAAATCATCGTCTACGCCAACAGGGCCGATATCAACGCCCTTGAAGCTGCCAAGCCGCAAATCAAGCAGATGTTCGAGCACCTGCAGAGCTTTTCTTTGCAAGAGCGCTCCGATATTGAACCCGGAGGCTGTATGATCGAGACGGAAGCGGGGATCATCAACGCACAACTCGAAAACCAGTGGCGGGCCCTCGAGATGGCCTTTGCATCGTTTATGAAGAAAAAATCATGAAGTGGCTCTGGATCTGCCTCTTTTCCCTTTTGGCGTCCGTAGGATACGCGCAAGCAACGCCAAACCCTGCTGCCCAAGCGCCTGTCTCTACAAGCGAATGGACCGAATCGCAGTACAACCCCAGCCTCACGAGCAAGCTCGCGGTACTCGCCGGAATGGCGCTGCTCCCTTTTGCGATCATGCTTCTCACCTCGTACGTCAAAATCGTCGTCGTCCTCTCTCTTTTCCGAAACGCGCTCGGCGTACAGCAAACGCCTCCTAACCAGGTGCTGAACGGAATAGCCCTTCTCATTACGATTTATGTGATGTTCCCGACAGCGATTGCCATGTATGACGCTGCAAGCTCGGTCATTAAGCAGAGCCCGCCCGAGCTCTTTTCCAGTGAAACGGCGGGTTATCTGATCGAGGTCGTAGACGCCAGCAAAGAGCCTCTGCGCGATTTTCTCTTGAGAAATTCCGTCTCTAAACATGCCAACAGCTTTTATACCTTGGCGGAGCGCATTTTTCCGGAGCCTTATAAATCAGAGCTCAAACCAACCGACTTCATCATTGTGATCCCGTCATTTATCACTTCGCAATTGAAGACTGCCTTTGAGATCGGCGTTTTGATCTACTTGCCCTTTTTCGTCATCGACCTTGTCGTATCCAATATTTTGCTTGCGATGGGGATGATGATGCTATCTCCTTTGACGATCGCCCTTCCGATCAAGCTGCTTCTGCTCGTCATCGTCGATGGATGGACGGTCCTCGTACAGGGCCTTGCAATGACCTTTAAATAGGGGAGACGATGTTTCAGGCCGAAATCACCTCGCTAAGCTACAAGGCGCTTATTTTAATCCTGATCCTTTCGGGCCCCCCGATCCTCATCAGCATGGTGCTCGGTCTTTTGGTCGCAATTTTCCAAGCTGCGACGCAGATTCAGGAACAGACGCTCTCCTTTACCGTAAAACTATTTGCCGTGATCTTTACCGTGATCCTGCTCGGGCCCTGGCTTGGCCATATGATCCTGCAATTTACAAATGCCATCTTCAACGGAATTCCGATTTGGGCAACGTCAGGGTAGGAGATGGAAAACTCGCTCAGCGCTACGGATAACTATCTCAGTTTTATCCTCTCGATCCAGAACATCAACCCCCTGACCGTCTTCGGTGTCTTTTTTTTGACTCTCGGCCGCATTTTGCCGCTTGTGGCCGTCGCCCCGTTTCTTGGGGCAAAAAACGTCCCGCGCACTGTCCGGATGATGTTCGCCGTCGCTCTTTGCGCCATTTATCTGCCGCTCAATTTGCTCATGGTCAAAGGAGATCTCGCCTTCAACATGACCTTCATCATTTATCTTTCGAAAGAGCTGCTCGTCGGGGCAATTCTCGCCATTCTCGCGGCCGTCCCTTTTTTCATCGCTCAGATGGCAGGCACCTTGATCGACCACTCGCGCGGCTCTTCCGCCCTGCAAGTGACGGACCCAACTACGCAATCGCAAACGGGGCCGATCGGCGTACTTTATAATTACGTCTTGATCGCAATCTTTTTTTCCCTCGGCGGCCCGTTTCTTTTTTTCAACGCTCTTGCCGACTCGTACACCCTCATCCCGGTCGACAGATTGATCAACGCCTCGTTTTTCAACGTCCATCTCCCTTTTTGGAAGATGACTTTTTCCCTTCTGCAGAAAATGATGGACCTCGCCATCCAACTTGCCGCTCCTGCACTCATCGGGATCTTATTGACCGACCTCTTTTTAGGCATTGCAAACAGGTTAGCCCCCCAAGTGCAGATCGTTTTTCTCGGCATCTCCCTCAAGTCTTGGGTCGGCATCGCCCTCATGACCGCCGCATGGAGCCTGACCATTAAAGTGCTTGGCAAGGAATCGATCGCCTGGATGAAAATGATCCAAAAGTTCATCTACCACGCAAGCTACAATCTGTCTTCCCCATGAAACTCAATATTGAAAAATCAGCCGTTGAAGTGCCCGTCATCTTAGGGAAAAACGTTTTTTCCAAAGAATTTTGCACCCTTTGCCGCTCCTATGGCAGTAAAATCGCCCTTTTCTCCGACAGCGCCCTCTCTCAAGGGAAAGTCCTCCTTGAATTTCTAAATGCAAATGGTCTTGACGCAGAGCTCTTTTCCCTGCCTTCGGGGGAAAAGGCCAAGACGCGGGAAGTGAAGGAGTCGCTGGAAAACAGGCTCCTTCAAAGCAGCTATGGCAGAGACTCGCTCTTTCTTGCGCTCGGCGGCGGGGCAACGACGGATCTTATCGGCTTTCTCGCCTCAACTTATCTGCGCGGGGTGCCTCTTGTCTTATTGCCGACAACGCTTCTTGCAATGGTCGATGCGGCGATCGGAGGAAAAACGGCCGTCGACACGCCCTTTGGGAAAAACCTGATCGGCACCACATATCTTCCAAAAGCGGTTTGGATGGACCTTGCATTTCTCGAGACCCTGCCAAAGACGGAATGGCTCAACGGCCTGGCCGAAGTGCTCAAAATGGGACTGATCTACGATCCGTCTATTTGGGAAAAGATCGAAGAAACCGGGTTTGATCCTCAAGATCAAGCCGCCGTTTTCCGCCTGATTGAAAAAACTGCAACAGCAAAGATCGAGATCGTAGAAAAAGACTTGGGAGACAAATCGATCCGCGCAATCCTCAATTTCGGCCATACGGTCGGGCATGCAATCGAACAGGCAAGCAATTTGGAGTGGGCGCATGGAAAAGCTGTCGCTCTTGGCTGTATTGCAGAAAGTTATCTCAGCACCCGCTTAGGCTATCTCTCAGAACAGAGCCTGCAAAGAATTGTCCGCCTGATCCAATCGCTCGGATTTCCCCTTGCCCCTCTGCCTCAAAACCTCCTTGAGCCAATGCGGCGCGACAAAAAAGCCAAAGACGGAAAGATCCGCTTTGTTCTTCTCAAGCAAATTGGAGAGGCCCTCTATCTTCATAACGAATATACCCATGAGATCGATGAGCCTCTGATCCTAGAGATGTTAAATTGGCTCAAGAAAATTGCCTCTGTACTGGACAAAAAATAAATTCATGCCGTGCAACCAGCTGGTTCTAAACACGTAAAACACGAAAATAGTCGCCTGAATTTTCTCAGATTCCATCTCCCAAAAATCGCTCTGCGGATC
>JAKBAE010000081.1 GCA_021809325.1 bacterium
GAAGGAGATCAACCCTCCTTGGTGTTCCGAATGGGACCCGAGCTGGAAACACCCCGCTCTGGCCCAGCTCTTCACCGATCCCGGCTTTGACAGCTCTCTTGAGATGATCAACCAATGCTCCAAGGATTGCAAAGAAATCAAAGAAGGCGCTCCGAGCGATAAGTACTGGTGGTGCGCCGGATGCCTCGGGTCTTATTATCCTTTGAGCGGCCACGTCGCTCATCACGTCAGCCCCTTGAAATCGAGCGCGCTTCTCGTCCATCGGATGCTCGGCAAGATCCATACGATCCGCTGGTGGTCTAATGGGCCGAATGGCTATGACCCGCAAGATCCGCTTGGCGGCTGGTGCGGGCAGCAGAGTTTGAGATATCTACCCAAAAGCTTTTACAAAATGCAGATGCTCCGCCCCTTTCCAAGCAGTGGCTGCCAGCCTCTCGGCACGCCGGTCCAGAGCTGGGAGAACAAGGGATCTATCCCTGACGGCGGCGAAGATTTCGCCTACCTCGTCTGGACCCAAAAACGGTGCTGTTTCAATCCGGCCCCGCTTCTGCCTGACGGCTCTTTGCGCTTTGTCGTCGATGGATTCGATGCGATTACCGGCACTCTTGAGAAGATCAAGGCGAAGATGGAGAAAGTACCCTTCTTTGCCAGGGCCGTTCTCGAGCCTGCCAGGGCGAAGACTTTTATTGGCAAAACAGAGGTCATCCTCAACAAGATGCAGCAATACCGGGAGAGGATTGACCATCTTCCGGAATTAGACGAGATGGCCCAAGAGACCAGGGACATGGCGGCGGAAGAATGATCCTTTTGACGGTTGCCTTGGCCGCTTTGACTGAGTTCGGGACGGACGCCTATCCGGAGATCGGCATTGTCAAAACTGAAGAGGTTGAGATCGTCGATCCGACGCCCGATGTCGAGTGCGAAGAAGGAGAGACTTGGCGTACGGTGGTGCGAGAGGAGTTGCAAGTGGAGGTGACGCCAAAAGAAGAGCGGCGATCCTCTCAGAGCTGCCTTGGGCATGAGATCGAAGTGGCCAGGGAAGACAAGGGGCTCGTCTGGTTTCACAATAAGTCAACGGCTGAAGAGCTGGCTGCCCAGGCCCGCCGCCGGATGCAAGACGATCCGGAGCTGAAATCGAGCCTGGTGCAGACAGTCTCTAAAAATAAGCTCTATGGCGTCACGGCGCATTTCGTTCATAAGGACGGCTCTTTTGCTTGCAGCCACTGCCGTTTCCAATCGGCTGAAAAGCCCGGGCAAGAGTGGGAAGGGAGCCGGGTTTATCGCTGCCCCGGCCATTGGTATCAGCATGGCGGCCATAAGATCTACTCCGATAAAGACGACTCCGAAAAGAGGCGTCAAAAGGTGCGCGCGAAGTTGAGCGAAATGCGAAACACCTATCGCGCTGATCCCCGTTTTGCTGCAAGCGATTTTTATCTCCATCAATTTCCCCATGAAGATGCGATGGATTTCGATATCCATGGCTGGTACAGGCACCAAGATAAAGAAACAAAGCCGTGCCAGGAGGCCGTAGAGGTTTATTCTTACACTTTGCCTCCCAAAATTTCCGAGCGCTGGGTGGCAGACAAGGCATTTGAGCCAAACTGCCCCTGCATCCGGGAGATCAACGGACAGGCTGAAACGAGGATGTTTGGAGGCACGCAAGTTTCAAGAGATTCTTGGAAACGGGTCCGTGTTTTTGAGTGTGCAAAAGAACAGGGCTCTCGTTGCGAGGCGTGCAGAAAAGAGGGCGGCACTCTCGTTAGCAAACAGTGCATCCGGAAAGAGGGCGATGGGAGGTGTGTGAGGTGGAAAAAAGTCTACGACATGAAAAAGCATCTTCCCTACACCAAACGAATCCATCAGTTTGAAGAGGGGAGAGAGCTCTATGGCTTCAATGGGGAGTTTGACTCTCTCAAAGAGCGGCAGGGCCAAGGCGATTTTGCTAGGACCTTCGCTGCGATCTTGGGTGCGGCCGCAAGCTTTAGCTCCGAAGAGGATGCAAAGCAAGGGCTTCTTTATCAAGGAAGGGCGGTGGAGACAAGAGAAGAGCTTTCCGATGAGCGGTGCCATTTTGTCGGCCTCAGGATGGATGGGGTGGACGATGTGAAGTTTGTCTATTGCTGCTTTGCAAGCAAGATCGCCAAGATCATCCAGGAAGGGGCCAAAGGATCTTGGGGAAACTCGGCGCTTCCCGACTGCGGCGCGCTGAAAGAGTGCGATCTGGAGACGGCGGACCTTTCCGAGATGCACGACTCTTTGATTGATCGAGGGGTGGTGGAGAAGATCCAAAAGAGGATGGCCGGGCGATGATCTTTCTTAGCTGTATGCTGGTACTCGGAAGGTTGGATGGTTGGTACTATTTTGAAGAAAATGAGAGACGGCTCGATCCGGAAGAGGCGCAGGATGTGCTGCAGATGGAAAAGGCAAGGCAGCAAAACCTTCTCGCCTTAGCTTTGATGGAGCCGAGCCGAGAAAATACTGCCGCATACATGCGGGCGCACAAAAGTGCGAGCGACGAGAGCCGGCGCTTTGCCGAAACTTGGGCTGAGATTTTAGAGCAAGGCCGGCTCGATCCGGCGTTTTCCAAGCGTTATTTTCTGCTCCTTGTCTTTAGAGGAGACGCAGCTTCTTTGGAGGCTGCAAAGATCGCCAAGCAGTTCGCGGCCCTAACATCTTGGCGGCTCAAAGGGCTCTCTCTCGATGGAGCATCAGTCGAGGGAATGGACTCTGAGATTGACCGGGGACTAGGGGCGCTTCTTGCTTGTGAAGAGACGCCGAGCTTTTATGCCATCGATCCCGAAGAGAGCGCAGCGATTTTGCTCGGCTCCGACATCGCCTCTTCGGATGAGTTGGAGACGCGCATCTTGGAGAGGTGCGAGCTGTGATGATCTCCTTTCTTCTTTTCTCCTTGCCCTTTGGCTCCTCGATCGATGCGGAAGTAAACCGGTTTTTTGAAAAAAATAACACCTACTCTGCAGAGATCCTCACTGAGGAGCCGCCGATCTTGACTCCCGAAAAGGCCATGGAGCCTGCCTTAGCCCCGATGCCTCCTCTTGACTATGTCGAAGGGGGAATCCGGGCCGCAAACGGAAAGAGGATCATCGATTCGCTCTCCAAAATCGCAGCCGGCAGCAAGGCGGAAGTGCATGAAGCAAGGGGCGAGTCAAAAGACAAAAGCGCATTTGCCTATCTCATCGCGATGGACTCCATCTCTTCTTTGACCTCGATGGTCTCCGACCAGATCCAGACATGGGCCAACCAATTCAATACGATGGCCCTTCTCAGCGAGATTGTAGAGGGGGGCGCCGAAGGGGTTTTCGCCAAATCGCAGAGGCTGGAAGCGTTGGCCGACGAGAGGCGGCAGGCCAAAGAGGCCGACCGGTTTGAGGCAAGGGCCCTTGCCCTCGAAAACTTGAAAGAGGAAGGGAGGTCCCGCAACATCGCCTGGGAGGCTCTTCGGGAGCTGAGCGATGAGACGAGAAATCTCTTTTTGACCCTAACGGGAGGCGTCGTCGTCCATTCGGGAGGGGTTGAGCTTTATCCGTCTCTTTTTAAACAAGCGATTGCAAAGCTTCTCGACGGCTCCGCTTCTTTCGGCTACAAGGCGACGGAAGAGGGGATGAAAGAAGCGCCCTTGCAGTGCAATACGAAGGGAGAGCGGGCAAAGGTTATGGGGATGCTGCGGGACATCCAAGCGAAGCTGCGGGAGGGGAGCGCCTCTTTTTCCGAAGAAGAAAAAACGCTCATCCACTCGTCGCGCCTTCCTCTTGGCAGCTTGATAACCTTGATGACCCAGTATAAAGGATCTGCCGGCTCTCTTTGGATCGAGCGGTTTGGTCATTTGATCGCGATGGAGCGCGTCACCCAATTTGTGGATGAGGCGCTGCAAGATGCGTTGAACCGGGCAAGGGCGTATACGGCTGTCCATCCGATAGGCGGGGTCTATTTGCACCTAGTTGAGGAGGTCATTTCAGAGGTTAAGGCAGCCAGGGCGGAGCTGGGGCGGCAGGTACAAGCGGAGATTTCGGCTTTGGAGCTGATGCTGCAGCTAGAGCGCTCTTCGAAAGAGGAGACAAGCTTATGATGGCAGCGCTTCTCCATACGGACGGAAATGGGGAAATCCTCGAGAGGGTATTTTCTTCTTTAAGCCAGATCCTCTACGGCAATGAAGAGGGGATCAAGGGGACGTTCCGCCTGCTTGTCCGGCTCTCTTTGACCGTCGGTGCGTTTTCAGCCCTTTGCGTCGCATTTTTGCGCCAGAAGTTCGAGCCGCTTATCAAGAGCTTTTTCTTGCCGGGTCTTGCCATCATTGCCCTCCTTTTAGCGCCGAGAACCTTGCTTGAGATTCGAGATCATGCGGAAGAGGGGCGTGTGAGGAAGGTGGAAAACGTCCCCTGGTTCCTCGCTACGTCGGCAGGATGGGCCAGCGAGCTTTTCTACCGTGTTCGGGTTCTATTCGAGGGATCGCTGAAGGCCCATTATCCTTGGACGCGGCAGATTCAAGAAGGGGCCTCGCCCTTTTCTTTAGGGCCTTTGCCTTTTAGCGACCCTCATCTTGAGACGAACCTGCGCGGCTTTTGCCGCGAGTGTGTTGCACATGATCTCGGTTTGGGGCTCTATAGCCCGGAAGAGCTGTCGAGAGCGCCCGATCTTTTCAGCTTTTTGAAACAGAAGACCGCGCGCAACCGGACGGTTTTCTACCAAGGAACCTGGATCCCTTGCAAAGAGGCCATTGAGAAAATTGAGGCAAATGTGACGGGGGAGGTGCTGGTTCATGCACTTGTCAATGGCGATCTTTGGGCTCAAGAGCGCTCGGTCCGCCAGCTTTTGAAAGAAGGCGGGGAGGAAAAGCAATGGATCAAGCAGCAAATTGCTATTCAGATTTTAAAAGAAGAGCTGGCGAAGACAAAGAGAGGGGTGAAAGGGACTTGGCAATCCTTGCCGGCCTCTAGCATTCTTTCTCTGCGAAATTTTTCAGAAGCGCTCCTCTATCTCATCTTTCCCATGGTCCTTCTCCTTGCCATCCTTTCATTTGGATTGAAGCTGATCTTGGAGTGGCTCCGGCTTCTCGTCTGGATCTCGCTTTGGCCTATCCTCTATGTTGCTGTAGATCTTTTTCTTCAGTCGCTTTGGGAGAGCCGACTTCCTCAAACCGGACTGGCCCTGGCCACGCAAGAGGAGCTGCTCTCTCTTTATGGTTCGATGGAGTTGACCGCGGCCTTGCTCATTGCCGCCATCCCGGTGTTTACTTGGGCCCTGTTGAAAGGCGGGGCGCAGATCACCGCTTCTTTTGTTAAAACGGAGCCGGAGATCAAACTGCAGAGCGATAGAAAAGAGGGTATAGAAATTTCGCAAACGGCACCTATTGTCCAAGAAGTTGCTCCAAAGCAGGCGTTTGAGGCAAACGCTCCTTTTATGCTGCCGGCGGAGTTGAAAAGCGAAGCTCCTTCGGTTCAACAAGAGGGGGCGGTTTTGCCATCTCCTTCCCCGTCTCCGGTTTTAAGAAGGAAATCCGAGCCTTCTCTTCCGGTGGTCGCGTTCGTGCAAGAAAAGGCTCCCGGCATGCCTATGATGGAAAGGCCGCCTGAAAAGGAGATCGTCAATATGCATACTCCGCTGAAGGAGGAGGGATGATCATTCTTCTCATCGCCTCCGGCTCTTGCGTTGCCTTTTCTTTGATCGCGGAGTTTGGGTTCAATCTGATCCCTTGCTTTCTTTGCTCCATCCAAAGAGGGGTTCATCTAGCGCTTTTTGGAACATCCGCCCTGTTTCTTATTTCCAAGAAAAAATTTTTAGGCACTCTCTGCATGATTTTGCTGGCAGCAGGTTTTTTTGTTGCGCTCTACCACACTCTCGTGCAGCTCGGCGTTTTGCAAGAGAACTGCCGGCACACTCGGCGCATCACCGACCTCGCCTCCTATCAAGCCGCCCTTCGGGCGCTTCCTTGTAAAGAGGCGTGGAAGATGTTCAGCTTCCCGATATCCGCTTTGAATGCCGCTTTGACCGCGGGTCTTTTTCTATTCACTTTTTTCAAGAGAAAACAATTATGAAACAGTTAGCCGCATTTCTTTTTCTTTTTTCAGTTGCTTATGCCGATAAATACGACCGATTGGAGGCGTATTATGAAAAGGGACAAAAACTGGAAATGCACTCTTCTACACCCCATCAATTCAGCCTCAAGCACGACCTCTTTTACGATACATTGATGGACGACCATCTCTCCCTGAAGGGAAATGGACGGGGTTGGCGGGGAAATTATGAGTATTCGTCACCCAATCAGCCCTATTTTTCGATCGAGGGGTCCTATTCCGCAAGCGATCGGATGAATTGGGACGGGGTTGCCATCGATTCCACTCACATCTCGATGAAAGACAAGGTAAAGGGAGTCCCGGAAATCCATCTGCGGGATTTGGGGAGTAACGAGGCAAACTACCGGCTTTACCAAGAGATTTTGAATAGCGCAGGAAACGCAGCGTTTGTGTTCAATAATAACAAATATTATCGCAAAGACTTAATTGAGCATGCCGATTTTATCGATGCCACTCACGGGGAGGTCCTAGAGCTAAACAACGACTGGATCGGGGGCGGGCATGTAGATGAGGAAAAAGTTGGAAAGCATTTTAGGGACAATATCAAGAAGAAAGAAGGAAATGCAGTTCAGAGCATTCGATACAACGGAAAGGAATATTACCGGATTAAAGACCGCACCGAAGACAAAGAAATTTTGCGCGGATCTCTCGGGACGGTTTCCAAGACTCTGGCGGATGTGAATTTGAAAGCCGGAACTAACTGGTCGTTTGGCAAGGCGCTTTTCACTCCATTTGCGGGGGTGGGCTTTCGCTCCGTCAAGACTGTGGAGAATTTGCTAGCTCTTGACGAGAGGACAAAGGGGATTTTCGATAGCCATCCCGAGCTGCGCGTTGCCGGCATTCAGGATACGTATTATGGCTTATGGGGGGCGAAATGCAAGTTTGCCTTTACCCCTTGGCTCGATGTTGGGATCAATGGGCAGATCAACCACAACATTTTAACGAATGCATCCGGCTTTGTGCCGGAGCAAGATAAGGGGCTTTTCAGCATGGTTGGATACCGTGCATCGGCCCCAATCTCTTTGCATATGGGAAACCGCGTGAAATACAATTTCGAAGCAGAGCCTTACATGGAGCAGTTCGATTTAGGAAGAAAAGAGAGGAATAACGGTATCCGGTTTTCAACGGGTATCAGTTTTTAATTAACAGTGCTTGTTTCCGGTTGTAACAATTCAATTTTCTCAAGAGATAGTTTTGTTACCTCTGCAATTCCTTTTTTCTCAAATCCGCAAGCGAGCAATTGCCTAGCGATTGCAATTTTTTCTTCCCGGCGTCCTTCAATTCTCCCTTCGATCCTACCCTCTTCCCGATGGCCAAATTCCAATGTCTTTGCCGTGCGGACATAATCCCAATATTGGCTGTAAGATTCGAGCTCTCCAATAGAGTAGGCAGCCTGTTCGCACAACGAACATGCCTCTTCGATCTCAGGAACGGATAATAATTCCGCGTCAATTTGCTTTGTCTCTTCTCCGATTTCAGAGAGAAATCGAAGCCATAAGACTTGCAACCGCTTTTCTTCCAAATTAGAAGGTTTGAACTTGGGAAGCTCTAAAAAGAGGAGCTCCAAGCCTTCTAACTGTTTTTCAGGCGCTTTGACATTGACGATCTTATAGTGATGGTACCATTCTTCAGTCGATTTCTCGAAGATATCGTTCACGATCCCGATTCCATAGACAGGACAGAGCGCTTTATAATGCTCACCGATATTGAGCTGCTTCACATAAGCTGCCGCAGTGCCGAACAAGAGCCTTTGGGTAAATCCAAGAGTCCACTCCATTTGCATTTCTACGATGAAGATGCGCCCTCGCTGGTCCGAGCACTTTACGTCGACAATCGAGCGCTTAAAGGTGGGAATTTGCGGCACTTGCTCGGAAGGGAGGTATTCAAGCGAGACGATTTGCTCCTGAGGAGTGAGGGGAAGGATGGCGTTCAGGAAGTTTTGGAGGAGCTTCGGGTGTTCGCCGAAAATCTTCTTGAAGACGATATCGGCTTTCGGGTCTAGATAACGGGACATATTAATCAACTCTATACAAGATGGCGTAGATGATAACAAATATTTGCTTCTTTCTCAAGACGTCTGCCAGGACATCTGCAAAGTCAGAAATCTACCGTGCGCGGATAGCTGCTTGAATTTTGGCGGGATGATAATATGTATCATAAGATAGTTAATAAACCGTTGATTCAGAAGAAAGAACAGGATGGACAAGATCGCAAGCGGCAGGATGAGCAGGATGATGAACTCTTTTATATTGAAGTCTTCTTCTGCCAAAATTCACTAGTAATCCAACGCGTATATTTGTGACTTTCAAATAGTTGGTCAATTGCGCCTGATGTTCAGGCAACAAATTTTCACAACATTTCAACTCAACTATTACAGAACCCTCGATGATGAGGTCTGGAATGAATAGACCGATCTTCCGATTTTTGAAAATGACTTCAAACCCCTTATCGGTGCGCACCTCAAGGTCCATGTCTACTATTGAGACAATCAGTGCGTTTTTATAGACTGATTCCAAGAAGCCACAACCAAGCGAATTAATCACTTCAAAGCAACATTGCAGAATGTGTCCTGTTAGGCCCGAGTGAAGTAAATGATTTTCATCCTGCTCATCATGCCGCTTGCGATCTTGCATATCCTGTCCTCTTTTTAAAAGCAGGACAGTTTATACGATCACGAGCTCTCTACGTAGAAAATTTTTTGAGAATCTACCCGTGTGTAGTATCGTTCAATCGTTGAAGGGTTTCCGACTTTGCAGGTGTTCTGGTCTGCAGATCCTTAGCTCAGAGAGAAGTTCTTCAAGATCTATATTTGAATTGAGAATCTGATCTATTGTCATTTCTTTGTCTTCAAGTAAGTGCTTAACAGCAATCCAGTAAGAATAATATTCTTTTCCAAAAGCAGAGAGATCAGATGCTCCACTCAGCATATTGTTTGTTCGATCTGGTATCCATTCTTTAGCAATGTACTCAGCATAGCCCTCTTCCTTCCAAAGCAATCCAACACTAGACCAATTCAATTTATTGAAAAGGTGAAGACACCAACTTTTATAAGAATGATGAAAAATAAGGATATGAATAATTTCATGAGCTAATACTTTAGAGAGCGTTCGGCTTTTTTTGCTATTGGGATGGTAAGCTTGATTAGACTGAAAATCAGCGTTTCCAATAAAAATGTTCTCTATTATCGGAATTGCCTGCCCATATCCAGATGTTGGAAATTGCCAGGGGATCCATGAGTAATTCTTAAAGTTATCTCTAATAAAGATCTTTATTTTCAGATTTGGAACATAGAAATCGGAGCCCTTTATCAATTCGTGCACTTCAGCAAGAACGATACACGCATTTTCAGGGAGAGGTTTATCTGAATAAACACACAGGTTTCTGTATTCGAAGCGATGCCGTAAGTACAAGGAAGGATAAAAAATAATGGATAAAAAGAGAATGGATATAAGAGGTATTCCTATAACAATTCTCTTTATGAAATTCATTGCAATGCCTGGAGGGTGCAGTATAAGTCATCTATGGCTTTTTTACAACGCACCCCTGTTTTCAACCCATTAGTTTTTAATGAATCTTGTGCTCTGTCAAGCTTGACAGAGCACTAGACGGAATCTGAAGAATGCGCTACCATATCTCTTATGGTGGCTTTCAAGTCTAAAAAGCTTTCTCCCAAACGTAAGCGCTAGCGCGCTTATTCAAATGTTTTATTGATCACTTTTTTCAGTTTTTACAAGAAACAAAAATGAATTTTTTAGGGAATTGATATGAGAATACATAGAAAAATGGGCTTTTGGGCAGTCACATCGCTTGTTGCCGGAAGCCAAATCGGGACCGGGATTTTCCTCCTCCCGTCGAGCTTAGCTCCTTTTGGGGCCGCCGGGCTCAGCAGTTGGCTGATTACAGCCACCGGAGCGCTTTTCCTTGCGCTGGTATTTGCCCGCCTCTGCGCTAGGATACCCAAAACAGGAGGGCCTCATGCGTATATTGAAACGGCTTTTGGCCGTTCCGCGGGGTATTTCTCGGCCTGGACGTATTGGGTCATTTCGTGGCTGAGCACCCCGATGGTCGTCATCGCAATCATCGCGTACCTAAGCCCGATCTTCGGGGACCTCCATCCGGTCCTCAGCCTCTTTTTGCAAATTTTTGTTCTCCTTTCGATTACCGGGTTGAACTTATACGGCGTCCGCTCGGCAGGAAAAATGGAATTTGTATTTACGCTGCTTAAGCTTCTTCCTTTATTGCTGGTTCCACTGGCAGGTCTCT
>JAKBAE010000082.1 GCA_021809325.1 bacterium
ACCGGCAGCCGTATTTCCCTATCGCGGATGTCCAAGACACGATTCGATTGCTGATCGATCCCGCCACATCTGCCGTATGTCGGGAAAACTCCTGCGATCCCTTTGGCGTTAACTTGACCGGAGCGATTCCCTATGCCTATGCCGGCAAACGCTACGACTCCGAAAGCGGACTTGTCTACTTTGGCAAACGGTATTACCATCCGGCCCTTGGGCGCTGGCTCACTCCCGATCCGATTGGCCCTCTCGATCATTCCAATCTTTACCAGTATGTCTTTAACAATCCCTTCCGCTACCGCGACCCAACCGGAGAGAGCGTAGGCGGGTATCTTCTAGGCATTGGCGAGATCGCTCTTGGCGGAACGATCATGCTGGGAGGGTTAGGACTTGAAATCATTACCTTTGGCGGTTTTACTATTGGTTTCGCGGTAACAGAGGCAGCTGGAGCTGCGTTGATTGGCCATGGCTTGAGCGTGGCTTTAGAGAACTCTAGGGATATGAGGGTTCCTTCAGTTTCTTGGGAAAATACGAATTCTTATTTTCGTTCAGATTTAAGGCCAAATTTTGCAATCTATAAAGATGGTAAGGGAAGAAATAGCCTAGATGACCCAGGATCTCCTCCGATCAAAGGGGATCAAATTACAGGAGATGGCTCTACAAGTCCTGGTAGTGGTTTTAATGAATGGAAAGGAAAAGGAAATCCAAATAGTGGAAAAGGAAGTTGGGTCAGAGGGAGCGGAAAATCTATCGAAAGTCTTCATCCTGACTTAAATCATCCTGACCATGGACCTCATTGGGATTACTTAGGACCAAAGTTTCCTCAAGGAGCCAGAATCTATCCTGATGGAACTTGGGAGTCAAAATGAGAAAATTATTTAAACATGATTTAGATTTTAGGTCTTCACTAATGTTCTTTAAGGAATCATTAGAAGGGACCAATTCTTTGTCGGTTGAGATAATTAAATATATTGAAGAAAATAAGGGTGTGTTTTTTACGCTTCTTCCTGAAGAAGCGAATATAACGAAATTGCATGAGTTTAGTCAGAGCATTCTTCCTGAACAGCCAAGTCAAAGGGGATCTATAGGCAATTTACAAGGTGAATATACATATTCAATGGTCATCTCATTGGAAAAGGAAGTATGTGATTACATAATTAACGAAATTGATAAACATCGATTTTTGTGTGTTGTTGATAGCTTTAACGAAACTTATGATCCTCAACATTCATGTGATCTATTTGATGGGTTTGGTGGATTTTTTAAAAATGAAGTTTATTATATATTAAAACCAGAAAAAATTTCTCGGGAAGATTTGTTGGAATGTTTATACAGATCGAAAACATTTTGGCATTCTTTGTGTATTCTGACAAAAGATGGTCTTCGTAACTTACCTGAAAGAAATATAAAAAAGGAAGAGATCGAAGAAATTTGCAATGAAGCGCGATGTGTTATGATTGGCGCATACGATGGTGATGGATATATCTTTTGGGAAAAGAAAGATTAGCGCGATATACAATTTGCATGCGAAAAAATCGGGCGATTTTCATCATTTAATGGATATTGAGACGTAGGAACTCATCTCGCCAATAATACTGATCGAGGATCCCGTCGACGGGGCTACCGAGGATCAGGCGGGCGAGATAAATCGCTTCGATTGAGGCAAGGCCGCATGCGGGATCGGGGCAGCCGTATTTTCCCATAGTGGATGTCCAAGATACGATTCGATTGCTGGTCGATCCCGCCACCTCTGCCGTATGCCGGGAAAATTCTGCGATCCCTTTGGCGTTAACTTGAGCAGAGCTATTCCCTACGCCTATGCCGGGAAGCGCTACAACTCCGAAAGCGGACTTGTCTACTTTGGCAAACGATATTACCATCCGGTCCTTGGTCGCTGGCTCACTCCCGATCCGATTGGCCCTCTCGATCATTCCAATCTTTACCAGTATGTCTTTAACAATCCCTTCCGCTACCGCGACCCCACCGCACAATTTGCTTTTGCAACTCCTCTTAAAGCTATACCGCGCTCCGTCAGGTTTTGTGAATTTGGACTCGCTGCGGCATTGCAAAATCGATCTTCTTCAGTCGCCTTGCACGGAGTGCAATGATCTCCTTCATTCAGATCGATTTTGCAATGCCAAGCTGATTCCAAATTCACAAAACCTTCCTGTGCACGGTATAACCAAGTGCTAGAGGAAATGCCGTATCTCTTAATTCGGATCAAATCGAGCAAGAGCGCGCTTCCAAAACTTATCCCCCAATGCGCATCTATGCTCGGGCAACGAAAGGAGCAGCCCCATCCACCAGAAATTTCTTGCTTTCACAAAAACGTCAATTGCTTGAATTTCAGAATCACTTAAAGATCGGATAGATTGGTATCCATCTAAGAATGCATGCCATAACTCCTCCTTATCAGCCCCCCGGCTCCACCTAAACGTGGCTATATCATAAATGCGGTATCCATAAGCACAGAACTCGAAATCAAACATTGTGACTCGATTCTTTTCAGTGAAATGCTGATTGCCCCCATGAAGATCCCCTGCGATAATTCCATAGCTAAACTGCCTTACATCTAGGGCTTCGATCTGCTTTCGCAATTCATTGGCTAACTCATCGAGAAAGGCATACTTTTTCTCGTAGCTGTCACCAAAAAAATCTTTGATTTGCTGCAGAGGGGAATCGATCAGTTGATTTAGGTCTAAATGTACTCTATCAAGCTCTGTTTCAAAATCATCTGAAACTAGATGAAGCTGGGCTAAAGCCTTGCCAAGAATAAAAGCCTGTTCAACATTCAGATCTGTTGTTCCTTTGGCATAACTAAATAGGACTGTATAACGAGGCCCTTCAGGTGTTTGGATTAAACCGCATAGCTGATGATCCAGCCGGTGGATGGGATACGCAACTGGAACTTGGTGTTGATTTAAAAATTCAAGCCACTCTAGCTCAAACTGGAACTCTTCCTCAGTCATGGTTAAGCATTTTTCTACTCGCGACAACCTGAAAACATATTTTTCTCCCCCTACTTCGATTAAATACATATCATTAATTCCAATGCTGAGAATGGTGCAATGCACAGGCTCATTGAAAGGGTAATTTGTTTGCACAATTTGGGTGATCGCTAAGGGATCTACTAAAGATTTCAGGATTGAAATTTCAGGCCGCTCTAATTCAAGACAAAACAGCGAACTCGCAGTCAGTCGAACTGCTAAAAGAATGGCGAGGATTTTTTTCAAGGCGCTCCTATTTCACCTCTATAAGAGAGGGATGGAAATTATTTCATCCGGGCAACTTTTTACTCAAGCCTCGGATGACAGTTTTTTGGGAGTGGAGAAATTGAGCCGGTAATCCTGAAGCATACATTTCATACGATACATAAACATCTATGCTAACGCGCATGCGCGTTAGCATAAAAGACAGGGTTTCCAAAGGGCTTGCCCTTTGGCGGGATCTTAAGGGCGGAGCCCTTAAATAACGCTTTACTCGCGCGGCTCGATTCGTTATGGAAAGAGAAAAGAGCTTGAGGAAATACGTGTCGAAAAAAGCGATCTGGATTGCCGTTGCGGCTGTTTTGGTTCTTGGGTGTGTTGTATTTTTCCCGAAGATCCTTTCTACGACGATGGGTAAGCGGTTTTTTATTCATGCGGTTGAAGCGAAGACGGGCGGCAAGGCGGATGTGGAGAGGCTGCATCTCACTTGGTTTGGCCCGCAGGAGGCTTCAGGGGTTGAGCTGGAGGGGAGCGGCTATCAGGCGAAGGTTGAGAGTGTAAAGACGGAGATCCCGCTTTGGAAGTTGGGGCGTTTGAAGCCGGAGAAGCTGGTTGGGTTTAGAGGGAATCTCAGTTTGCAGGGGGGCTCTTTCCATTTTCAGCCGGATGTGGCCGTAGAGGATGTGAACATTGCGTTTCGATTGCATGAGGGGGCGGAAGACTTTACGGCGACGGGCCAGACGGTGCGGGGACAGGAGAGGGGGGCGTTTTCTTTGCAGGGCCATCTTGGGCTTGGGTGGAATATTTCTGTGACGGGGGATGTGAATGCGTTTCCGACTCTGGCTCTTGCGCGCTTTCTGGCGGTGGAGGGGCTTGAAGAGATTCTCGGGACGAGTTTCTCTTTGAAGGGCTTTGCCACGATGCAAGGGGGAAAAGGCTCTTGCGATCTTTCATTTCACTCGCCAAATGCCGATGCTCAGATTCGCGGCAATTTGAATGAGAACTTGTTTACGCTGAGCGATCCTTTGCGAGGGACGGTGAAGCTAACGCCATTTTTGGCAGAGAAGATCCTCGATGGGGTCAATCCGTTATTTGTCACAGGAGTTTCTGCGGAAAAGCCGATTCAGTTCCGTATCGAGACGACGAAGTTTCGGTTATTTTTGGATAAGCCGTTTCGTTGGACGAACCTGCAAATCGGCAGCGGCATGATCGATGTCGGCAAGATCCGCTGCAGCAATGGCAGCACGCTCGGCTCTTTTATCGGGATGCTGAAAGGTAGCCCGCTTGTGAAGACGAAGGAGATGGATGTTTGGTTTACTCCGCTATTCTTTAAGCTTGAAAATGGGGTGTTGCAGACGGGCAGGATGGATGCGCTGGCCGCTAAGAGCGTCCGCTTTTGCACTTGGGGCAATGTTGATTTGGCCAAGGATAAGCTCGACATGATTTTGGGCCTCACTGCGGAGACCTTGAAAAGGGTCTTTGGGCTGAAGCTGGTTACTGAAGAGTATGTCCTAAAGATCCCGATTACCGGAACGATTCAAAGCCCGAAGCTCGCTGTCGCTTCGGGCGCCGCTAAGATCGCCGCTCTCGTGGCTGCAGAGCATGTGCCAAAGGGCGCAGGAGGTCTTCTTAACCTCTTTTTGCAGCCAGAGAGCGATGTCCCAAAGGCCAACAGGCCCTTTCCTTGGGAGAGGTGATCCGATTACCTTCGCGTGGTTGTTCTATCGACCACAGTCTTAGAAGGTGATCCGCCGCCTGATACGGTGGCTGTCGGTTTTAGCGAAAAGAAGGCAAAATGACCTACCTCCACATTTAATTCGATCGTCGGGTAGTTCGAGCCCGGATTCAACACAGCGCTTTGCGTGAAAGAACATGTTGTTTCATCAAACTCCCAGCCAGATCCGCTGAAGGAACTATATCCAAGACCGTGAGGAAGGTCGACCGTAACGGTTACCGGACTCGTGGTCGGACCATCGCCGGTATTCGATACGTCAATCTGATAGGTTCCGATGTGCCCTCTCTCGAGTGGGTTCGAGTGCTTCATCGTGATGTCGCAAAGAGGCGCTTTCGTGACAGGTGGAGGACTCACAGAGGCATTTGTCAAATTTTCATACAAATTGGCTCCGTTAAATGAACCCCATCCGGAGGCGTTATCATAACCTGCTGAGGCATGATAATATAAGTTGTCTCCTGAGGTTACATCATGAAAATTCGTTAGATACGCCGCATCGGCCCCGATCGCATAGAATTTGGGGTTCGCAAATCCTAAAGACGGCTTTTGAGCAGTAGCTAGCTCTTGATTTACGCATGCGGTAAAAGCTGCCCAAAGAGGCGCAGCACAGCTTGTGCCGCCAAAGATCTGCCACGAGCCGTTATAGTAAATGGCGTAGCCTGTATCCGGATCTGCGTCCAATGCAACGTCGGGAACGTTTCGATGGGACTTTGAAGAGACTGTGGATACGCTAGTTTGCCAGGACGGAATCGGCCAAACGGTGCTGACACCGCCTCCGCCCGCTCCATTGCCAAGCCCGTTATTCCATACCGATTCAGCCTGATAGGCGCCAGTTTGTGAATTTACTGTAAGTCTGGTTCCTCCAACGCTTACGACATAAGGTTGAGAAGCGGGGTCATCCACTACTAGGGTCTTTGTGTGATTTTCAGCATAATCGTCATAGGCTCCGCTATCGCCGGCTGCTGCATAAATTGTTTGCCCTTGCGCTGCCATCTGTTGGAAAATGGCACTCTCAGCCTGAAGATATTGCGTGTTTACCGTATCTTCGCCAGATCCCCAAGAAGTACTTACTTGTTTGGCAATGTTATCTGTGGCAATCCGGTTATAGGTATCCAGGACGCCTTGGTTTGAGTTTGGGCCTTCGTAAACGTAGATTTCGCTTTCAGGTGCCAAAGCGATTGCGAGTTCAATGTCGAGAGTGACCTCCGCATCAGGTCCGACGCCGCTTCCGCCATCTACTAAGATATTCTTCAATTTAGGAGAGGGGAGGCCAAATTGGTTTGTGTAGGCGGTGATATCGCTCGTTTGGTAGGACGCAAGCTCAAAGAGAGCGATAATCTGATTTGCTCCATTTGTCGAGACGCCAGATAGGTTATAAGCCGCTACGATGTCTTTAGGGGCGAAGCCTCCCGAAGGGCCCGAAGGAAATGCGTGGGACTCAGAGTGGCTGTTCATTTCTTTTCGATGGTGGTAAGGGTGCCATTTGGCAAGGTTGTCTAGTCCTACTATGCCGCTAATGATCGAAGCGACGGAAGAGTGGACTTCGGGGTTTTTGCTGGGAGCGTAAAACTGCCTTCCTTTAGGCGACATATAGTGATGAAGCTGAAGATTAAATGCCGACTCGACCATTGCCGTTGGACCGCTTACGTGGAGCAGCGTGCGATTGGGATGTGTGCCTTGAATGGTGAGCCCTTGACTTTCGGCATAAGAGACGATCTTGTCATAATCTTCCTGAAGAGGAGCAAATCGCTCGATGAACTCATCCGAGCTTAGATATTTGCCATAATGCTCTTCGTCAGTCGGATCATAAATGCGGTTGATGAGATCTTGGAGCTCATCTTGATTTCGAAGAGGCAAAACGAAGCTTATGTGAACTTCTTTTTCCTGCTCAAGAGGATGCATCTGAATAGAGTTCTCGATCGCTTTGACGGGTGTGTGATCGGAAAGCTCTAGGTAATTAGAGTTTGCGTCAACATTGTTGAGGCCGAGCGCCGCCATTGCGAGCGTAAGATTGCTTAACAGACATTTTCTCATAAAGACCCTCCAAAAAAAGGTTACTTAAAGAGTCTGTTAAAGAAAAGTCTATATGTCAAGAATTTTATATATAGAATCTCTAGATAGGATTGCCGTCTAGCGAGTGTTGAGAGCCAAATGAGTGGGTTTTGCGGACTGGGAATGCAACTTCCCGATCAGTCAGATAAATTTGGTAACAGCTGCCATTGCGCTGCTCGATTCGGCCATCTTTGATTCTTTTCGTGTAGAGAAGGACATTAGCTCTGCCATCTTTCTCTAGGAAGCGTGTTTCTAAATTTTTGTCTTGCTGAACAGTCTCGCATCCTTCAACATCTACGCTTTCAATGCCTTTCCCGTGTAAGTATGCAATCAGAGGATGTTCGACAGGTGCGGAATGTGCCTTATGCCAAGCCCAAGGCAGCCAGGTCGCTAAACGAATAGGCAAAGTACCCACATCCCATATAATAGCCCCGAGGACAGCAAAACAACTCTCTGACAAGTCCTTACATTTTATTACTAAATTCATCAATGCAGGAAATAACAAGTCCGAAGCTCGGTTTGGACGAACCGGTACTACGGTCTGTTTCCAAAAGTTCGCCATATTTTGGGGGTTTTTACAAAGCTTCTCCGCTATCTTAAAGTCCTCTTCATCGATTAACTGAACTTCACGGCTGCTAAAAGTATCGAGCCCAGAATAGGAACCACTACAACGCTTATGGATCGAAAGATGATAGGTAACTTTCACTTCTTGAGCCCTTGCAGATCTAATTGAGGAAACAAGTTCATTCGATCTTTTTTGTAATTCAAGAAGTTCTGTTTCGTTTGCATTTGAATAGAATTCTTCAATTTTTTGAGACAAATAAGGGGGGATAGCCATAATGTTTTCATTGTTTTACAACATTATATTTATGCGTTCTGTTTCAGTCAATTTTGGTTTAGTTTGTTTTTTCGTAAATATATTTTTTTATCACTAATTACAATTTTAATCTGCGCGGGCGAGAAGGGCAAGAAAGAGGGGGATCTCGCTGCGGGCGCGGTCTTCCATTTTCGCTTTAGGCCCTGTGCTTTTTTTATCGGAGCACCACTCTTCAAGAGCGGTGACGCTGAAGTTGGCTTTGGTGAGAAATGAGATCGTGTCGGCAAGGGAATGGTGGAAGGAGAAGGTCTGCGCTGAGTCTGTTTTTCCGGGATTCATCTGGATGGGGATTTTCATCGGCGACATGTATCGCTGGACTTTCCGGTATTGAATCTTGCTTTTCTCGTCGATCCCCCAGCTGCTCTGTCTCGGGATTCGGAAACAGGGATGATTGAGGACTAAGAGGAGATGCCCTCCTTTTCGAAGGTGGGCGCGGGCGTTTGCGATGGCTTTGTCTTGGCGCTCCATGTTTTGGAGCGAGAGAAGAAACAGGGCGCAGTCAAAATTTTTTTTATCAATCGGCAAGGCTTCTGTCGCATCGGCAGCAAAAAAGCGGAATGAGGGGTGGCGCATTTGTTTTTTCGCTTCTTTGATGAGCGAAGGGGAGGCGTCAATGCCGCAGTAGTCCGTAGCGGGGGGCAGCGCGCGTGCGAAAACCCCTTGGCCGCAGCCGAGATCGAGAACGGAGAGAGGGGGTTTTCCTATGCCGAGAAGGCGCAAGGCATTAGGCAGGATGAGCGTGCGGTGGTAATAATGCCCCTTTTCCCCAACGCAAGACGAGTACCAGCCCTCGACCTCTTCCCATGATGTATCTTTTTTCGTCATAAGCTCCTATTCTATACGAAGAGGTTAGATTATGGAAGAGGACTTCGATTGGCTTGTGATTGGGGCAGGGCCCGCAGGGATCGCTGCCGTAGGAAAGCTGCTCGATTATGGCGTCGGACCGAAACAAATTGCCTGGGTCGATCCCGAATTTCGGGTTGGCGATCTGGGGGCTAAGTGGCAAAATGTGCCGGGCAACACTAAGATAGAGCTCTTTTTGCGCTATTTGCGGGCCTCCCCTTCATTTGAATATACAGGCAGTTATCCGATTGAGCGGATCGATCCGCAAGAGACCTGTCTTCTCAAAGAAATTTATACACCTTTGCAGGATGTCACCTCCCGTTTGAGAGGAAAGGTCTTTGCATTTGCCGGGACTGTCCGATCAGTCCGCCAAGAAAGAAATGGGTGGGTTGCTGAGATGGGAGAAAGAGAGCTTTTCTCTAAAAAGGTAATCGCGGCGATTGGAGCGGAACCTAAGCGATTGGAAATAGATGCGGTACCATTAGAGTGTGCGCTAGATCCCGAACGGCTAAAAAAAGAGATTGAGCCGGGCGATGTCGTCGGGGTATTCGGGTCTTCGCACTCCGCCGTGCTCGTCTTAGCCAACTTGATGGGGACTTGTGTAGAGAAAGTGTATAACTTTTATCGCTCGGAGCATCGCTATGCTGTCTATCAGGATGGTTGGATTTTGTATGACGATATTGGTTTAAAGGGATTTGCCGCCAAATGGGCGAAAGAGCACCTTGACGGGGCGCTGCCAAGACGGTTGCATCGCTGTTTGATTGCCGACCCTTTGTTTGAAAAGTGTCTAGCGCTTTGCAATAAGGTGGTCTATGCGATTGGTTTTGAAGCAAGGCCGCTTATTCAAGGAAGCCATTGTAAGGAGTCGGGAAAGATCGCTCCCGGCCTTTTTGGATGCGGCATCGCATTTCCGCAGGTGAGAATCGATCCGGCTGGCAATCAGGTGGAGCGGATCGGTCTATGGAAATTCATGGACGATTTGGATCGATTGATCCCGCTTTGGGTTGAGGCTCTCTAAATTTATAGAAAAGAAAGGGGAGGCCGCAAAAGAGTACAAGTCCCCCGGCCAAAATCGCCTCGTAAAGAAACAGGCTCCCCGTTGGGATTTGGCTGGGAGGAAAAAAGCTGATGACGATCGCAAAGGCCGAGCCTAAGATGCCGAGTCCCGCTGTGATCCACATGCCGATCATTCCTCCCGGAACCCGGTAATGCCTGAAGACGTCGGGCTGCGCATAGCGCAAGCGGATAGCTGCGATGAAGAGCAGGATATACATCACCATGTAAAGCGATGCAGCGAGGGCGAGGAGGATCCAATAGGAAGAGCCCACAGTTGGCATGGAGAGAAAGACAAGGCTCAA
>JAKBAE010000083.1 GCA_021809325.1 bacterium
ATAGATTAATTTATCCTGCAGATCATGTCGGCGCTTCGCCGATCGTCTTTATCCTGTTTTTTTGTCCAGTACAGAGCAACCAAGCTCTAGAACAAGCTATTCTTGTTGCAAAAAGCCATCGAATATTGATTAACGATCTCAAACGCTGGGCAACAAACGAAGGCCATTTAAATAAATTATCTAAATTTCTTAACGCGGTAAACTTCAAATAGACACAGGCCTGGAGACCTGCTCTCGGACGGGATAGCCGATCGCGGCCCCGCTTTGGGCTACGAGCTCGCAAACCCGGATCAGCATCTTCTGCCGGATCTCCATAAACTCTTCGTAGCGCGTCTTCAAGGTATAGGCCCGAATCTCAAGGACGATAGAAGAGTCTGCAAACGAGCTGATAAAAATCCGGATCCCTTGCGAGCGGTCAATCTCGGGATGGGTGAAAAAAAGCTCTCGGATCCCTTCGATCAGAGACTCGATTTTACCGGCATCGGAGTAGCGCAAAGGAAGTCTTTCATCAAAGTAGCGGTGGGTCATCCTCGCTTGGTTGATGAGAAGCTCCGTTGAAAAGACGGCGTTTGGGATGTAGACCGGCTTTTTAGAAAGATCGCGCAGCGTCGTAAAGTACCAGCCGATCTTTTCGATCGTCCCTATCAAGCTCCGGGCCGGCAGCTCGATCAAGTCTCCAACGAGGAAAGGGCGGGTCAAATAAATCGTTAACCCTCCGTAAAAGTTGGCGATCGCATCCTTGCTTGCAAAACCTAGCGCCGCAGCGCCGATCCCTCCAAAAGCGAGAAGAGGAGCGATGTCCAGCCCCAAAATCTGCAGCAAGATCAGAGCGGCGATAAAAAAAAGGGCGCTCGAATAGATTTTTCGCAAAAGCTCGAGTTTCGTCGGATCGACTGCCTTCTTTTTTTCCAGCCGCTCTTCAAAACGGTTGAAAAGATGGCGGAAAAAAATGTAGAGAACCAACAGGAGAATGACCTCTCCTATCTGGGCAAGCCACGTTTTTTGAAACACTTCTACAGCAGAGAGCAATGCTTTTCTCTTGAAAATGGTGGTTAAGATCGGATAGTTTAGCATTACTCTAACATACACTGCAGGCTCATTTATGGAAATTCAGCGCGAATCGATTTTTGTCTCGGCCCTACGCGGCTTTTGCCGGGCTTTTTTTATCCTGCTCGGCGGCATGTTAGCGCTGACCGTCGCCCTTCTTGTCTACTCCGCACTCTCTTCTCCCTACAAACAAGAGGAAAAAACTTCCCCCGAAATCCTCCCCAACCTCGATTGGAACCGCGAAATTACCACTCTGACGGCTCCCGCAATCTTGCAAATCAACATCCACGGCGTCATTGGAGAACCGGCAAAACTCGATGCAACGACGATCCGGACCATCCTTGCCGACTCAAGGACAGGGCTGCTCGGAAACAACCGGGTCAAGGCGATCTTGCTCCATTTCGACACTCCGGGCGGCACAGTCACCGATTCGGATAGCATCTACCGGATGCTGCGCGACTATAAAGAGCACTTCAAGGTCCCTGTCTATGGCTATGTCGAGGGCCTCTGCGCATCGGGCGGGATGTATATCGCCTCTGCAACGGACAAGCTCTTTTGCGGCCCCTCAGGTGTTGTAGGCTCCGTCGGCGTCATCATCGGCCCATTCTTTAACTTTGTCGATGCGATGGGAAAACTCGGCATCCAGGCAAAAACCCTCACGGACGGCCTCAACAAAGATATGATGAGCCCATTTCGAACCTGGAAGCCCAATGAAGACGCATCGCTCCAAGCGCTTACTTCTTTTTTCTATCAGCAGTTCGTCGATGTCGTCGCAGCCGCGCGCACCGGGATGGATAAAGACAGGCTTGTGAACGAATACGGGGCCAACGTCTTCGACGGCCCGGCAGCTTTGGAAAGAGGCTATGTCGACGCCGCAAACAGCTCCTATAAAGAGGCTGTTCTCGCACTCATGCAAGCAGCCGGCATCGATCCGCAAAAGCAATACCAGATTATCGAGCTGCAGCCCCAATTTCCCTTGCTGAACGCCCTGCTCAACGGCACATCGCCTCTTGCACAAGGAAAAATTGAACATCAATTGCTGATCGGCTCGGACAAACCGTTTTTGGTCCGAGATAAGGTCGCCTACCTCTATCAACCTTGATGGAATCGATCTACATCATCGACGCTGTCAATTATCTCTTTCGCTCTTACTACGCGATCGGGCCAATGACAAACGAAAAAGGGCAATCGACCAGCGCGCTCTACGGTTTTATCCGCTCCGTGCAAAAACTCTTTCGCGATGTTTCCCCTACCCATGCGGCCATTGTGTTCGACGGCCCCGATAACAAAAAGTCCAGAAGAGAAGTCTACGCCGACTACAAAATGCACCGCAAAGGAGCTCCCGAAGATCTCTATCCCCAATTCGAATGGGCCTACGAATTTTGCGAGATGGCCGGCTATCCCGTTCTTTGCGTCGATGGCGTGGAAGCCGATGACACGATGGCCAGCATCGCGCAATATGCCAAGCAAAAAGGGGCCCACGTCTACCTCTGCTCGAGCGACAAAGACCTGATGCAGCTCGTCGATACCCACGTTTCGATCATTCATGCCCACAAAGAAAACCGGCTCATCGGCCCGAAAGAAGTAGAAGAGCTCTACGGGGTAAAGCCCAATCAGATGCTCGATCTTTTGGCGATCATGGGCGACACTTCGGACAACATTCCGGGCCTTCCCGGATTCGGCGCCAAAACAGCCGCCCAGCTCTTGCAGGAATTCGGCTCTCTTGACAATCTCCTCGCCCATCCCGAAAAAGTCAAAGGGCCTAAAAAGCAAGAAACCCTTCGGACAGAAAAAGATCTTGCCCTCATGAGCCGCACCCTTGCCACCTTGGACCTCGCTGTCGACGTGCCAAAAAACGAATCGTTTTACCACCTGAAAAAGCCCGATCTCGACGAGCTGACAAAACTCTATCACCGGATGAACTTCAAATCGCTTCTTCGCGACCTCGCATCCGAAGAGCCTGCCCCCGAGAAAAAAAAAAGCGCGCCCGTAGAAATCGAGTACCGCCTCATCGACAGCGATGAAGCGCTAAAAGAGCTGTTCGAAAAACTCTCTCAAGAAAAGGAGATCTGCATCGACACTGAGACAACCGATGAGAGGCCGATGCGGGCCGAGCTTGTCGGCATCGGCTTTTCTTTTCAGCCGGGCAAGGCCTTTTATCTTCCTTGCAACGGAAATCTTGGGGAAGAAAAGGTTGTCTTTGCCTTGAAAGAGTTTTTTCTCAAAACAAAAGTCCGCGTATTTGGCCACAACCTCAAATACGACTGGCACATCCTCCGCCATTATGGGATTGATCTCGACAAGATCTCTTTCGATACCTTGCTCGCCTCTTGGCTGCTCGATCCGCAAAGCCGCAGGCACAACCTCGACGATCTCTCTTTGCAGCATCTCCACATTGCGAAGATCCCGATCCAAGAGCTCCTCGGCAAAGGCAAAAAGCAGATCACCATGCGAGACGCCCCGATTGAAAAGGTCAAAGAGTACTGCTGCGAAGACGCCGACTGCACATGCCGGCTGAAAGAGCTCTTTTCTGAAAAGCTGAAAGAGCTTGAGCTCGAAAAGCTCTACTTCGATCTCGAGCTGCCGCTTCTGCCCGTCTTAGCCAAGATGGAAAGGCGCGGGATCTTCCTCGATGAGGCGCTCCTCAAAGAACAGGGGGCGAAATTTACCCAGGCCATCGCCCAATTAAAGCTGCAGATCTTTGCGGCGGCAGGAGAGGAGTTTAACCTCAACTCCCCTCAGCAGCTCAGCAAAATCCTCTACGAAAAGATGGGCCTGAAGCCTCCGGGGCGAAAAGAGACCGAGACGGCGACCGGCGCGCAAGTCCTCGAGCAGCTTGCGGGCGAAAACCCCTTTGTCCAGTATATCCTCGACTACCGGATGCTCGAAAAATTGCGCTCGACCTACGTCGAGGCGCTCCCCGAAGCAATCGATCCGAAAACGGGGCGCATCCACTGCACCTTTAACCAGTCGGGAACGGCAACGGGACGGCTATCGTGCCAAAACCCGAACCTCCAAAATATCCCGATCCGCGGGGTGGAAGGAAAAAGCGTCCGCGCCTGCTTCAAACCGCAAAAAGAGGGCTGGAGCTATCTTTGCGCCGACTATTCGCAAATCGAACTGCGCCTCCTCGCCCACTTCAGCGAAGACCCCGAACTTCTCCGCGCATTTCATAACAACGAAGATATCCATCGCTATACTGCAGCCCTGGTCTTTGGCATTCCTTCTTCCGAAGTGACCTCCGAGATGCGCTCTCAAGCGAAAGCCGTCAACTTCGGCATCCTCTACGGCCAAGGCGCCTACGGCCTCTCAAAGCAAACGGGCCTCTCGTTTCGCGAAGCAGACGAGTTCATTATGAGATATTTTGAAAGATACCCCCGCGTTTCAGACTACATCGAGTCTTGCAAGGAAGCTGCCAGAAAAACCGGCTCCGCCTCTACCTTGACCGGCCGCAAGAGGGCCCTTCCCGAAATTACGAACAAAAACCCGTCGATCCGCGCAATGGCAGAGCGCCTGGCCGTCAACACACCCCTGCAAGGGACGGCAGCCGACCTCATCAAAACGGCGATGATCGAGATCGAGCGGGTCTTTGAAGAGAGGGGATATGAGGGAGGGATGATCCTGCAGATCCACGACGAGCTGGTTTTTGAAGTCCCCGACTCCGAGATCAGCCCGATCGAGCGCCTTGTAAAAGAAAAAATGGAACGAGCTGCCGATCTCCGAGTCCCCCTGGAAGTCGCAATTGGGATTGGCAAAAATTGGAGCGAATGTTAAAATTAAAGAAAGTTGCAGTCACAGGTGGGACAGCAAGCGGTAAGAGTACCGTTTGCAAGGTTTTTCAAGACCTGGGAGCCATTGTAATTGATGCGGACTCGATAGTCCACAAACTGCTCTCGTCCGATACCGATCTCGATCAACAAATCCTCCGCCTACTTGGGAATGAAGTTCTCGAAAACGGGAAACTAAGCCGGCGGCGAATAGCTGATAAGGTTTTCAAAGATCCGGAAATTCTACATGCCCTTGAGAAGTTGCTGCATCCCGCAGTACTCCGCGAGATTGACCAAGCCTATAAAGCGGCTTGCCAAAACGGAAAAACAGGCCTATTTGTGGTGGAGATCCCCCTCCTCTATGAGATTGGCCAAGACGCTTCCTATGACGCCGTCATTGCCGTCGTATCTGAGCGGGAAAAGAGCCGCGAATGGTTTTGCAGCTCAGGCCACTCAGACGAGGAATACGAGAGGCGGATGAAAAGACAATGGCATCCGGACGAAAAGGCGCGACGCGCCGGCTATGTGATCTACAACAAAGGCACTCTCGGCGATCTTCGCCGGCAGGCAGCCGAGCTATACACCAGTTTAACCCTTAAAAATGGATAGAGGTTTTCTTCTCATGAATCACGATCAGCAGACCGAGCAGAATATGGATACCCCCCAGGCAAATCCCCCGCAAGGATTTGAAACTGTCACCAAGATCTCCGATCTGCAGCGCATGAATATCGACCAACTGCAGGCGTATGCGAGAAGCATCGGCTTGAAACACACAGGCTCGCTGCCGAAATCGCAGGTCGTCTTCGAGATCGTCAAGACGATCTCCGAAAAGCCGAATGAGGTCCTATATGGAGAAGGGGTCTTGGAGATCCTTCCTGACGGCTTTGGCTTTTTGCGCTCCCCGAACTACAACTACCTCCCTTCCGCAGAAGA
This sequence comes from bacterium, assembly GCA_021809325.1. Classification (GTDB taxonomy): domain Bacteria; phylum Chlamydiota; class Chlamydiia; order Chlamydiales; family SM23-39; genus JAKBAE01. The sequence continues at coordinate 5,748 of JAKBAE010000083.1, forward strand.
CATCTACGTCTCCCCCGCCCAAATCCGCCGCTTCGATCTGCGAAAAGGAGATACTCTCCTTGGAACGATCCGCGCGCCGAAAGACAAGGAAAAATACTTTGCCATGCTCAAGGTCGACCGGATCAACGGCAAGACCTATGAGCAATCGCGCGACCGCCTCCTCTTTGAAAACATGACCCCGCTCTATCCCGATGAGAGGCTCGTCATGGAGACGACGAAAGAGAGGCTCTCGACCCGTGTGCTCGACCTGGCAGCTCCGATTGGAAAGGGACAGCGCGCGCTCATCGTAGCGCCGCCGAAATCGGGCAAAACGGTGCTGATGCAAAACATCGCGAATGCGATCGAGACGAACAACCCCGAAGTAATCCTGATCGTCCTTCTCATCGACGAGCGCCCGGAAGAGGTCACCGATATGATCCGGAGCGTGAAGGGGGAAGTCGTCGCCTCCACCTTTGACGAGCCTCCCGAGCAGCATGTGCGCATCGCTGACATGTGCATCGAAAAGGCGCGCCGCATGGCTGAGAGCGGCTACGACGTCGTGATCTTGCTCGACAACATTACCCGCCTGGCCCGCGCCTACAACACCGTGCAGCCCCATTCAGGCAAGATCCTGACGGGCGGCGTCGACGCGAATGCGCTCCATAAGCCGAAGCGATTCTTTGGCGCTGCGCGAAATATCGAGCAAGGCGGCTCCCTGACGATCATCGCGACGGCCCTGATCGATACCGGCTCGAGAATGGACGAGGTGATCTTCGAAGAGTTCAAGGGCACGGGCAACATGGAACTGGTGCTCGATCGCCGCTTGGCCGATCGCCGCATCTATCCTTCCATCGACCTGATCAAGAGCGGCACAAGGAAAGAAGAGCTGCTCTACCACCCCGGAGAGCTGGAGAAGATCTACCTGCTTCGCCAAGGGATCGCGGATTTGACCCCCGTTGATGCGATGAACCTCTTGCTCTCGCGCTTGAAAAAGACGAGCAGCAACGCCGAATTCCTTTTATCGATGAAAGAATAGGCAAAAAAATTCGTTTCCGCTAAAAGACGAATCAAGTAGCCTTTAGCCGTTTGAACTATGCGTATTGCCCTCTTGATCGTTTGCAGCCTTGCCGTCGCCCTTGGCGGAGTCATCCTCTGGCATAAGTTTCCCAATCTTCGCGCAAAAGCCGAAGATTTGCTTAGCTCGGGGACGTTCCAGACTCTGGAAGTGCGCTATTCGGCTGAGACGATCATGGAGACGCACCGGAGGGAGCTGCTCAAAGACCATGAGCACGTCTACCTGGAGCCTTCCCTAAAGTTTTATCCCTATCTCCTGATGGAGGTCAAATACAACCGCTCCTTCGATCGGACGGGCGAAGGGATGATCCTTTGGGGGCTGGTTGACGGAGAGATGGTCATCAACGCGAGCACCTGGGAGAAGACCCACGGATTTCGCGACTGCATTTCTTCGAATGCGACGCGCCAAGAGTTCAAAATCATCAATGCCCTTGCGAGCCGAGGCGGCTCTTGGGACCGCGATGGCCTAACGAAATTTTTGAATATCGAAAGCCACCTTCTGGACGAATGGGCAGAGGCTTGCCGTAAAAAGAGCCTCATCGTACAAAATGGCAACAGCTATCGGCTCCACTTGCAAAGCCCGCGCCTGCAGGTGATCCCGGAAACGCGCCTCGACTTAAATCTTGTGACTAAGAGGACGAAGAGCGCGGACCGAGTGAGAAAGCGCTTCCGCTCAGCCCAGATAGAGCAGATCGCCCGTTCTGCCTTCGGTCTCGATTTTGCGATCCGTAAGACAACCGAAATTTTTCTTCCCGTCTATAGCATCACCGTCCAGAATCCGGACGGGTCCCAAATGACCTCCTACTGGAACGCCCTCAACGGAAAACGGCTTTCTTTGCCCACCTATCTTGAATAAAACAGCCAAATCGCCTAAGATACGTTCCTTTTATCTTGGAAAGATGGCTGAGTGGCCGAAGGCACGTCCCTGCTAAGGACGCGTACTCTTTAAAGGGGTACCGAGGGTTCAAATCCCTCTCTTTCCGTTCTTTTATCTTATACCAATCGCAAGAAATAAAGGCACATTTTGAGCGCGCCAAAGCACCGCAAATCGACGATCGTAAAGTGCCTTGTATTGACTAATACTAGGCACTTTACGATCGTCGATTTGCGGTGCTTTGACGCGCTCAAAATGTGCCTTTATTTCTTACGATTGGTATTACGCGGCAGTTGCCTCTTACTTTTGAAACTACTACTATAGCACTATGTCCAAGAAAAGAGAGTTCGACGTCAAGATCCCTCCCAACTCGAAAGAATCGGAGATGATGGTCCTCGGCTGCATGCTGACGAGCGTCAACGGCCTGAATATCGCAGCCGATTTGCTGGAGGACCTCGACTTTTATTACACCGAGCATCAAACAATCTTCTCTTCGCTCAAAACCGCTTATTGTGCAGACCGTCCCGCGGACATCCACCTCATCGCAGAAGACCTCAAACGGCAAAACAAGCTCGAGACGATCGGCGGCATCAGCTACCTGACGACGTTGGCGCAATTTGCAGGAACGTCTGCCTATATTGAAGAGTACGCCAATCTGGTACGGGAAAAGGCGATCCTAAGGCGGATGGTGCATGCCGCGCAGAGTATCGAAAAAAGGGCCTTGTCCGAGCCGGACGACGTCCATGCCGCACTCGACGAAGCGCAGGCGCAGTTCTTCCAAATTTCTCAATCAGCCCAAAACAGCCCCGGCGTGGCGCTCAAAGACTTGATCACGGGAGCCAAAGCGGAGTCGGGCCTCCCTTATCTCAAAGAGCTGCAAGAGCGCCAGCAAAAATACCAAGAAAGAGATCCAAACGACCCTGCAATCACAGGCCTGCCAACCCATTTTATCGACCTGGACAAACTGCTCAACGGCCTTGTCCCCTCGAACCTCTATATTTTGGCGGCGCGCCCTGCGATGGGAAAGACAGCCTTTGCCCTGAACGTCTGCGAGCAAATCTGCTTTAAAAACCGGGTCCCGACAGGGGTCTTTTCTCTTGAGATGAGCGCCGCCCAGCTCCTTCACCGCGTGATCTGTTCGCAATCGGAAATAGAATCTGAAAAAATCCAGACAGGAGCGCTCAACGGCTCGGAATACCAGCGGATCGTCGCAGCGGTGAATGCGATGCAAAAGCACACGATGATCATCGACGACCAGCCCGGCCTCAAGATCACCGATTTGCGGGCGCGGGCAAGAAGGATGAAAGAGACGCATGACATCGGCTTTTTGATGATCGATTACCTGCAGCTCATCAGCGGCTCGGGCAATTCACGCGCGCAGGAAAACCGGCAAAACGAGATTTCGGAAATCTCGCGCATGATGAAAAACCTGGCCCGCGAACTGAATATTCCGGTCCTCTGTCTTGCGCAGCTGTCTCGAAAAGTAGAAGAAAGGCAAGGGCACCGGCCGATGATGAGCGACCTTCGTGAAAGCGGAAGTATCGAGCAAGACTCTGATGTTGTGATGTTTCTGCTTCGCAGGGAATATTATGACCCTTATGACAAACCCGGGATGGCTGAAATCATTATCGCAAAAAACCGCCACGGGCCTGTCGGAAGCGTCAATATGACTTATCGAAAAGAACTCGCCCAATTTGCGAACTACATTCCCATCCACTCGGGTGATGCGCCTTTAAAATCAAATAAACAAGCATTTTCTGCGTTCAGTCCCGAGTAATAAATAATTCGCTTAAAATATAGCTTTATGGCCGCTAAATCTATTGCGTTTAATTTTTTCCCTTCGAAAATCGCCCTTTGCATTTCCCCGCCCGAAGATCTTCCCGGAGTGTTTCATGCAACGGAAAGAGAATTTGCCGAGAGGGTCAAAGCTTTGCAAACATTCGGTTATTCAGTGGATATCCAAAGAGATTTAAAGACGACTGAAAAGATCGAACGATACATTTTAGAAACCTATCCCGACGGGATCGACTATCTGTATTGGCGGGCGCACAGTAATCCCCAATCCATGCTCTTGAGCAAATCGGCTGACGGAGGCTACCTCTATGGAGGCGGGATCTATGACCCCGTAACAGGACACCTCCTAAAAGCACGGCCGGAAAAAGAAGTTCAAAGAGAAAAAAGGATTTTCCAATCTATCCGAAGCGGAGGAGTTTGTCTCTTCGAGGGCTGCAATGCGGGTGAAGGCGACTACAACCTAGCTAAAAAGGCAGCGGCCTACTGCCAAACGAATGTACTTGTCATCGCAAGCACGACAAATGATTTTTTTATCGAATTTTATCCCTCTTCTCCGAAATACAGAT
>JAKBAE010000084.1 GCA_021809325.1 bacterium
ACCCAACATCCTCTGATGGCATATCAAGAATTAGCATGCTCATAATTATCCTATTTTTAATTTTTGTTTGTAGTTACAATTATAGCAAATAATATAATTATTTTTAAACAAATAAACAGCTTATTAGCAGCTTTCCGGACACACTCTCTTTCAAACATCCATAAATCATTGACTATTAATATATAGCGCATACAGAAACAGCCTCAAGAATCGGCTATAGGATCGCGTGAAAGCCCCAGGATCAACGACCGTAAAAGCAGTCGTATTGAATTAATACTGCTGCTTTTACGATCGTTGATCCTGGGGAGCTTTGACGCGGGCCCAAATCCAAGTTTGTGGCCGAGGGAGGTATAAGATTGAATCGGAACCAGTATAAGTTATACCAGCTTTCGGCTGACCTCGTATCCAAAGTATTTATCGAAAATAGTCTCTCCTTGGATTAAACGTCTCAAATTATGGAATTCGCGATAACCCATTCTGCGTTCTATGTGATACCCGTCTGCAAGAGTTACACGGGTCCAGAAATTTGTTGATCCGTCCATTGAACTAGCGTAAATATTTGGACGCGTCCCTTCAGCGGAAGGTTCTTCAAATGTCCTACATCCAAAAAATACATTTTTCCTAGAATCTACTCCCCGTACTTTGCCTTTGTTGAGGATTGTATTGGCAAGAGTTTCAGGAATGTCGCCTCCCAGGTCTCTTTCAAGCGGCTCGACAGGGAGGCTGCAAAACTCCTCACCGCCTCCAACAGCATCTATAAGCTTGAGAAGACCTGAATCTTTTGGGTAATAGTCTGCAAGGGCAGCCAGACATTCTTCAGTCGATCCGCTTCCCACTGCTTCGTGTTGCTGGATGAAACAATCCCTGGTTGATTTAGCAATCGAATATTCATTTTTCAGATCTTGCAGAAGTGGTTGACAGTTGTCAGCCCAAAGAGCTGCAGGATTGCCAAATGGCCGAAAAATGTAGTTCAATGCGACGCCTGCTGCTACGACGGCCGTAGCAGCGCAGATAGACTTGATTGCGAGAGATTTTATTTGTTCACAAGCACTTCCCATAGCTGCGATATTTGTTGCTATCATATGGAGCCTCTTTAGGTTGATTTAGGCGAAAAAAACTAGGGCAATCAAGAATAAATTTCAATAGCAAAGAAATCACTTTAATCATTTGCATAGAGTAAGTATGAAACAAAATTGAGATGAAACGGTTTTTTCTTCCGGCTATTTTTTGCGCGCTCTGCGTTCTGATCATCATTGGCTCAGTCATGATGTTTCGCACGCAAATTCATAAGAATAAGCTAACCCTCTATGGAAATGTCGATGTGCGCGAGGTCGACATCAGCTTCCGCGTCCAGGGCCAAGTCGTCCAGCTTTGCTTTGAAGAAGGTGATTTTGTCCCGAAAGGCGCGCTCATGGCTGTATTGGACAAAACGCCCTATGACGACCGCGTCCGCCAAGCAAATGCAAACCTCGATTCAGTGAAGGCCGCCTTTCTAAATGCGGAAATTCTGCTCAAAAGAAGAAAGGAGCTGATCGGGGTCGGAGGGGTATCGCAAGAAGACCTCGACAATGCACAGGCAAGCAAGGACAGTTTGGAAGGACAGCTCTTTGCTGCCCAGGCAGCTCTTCGGATCGCTCAGGACGATCTCTCCTATACGGCTGTATACGCGCCCAACGACGGCATTTTGCTGACGCGCATCCGCGAGCCTGGCTCGGTCGTCCTCCCCTCGGAGCCGGTTTATACACTCTCTTTGACCTCTCCCGTCTGGATCCGCGCCTTTGTCGCAGAGCCCGATCTTGGCAAGGTCAATTATGGGATGGATGCGAAAATCTACACCGATACAAAGGGCGGAAAAATCTATTACGGCAAAGTGGGTTTCATCTCCCCCGTCGCCGAATTCACCCCGAAAACAGTTGAGACGACGCAGCTGCGCACCGACCTCGTCTACCGCTTACGCGTTTATGCCGACAACCCCGACATGGGGCTCAAACAAGGGATGCCCGTTACTGTAAAGCTGATCACGCGGAGATCCGATGAGTGATGCGCTCGTATCGATCCAAAATCTCTCCAAGCGCTTCGCCCCAAACCTCCCGCTCGTACTGGACGGGATCAATGCAGAGATCCCCCAAGGAAAACTCATAGGTCTCGTCGGCCCGGATGGAGCCGGAAAAACGACGCTCATCCGCCTCATCGCAACCCTCCTTCTCCCCTCTTCCGGTGTGATCACCATTGCCGGGAAAAACACCGTTTCCGACCCCGAGCCGATCCATGAGATCACAGGCTATATGCCGCAAAAATTCGGTCTCTATGAAGATCTCACCGTCGAGCAAAACCTCAATCTGTACGCCGATTTGCGGGGCGCAAACGAAAAGGAGAGGAAAGAGACGATCGAGCGCCTCCTCGCTTTCACAGGGCTTGCCCCTTTTATCAAACGGCTCGCAGGGGCCCTTTCCGGAGGGATGAAACAAAAGCTCGGGCTTGCCTGCACGCTGATCAAAAAGCCGTCTCTTCTCCTTCTTGACGAGCCGAGCGTCGGCGTCGACCCCCTCTCGAGAAGAGAGCTGTGGAAAATGGTCAAAGACCTCTTAAATGAGGGGATCTCGATCCTCTGGAGCAGCGCCTATCTCGATGAAGCGGAGCGCTGCGATTCCGTCTTGCTCCTCAACAAAGGAAAGCTCGCCTATGCTGGGCCTCCGTCTGAGCTGACAAAGCGCGTTGAAGGGCGGGTATTCAAAACGCAAGCGGAAGACGGCGCTCGAAGAGAGCTTTTGAAAAAAGCCCTCGACGCGCCCGATGTCCTCGACTGCGCCCTCCAGGGAAAAGCTCTTCGCATCGTCTTTAAGGAAAACTCTGCCAATCAGATCGAAGGGATGGAGCTTACCCCAATAGCTCCTCGCTTCGAAGATGCCTTCATCGATCTTTTGGGAGGAGGGCCCAAAGGAGCTTCCGCCCTAGCCGAGAGGACAAAGCCGATAGAGGCAAACACCCACTCCCCCGTCGAAGCAAAAAACCTGGTCAAGCGCTTTGGCTCTTTTGCCGCGGTCGACAACATCTCCTTTTCTATCAAAAGGGGAGAAATCTTCGGGCTTTTGGGGCCGAATGGGGCCGGAAAGTCAACGACGTTCAAGATGCTCTGCGGCCTTTTGAAACCGACGGAAGGAAGCTCCATGGTCAACAACTTTGACGTACAAAAGACGCCTGCCGCAGCACGTTCGCAAATCGGGTATATGGCGCAAAAGTTTTCTCTCTACGGCCTCTTGAGCATCCGTCAAAACCTCGAGTTCTTTTCTGGCATTTACAATTTGAAAAACGAAGAGCAGAGCCTCGCCATCGAACAGATGGTGCAAATCTTTTCATTGGACCCTTTTCTCAATGCCACAGCCGACTCGCTGCCTTTGGGCTTTAAGCAGCGCCTCTCGCTCGCATGCGCGACGATGCACCGGCCTCCGGTCCTCTTTCTCGACGAGCCGACCTCAGGCGTCGACCCCTACGTCCGGCGCGAGTTTTGGAGCCATATCAATGGCCTTGTCGAAAAAGGGGTGACGGTTCTCATCACGACCCACTTCATGGACGAAGCGGAGTATTGCGACCGGATCGCCTTCATCTATCAAGGTCAAATCATCCACCTCGACACGCCCGATGCGCTCCGGGAAGCGGCAAAAAGCGAAGCAAACCCAACGCCTACCTTGGAAGACGCATTCATCCAACTGATTGAGGAGCATGACAAGCAGCATCAGCTTTAAGCGCTTAAACGCCCTCATACGAAAAGAGGCGTTTCAGATCATCCGCGATCCGAGCAGCATCTTGATCAGCATCGTCTTGCCTCTGCTTTTGCTTTTCCTCTACGGCTATGGCGTCTCGCTCGATCTCAACCATCTCCGCATCGGCCTTGTGCTTCAAGACACAACACCTGCTGCCCGCACCTTTGCAGAGTCTTTGACAGGCTCTCGCTACTTTGATGTGAAAATTGCAAGGCATGAAAGGGAGCTGACGGAAGATCTAGTGCGAGGGGCCATCCGCGGCATCGTCGTCGTCCCCTCCTACTTTTCCTCCTTTTTAGAGCGGCCCGGGATCATCGCCCCGATCCAGGTGATTGCCGATGGAAGCGAGCCGAACACAGCGAACTTCGTTCAAAACTATGTAGAGGGCGCCTACCAAAAGTGGAGGCGGCAAGAGAGCATTGCCCAAGGGATCCGGATGCCGCCCGGCATCGAGGTCGACTCGCGCTACTGGTATAACGAACAGCTCGAGAGCCGCAATTTTCTCATACCCGGCTCTCTTGCCATCATCATGACCTTGATCGGCACCCTTTTGACCGCACTCGTCATCGCCCGCGAATGGGAGCGGGGAACGATGGAGGCGCTCATGGCAACGCCGGTGAGCATTGTCGAGATCATCCTCTCAAAGCTCATCTCCTATTTTACGCTCGGGATGGTTTCCTTAGCGATGTGCGTTGTCCTCGCGGTCTTTTTATACGATGTGCCTCTCAGAGGCTCGATCCTTCTTCTCGCCCTCGTCTCCGCCGTCTTTCTCATCTGCGCCCTTAGCATTGGGCTTCTCATCTCAACGCTAGCGAAAAACCAAGTCGTCGCCTCGCAGGCCGCCATCGTCTCGGCCTTCCTCCCCGCGTACATCCTGTCGGGATTTCTCTTCGAGATCAGCAGCATGCCTTGGCCTATCCGCCTTCTAACCTACCTGATGCCGGCGCGCTACTTTGTCCAATGCCTGCAGACCCTTTTTCTCGTCGGAAACGTCTGGAGCCTGATCTTTTTTAATCTCCTTCCCATGATCGGCATCGGCCTTCTCCTCTTCTTTCTCACCGCCAGAAAAACCGTGAAGAGGCTCGAATGATCTACCGCATCTATTCGCTCATCTTGAAAGAGCTGATCGGGGTTTGGCGAGATCCCAAGAGCCGGTTTGCCATCCTTTTGCCGCCGATCATCCAGCTCTTCATCTTTACTTTTGCCGCAACGTTGGACGTCAAGCACATCTCCATCGGCGTCGTCAACCGCGACAACGGAGAAAAAGGCTTCGAGCTGATCGAAAGGTTTAAAGGATCTCCCGTTTTCGGAAAAATCATCCATCTTCCTTCGGTCGATGCAATCCACCCCTTCATCGATACGCAAAAAGGGGTGATGGCCATCTCAATCGACGAGACGTTTTCGAGAAAACTCGACTCGGACAAACGGGCGCCCATCCAGCTCATTTTCGATGGAAGAAAATCGAACACCGCGCAGATCGTCGCAGGATATGCCACCTCAATCATCCAACAATACGAGAGGGAGGCGGAAGAAAGGCAAGGGGTCTTGCTCGAAAAAACGCGCCTTGTCAAGCGCGACTGGTACAATCCAAATATCCTCTACTATTGGTACAACGTCCCCTGCCTTGTCGCGATCCTCTCGATGCTTACGTGTCTCATCGTCACCTCGCTGTCAGTCGCACGCGAGCGGGAGCTCGGCACGTTCGACCAGCTCCTCGTCTCGCCGCTCATCCCGTTTGAGATCCTGGTTGGAAAGATTGTCCCCGGAATTTTAATCGGACAGCTTGAAGGGTCGATCATCCTGATCGTCGGGGTCTTTCTCTTTGGCGTCCCCTTCACAGGCTCGGCTCTTCTCTTCTATCTCTGCCTATTTTTCTTCGTGAGCGCGATCAGCGGGGCCGGTCTTTTTATCTCATCGATCTGCTCCACGCAGCAGCAAGCGATCCTGGGCACCTTTGTCTTCATGGTCCCATCGGTCCTTCTCTCCGGCTTTGCCACGCCGATCGAAAATATGCCCGAGTGGCTCCAACCCGTCACCTATCTGATGCCGCTGCGCTATATGCTCGTGATCTCCAAGGGAATTTTTCTAAAAGATATGCCTGCCTCCGTCGTCTTTAACCAAGCATGGCCGATGATCTTGATTGCGATCTTTTCCGTTTTCGGCGCGGGGCGGTTTTTCCGCAGGAGGCTTGGATGAAATATTTACCCCTTTTATTCCTTCTCTTCGCGGGCTGTTTTAAAGTCGGCCCCGATTACAAGGCGCCGGAAAATACAGTTGGAAATGAGTGGCACGAGCCTGAAGAAGAAAAGGAATACACCACATCCGAGCCCGAGATCGCCTGGTGGAAAGTGTTCCATGACGATCTTTTAGAAAAGTATATCGAAACGGCAGCACTCTCAAATCAAGAGATCTTGAGGGCCGAAGCGGCGATCTGCGAGGCCAGGGCCCTTCGCGAAGTGGCCGCCTCCAATCTCTTTCCGCAGATCAGCGCTGACTTGAGCGCTTTGAAGACTTATTTTAGTAAAAACGGCCCGGTCTTCGCCATCACTCCCGGAGGAGGCGCCGGCGGGGGCCTTCCCAACATTAATACGGGCCTTCCCTTTTCTATCCAGATCCCGCAAATCCAAAACCTCTTCAATGGGCTCTTTGACGCCTCATGGGAGATTGATCTCTTCGGAAAGACGCGCCGCACGGTGGAGCTGGCAGAGGCGCATATAGGCTCTGCCATTGAAAATCGAAATGCAGTCCTCATCTCTACCCTCGCCGAGATCGCAAGAAATTATCTCGAGCTGAGGAGCTTTCAAAAAAGGTCCGAACTTCTCCAAAAAAATATCCAACTGCTCGAAGAGTCCAAAACGATCGTCGAGATGCAGTTTCTTGTCGGGACGGCGAACCGGCTCGATGTGGAGAGGATTGTGGCCGCCCTCGACAGCGCAAAAGCGTCTCTTCCCGATACCCATGCGCAAATCTACCGCAACATCTACGCCCTTTCGATCTTGACCGGCAAAGAACCCGAAGCCCTTGTCGACGAGCTGATCGAAGCCAAGCCTCTTCCGGCAGCGCCCGACCATGTCGCGATCGGGCTGCGCTCCGATCTCTTGCGCCGCCGTCCCGATGTACGCAGGGCCGAAAGACAGCTCGCGGAAGCGACCGCCGGCGTCGGGATCGCCGTCGCCTCCTTCTATCCGAGCTTTACGCTCGTCGGCGACGCCGGCCTGCAATCCCTCCAGATAAAGAAGCTCTTTCAGGCAGCCAGCCGCACCTGGGCCTATGGCGGCGACTTGAACATCCCGATCTTTCAAGGGGGAAGGCTTGTTGGAAACCTGCACGCCGCCGAAGCGGAATGCTCGATGGCGGGATATCAATATCAGAATACGGTGCTGACGGCCCTTCAAGAAGCCGAAGGGTCCCTCGTCTCCTATTCAGATAGCCTTTCCAGCGCCAATCTCATGAGAAAAAGTGCCTCATCCACGCGCGATGTCGCCCGCCTCGCAACCGACCAATATAAGGCGGGACTCATCTCTCTTCTTGGAGCCCTTCAAAGCCAGCGCGACTCCGTCTTGGCCGACTTAAATCTCCTCGATAAAGACACGTCGGCCCTCATCACTCTTGTCACCCTCTATAAAGCCCTCGGCGGCGGATGGCAGTGCGAAGAAGAGCCGATCTTAGAATAGACGCCGAGCCATATTTGGCGTGAATATATTTTTCGGATCGATAGCCGGCATCCCAAAATAGACTCCGAGCAGATATACCGTCATCTGCATCTGCTTTTGTTCGACATATAGGTTTTTTGGCTTATCTCTCGAGTCGATCCTCTTTTTTTCTTCTACCCGGAGCCTTAGTTCCTCTAAGTTTAGCGGTTTTGAAACCAGCTCGCCCTCTGCGGAATAGCGAAAAGCCATAGGGGTCGACATCATTTCCGGAGGACGGCTTTGGTATCTACCCAATTCCGTATACGATTGGGTAGATTTCATCATTTGAGGAGGAAGAGTTCTCATTTCGTAAAAATCAAGTGGCGTTTTTCTTCTCAGTTTGTGATTGGCGACTTCGGGTTGCAGCTCGGGAGGCTGGCTATGATAAAAATCAATTAGATCACCATTAGAAGCTTGATGCATTTCAACCAAGTTTTTTAGATCAAGCAAAGTAAAGACTGTGCACCCGGCTAATGCATGCTGCCTTTGAGGTTGGTAGCTATAAATTTTAAGACCTTCGCGTGCCTTTTCCTTATTCCGAAGTTCGTCAAATACTTGAGTCAGAACAATAGGAATGCGTCGTTCATTCATATTTTCCGAAAAGTTATGACCAATCGAATCAAAGAAAAACAGATGCAGTACACCCCCTTTTTTTAGCGCAAATGCGGGAACGACATGGGGATCGTCCGAGATTAGATCGTTGGCTACCGCCCATCCGTGAAAGGTGCCTTCAGGAGCTTTAATCATCTCGAGAACAAGTGATGGGAGTGCAGATGTATACGTGACGTCTAAAACATCAGGTAAACGGAATTGTTCACAAAAAAAATGAAGAAGTTGGGCAAGTGCGGCTGGTGTAAAGGATGGGTGGATTCCATCTTCTTCGAGATCTAAATCGGAAAAGTAAGTATTCAAATTGGAATGTCTTTGCCTGAGAGCGTTTAAAACGCAAAAAAAGATCTCTTGAGATCCAAAGAGCGGAAATTCTGATAATAGCTTTAATAGCAAAAGGGATTGATTATCGTCTTGAATCCCCATCACATGTTCAACAGTAGCCCGTATACTCTTGTAATCGAGGGGATGCGTAGGCTCTTCCTGATTGGAGCAAGAAAGGTCTCTAAGCTGCCGATGCAAGTTACTATACCAATCGGGCAGTTTGGATGGATAGCTCAACTTGGAAGGACTCTTAGGCAATGGGTGGAGCAGCAGCTTTGCCCCACGATTTGGGCTGAGCCAAGTTGAAGGGGGCTGAGAAGTGTTTGGAGGTTCTTCGCTTAACATCGAGTAAGAAGGAGCATGAGAAGAAGAAGAAAAAGAAACAGCGGCCATTCAATTTATCCTAAAATTTGTTTTGAAGGGCCGCTAGTCTAGCGCGAGTAGGTTATTTTTGAAAAGTCATTTTACCGGATATCAAGCCGGCATCCATTTCGAGGGATATCGCGCCTTTTCTAAGGCCGTAAGATGCCCTCTAGATGCTGCTCTACGATACCATTCAAGCGCATTAGAAAATGATTGAGGCGTACCAACGCCATTCTCATACATTTTAGCTAATTCATATTGCGCATCCATGGACCCTTCAATAGCATCTTGCCTGCAGCGATGAAAGTCTCTTACTTGAAAGGCCCGGACCTTTCGTTCTTCAGGAGGGGCAATCAGCTCCTGCGTCCCGTCGGCTGAAAATTTCGTTAAAATAGGCTCTTGAGTGACCAGATGATAAGAAGATAACTCTCCATCTACATAGATCGTATCCAAGGGCCTGATTGGGATATCGGGCGCAGCAAGCACAACGCGTGCGGATTTTTCGCTCCATGTATCAATCGCTTCTCTTGGCTGGCAGCAGCACAAAAGGGCAATATTTCCATCGGGAGATACCCTTTCAAAATCTTCTTTTTTGAGATCTTCGTATGATAGATCTGACGATTCACCATTATTTCCGCACATTAGATGGCCATCCGGGCTTCCGTGGACCATGACAACGGCATCCCGAATAGATTGTCCGCTATGTTGTTTTGAAGCCGTTTCAAGACACTCCCGCAACATTCTACCCTCGGGTATCGATACTATGGCGACCCTGCCTGTCCTTGCTGCTTGCTGCATGAGATACACACTGGGGGGCATTGACATCGTGCGATTGCGGTACTGGCCTAAGATAAATGCGGTAAGCGGTGCATTCTCCGGGTGCCTTTCGTTGCTTTTACTAATGAAATCTAAAACTGCTCGTGAATAGTCAACGTCCCATTTTTCACCGTCTCGAAACGGGTGGCGGAAGATTGGGGATGCGGAGAGAGCCTGGCTTGAGTGTGAAAAAAATGTTTTTAGAGCTCTCGAAGTATTTACATATAAACTCTGACTAAATGGCAACCTTGCTATTAGTGACATAATAAGTCTCCTTTGTGAATTAAAATTATACAAACATAATACTTAATTGTCAATTTTTAAATGAAATAAAAAATTCAAGTATTAAATGAACATATCTTTGACTAGCCACTAAAATCTTTATGTGGCATCGTATTTCCCTCATTTTAGCTGAAGGAGATGATGGGTAAATTTACAGGACTGA